>JAYWBS010000235.1:0-10092 GCA_043781295.1 Polaromonas sp.
AGCCTATGTGCCGGATGCCGAAGAACTCCGGCTTTTTGCCGCCGAGTATGCGGAAGAATTGCGGCATTCGAAGGCATGGAAGCTTGACTATGCGGACGAAACGAAGAAGCTAATCGAAATCTGGGTCAAAACCTATGGGCAGGACGGGCAACTCAAGTTTTACCGCCATGTGGGTTGCGACAAATGCAACAAGACCGGCTACAAAGGGCGCATTGGCCTGCATGAACTCCTGATAGCCGACGACGACATCAAGAAGCTCATCCAGGAACGTGCCCGCGTGGCCGAAATTTTTGCAGCCTCGGTTGAAGGCGGAATGCGCACGCTGAAGATGGACGGCATGGAAAAGATCATGATGGGCCTGACCGACATCAAAATGGTCAGGTCGGTTTGCATCAAGTGACACAAATGGAGCGACAAAAATGTCGCTCTACATTTTTCGATAGTCGGGGACGCTGATGCTTGATGACAAAGCGGGTCAATCTCCGAATATTTTCGGTCTTATCACTGTGAGAAATTGATTGGCGCGGAATCTGCTTATAAATTGATTCTCGTTTGTTTATTTTCCCCAAGGAGTTATTTATGAAGCGTTCCATGCAAAAAGGCTTTACCCTGATCGAATTGATGATCGTAGTTGCGATCATCGGTATTTTGGCTGCCGTGGCGTTGCCTGCCTACCAAGACTACACCATACGTGCCAAGGTGACAGAAGTCATGCTGGCCGCATCGGGTGCCAAAACTGGTGTAGCAGAGGCGGCCGCTACTTACAGTGGGCTTCCCTCAGCAGGTAGTTTTACCCCTGTAAACCAAGTTTCCCAGTGGGTTAGTGGCGTGTCTTGGGATGGCATAAAGATCATAGCTACTGCGGCAAAGGATCCGAAGATCGTCGGAAGTACCATAGAAATGACTGCTGTCTATGAAGCTTCGACTGGGGTAGTCGTCTGGACCTGTGGTGGGTCGATTGACAGCAAGTATCGGCCCTCCAGCTGCAAATAGGTAAGTTTTTGCGCGATCCGGGAACCCTTGAAAAAGGCCCCCGAACGGGGGCTTTTTTATGGTGCGCGCAGCATGGGCGCAATACTGCGGGTGCAAGTCCCGCCGTAAGTTGATCACAGCGAGCGAAGTGCAAGCGCAGCCGCATGAGAGCGACCGGTGTCGGAAGGAAGTGCAGAGCGCAAATTGCTGGTCCGTTGACAAGAGCCGAATGGAAGGTGCTGACCAGCAGGGCGAGCGGGCATGAAACCCCAAAGCCCTTTTGATCATGGCGAAGTGGCGTAAATCCGGCGGTTGTGCAGCGAAGGAGTGCGTTCTTACCAGGGGAGATCTCGCCTTGTGCCTGAAAGGGCGGCGGTGATTGAGCCGGAGCGAGAAGTCAGCAGAGGTCGCATTCACGTGAGTCGCTGCCCACTGTGGGAGAAGACCAAGGGCGGAGGACCGAACGAGGAGGAGAGTTCGCGGCCATGTTGATGCTGCCAGCATTCCGTCAGATGCCCGGAGAACCGGGGGCGGGCGGGGGTGCGCTCGGCGAAGCCGGGCGTGAATCTGCCAGCGACGATTAGGGCTGCTCGCGATGTGCAACCGGGAACACGGTCAATGCTACTTTAAGCGGCGCTGACAAGAGAGAACCTGAGGCGAGCGTTCAAGCAGGTGCGGGCCAACAAGGGGGCTGAGGGCGTGGACGGACTGGACATGGACCAGACGGCCCGACATCTGGCAATTCATTGGCCTGCCATTTGTGAACAATTGTCGACAGGGACGTGCCGCCTCAGTGCGGTAGTACGCCGGGGAGGCCGGAGTGATCTGGTTGATCTGGGCCTGTTTGAGCAGCGGCATCATGAGCGATGGCGATGGCGTGGGCAGGGGCGCAGCGGATAATGGCGGCTCCTGTGCCGATAGACGCTCAGCTTGTGTCCGTAGGTGTATCTCGCACATTAGTCCGTGTTTTCCTCTGCCTAGAACATATGTAACGCCAGTGACAATCAAACAACCTCTCACGCCGTTTTGGCTGGTCGGCTGGGCTTGGGCGCTAGGAATGGCGTGGCTTTTGCCAAACCACTATCCACCGTGGTCGACTTTTCACATGGACGCCTGGATGGCCATCATGTTGTCGTTGGCTGCCGCCGCAGTGATATTACGCGTGGTTGGGCCCGTAGTCTGTCATGACGTAACGTTAGTCACCGCGGTACTTGTCTCTGTCCCCCTGGTCCAGTACAGCTTTGGCTTGGTGATGTTTTCTGGTACCGCCTGGATCGTTAGCTGTTATTTGATCGGCTTCCTGCTGGCATTGGTGACCGGCGCCAGGTGGGAGTCCAGAAGTCCCGGTCAGGTCGCCGACGGATTGTTCCTGGCGATTGGTATCGCTGCCTTATTGTCAGTCGGTTTGCAACTGCACCAGTGGCTTGCTTTGGATTTGCTCGATATCTGGGCCATGGCGGATAGGGGACGTCCGTTCGCTAACTTTGGCCAACCGAACCAGTTGGGTACGTTCTTGTTATGGGGCGTTCTGGCTGCGGTCTGGGGTCATGTCCGGCAGCGTATCGGTGCATGGACTGCATTATTTATGATCGTCTACTTGCTGTTTGGCCTTGCGCTGACGCAGTCTCGTACGGCATGGATAGGGCTTTTAATATTGATTGGTGCGAGTTGGATTTGGCATCGTTTATGGCCAGACCCTCGCTGGCCCTGGATTGCCACTGGCTTGGGCCTGTATTTTGTCGTGTGCGTTGCTGCACAGGGCTGGTTGAACCAGCTTCTGCTGCTTGCACTGCCTGGGAATGAACGCGATATTGTCCGCATTTCCAGTGAACTCCGGCCAGCGGTCTGGAGGCTTTTCATCGACGCGGCGTTACAGCATCCCTTTGTGGGGTATGGATGGAATCAAGCGGGTCAGGCGCACTTGGCAGCAGCGTTGAACCACCCTGCGCTGCACGCCTGGTTTTCGCATGCACACAACCTTTTTCTGGATTTCGTACTCTGGTGCGGAATCCCTGTTGGGCTGTTTGTTTCGATCTTTGTCATAAGGTGGTTGTGGCGATGTCTTCGTGCGGTGCGCGGTCCGCAAGACGCTGTGTTGTTGCTGTTGGTGCTGGTGGTGAGCAATCACGCCATGCTGGAGCTGCCCCTGCACCATGCCTATTTTCTGCTCCCGGTCGGCTTGGTCATGGGAGCACTCAATGTTCGATTGGATCAGCGGCCCATTTTTGTCGTGGGCCGTTGGAGCGTTATTGCATTATGGTTGGTGTCAGTGGGGCTTCTGGCACTGTTGATCCGTGACTACTTCCGAATAGAAACAAGTTACCAGGGACTGCGTTTTGAATGGGCCCATATCAAGACTGAATCTCCTGGCGGACCACCGGACGTCGTATTGCTGACCCAACTGCGTGAGTTCATTCGTATGGCCAGAGCTGACCCTGGAAGTGGTATGAGCGCCAAGGACCTGGAATGGATGCGAATGGTCACCAGTACATATCCCAGTACGGGGGCTTTCCTGAAACTTGCTACCGCCCTCGCGATGAACCACCGACCGGTTGAAGCACAGTTGTGGTTAAGAAAATTGTGTGGCGTTGCCCCTGAATCTGAATGCGCGGCAGCCAAGGGGGTTTGGGTAAGTCGATCGCTTGGCAATCCTTTCGTTGCAGCGGTCTCATGGCCAAACTGAAAAATCAGCGGCAACCCGATTTGTCATAATCTCAACTGAGCTACAGAGTGACAGTGCCCGTTGTCTTTGCGGAGCGTCACCTCTGGACAGCAAAGCTTTCAATTCGGAGGGGGCGGTTTGTTTTCCTGGTTTGATGCCCTCGCGGCAAAAGAATTTGGCGCAACCATGGCTCGCTTTTACATTGAACGCATGCCACCGAACTCTGGGTTGAGTGAAAAGAAATTCGCGAACAAGAGCCAACAGGTGCTTGAAAAAATGGGTCTCCAGATCGCGGGCTTCAAGCAACAGGGCAAGCTCAATACCTACAAGCTTGCGCAAATGGGCAACACTTTCAAGTGGGCACTAAAGGACGCTGGTTACGACGATGCCTACATTGACAAGCTGACGCGATGGTTGGTCGCCAGGCTCCAATGAAAGGTCACTCCGGTTCGTGGATCGATCATGGGGGGCATCCATGCTGAAATGGCTGGCCCAAAAGTTTGAACAACACCGAGGGTCCCTGCAGGCGAGGCTTGAGGATTCGATTCAGAACTCTCCCGCCCACCGATTGGCGATGGACCCGGGCGATTGGCGCAAGCGTGGTAACGAATTACTAGACACGGGCGACTTGGCCGAAGCAGCGCTTTGTTACCAGAATGCCGTGGACCTCAGCCCCTCCGACGTGGCGGCCTTGGTCAATTTGGGCTTCACCCAGTCAGAACTGAAGGCGTACGACAAAGCGCGTCTTTCACTGGAGCGGGCATTGTCACTCGATGCAACAAATATGGATGCCTGGTAT
This sequence comes from Polaromonas sp., assembly GCA_043781295.1. Lineage (GTDB taxonomy): Bacteria > Pseudomonadota > Gammaproteobacteria > Burkholderiales > Burkholderiaceae_C > Polaromonas. Next base: position 4,434 of record JAYWBS010000235.1, read on the forward strand.
ATCTTGGGCGGGATTTTGGAGCATGACAAGGACCTCCTTTCCGCAGTCCAGGCGTATCGCAAGGTGATTGAACTGCGGCCGGACTTTGAATTGGCCTACCGGGATCTGTGTCGTGTGATGTTTCAAAGCGGACAATTTGAAACGGCGAAAGACATTATTTTGAAAGGATTGAGCCTTAACCCGGCTTTAGCGGATTTCCATTTCTATCTGGGGAATTTGCTTTTTTTCGAGGCGGACTATGAAGCGGCTACGGCGTGTTTCGTACAGACTTTGTCGATCCAGCCGGACTTTGCCCAGGCACACATGAATTTGGGCAAGATCCTGGAAAAGCAAGATCGGGTCGATGCGGCGCTTATTCGTTACCAGAATGCTTTGAGTCTGCAGCCTTCGAATGCCGAGTTTCACAACCAAGTCGGCAACATGCACTTGTTGCGAGGCCACCTCTCACAGGCTATGGCGAATTATCGGCAGGCCATGTCGCTGGAGCCGTTGCAATCCGATACATGCCTGAACTTGGCCAGTGCTTTGTTGGCCGGTGGCGATTTCATTGGCGCTGTCGACCAATGCCGAGATGCGATACGGCTCAAGCCCAATGTTGCCATGGCCCATAACATTATGGGCATCGCTTTGCATGAACAGGGGCGAACGCAACAGGCTCTGCAGGCGTTCATGCAGGCGCTGGTGATCGACCCAAATTTGACGTCGACGCTGTGCAACATTGGATCGGCTCGTTTGTCAGAGGCTCGACTGGACGATGCAATTGACTATTACCGCAAGGCTCTGATCGTCAGTCCCGACAACAAGGCAGCAAACAGCAATCTGCTGTTTGCACTGAATTACCACCCGGAGATGGAAGCGACTGAAATTTACGCGGCTTACAAGCGGTTTGACCAAGCTGTCGGATTGCCGCTGCGAACGACCTGGACGGCCTTTGCCAATGACCGATCATGCAGTCGGCGCCTGCGCATTGGATATGTCTCACCAGATTTTCGCCATCACTCGGTCATGCAATTCCTGGAGCCGGTGTTATCGCAACATGACGCTCTGGCGTTCGAGATTTTTGCATACGCGCAAGTCATCCGCGAAGACGCCGTCACATTGCGCGCTAAAAACATGGTGGCGCATTGGCGCAGCACGGTTGGACAGTCTGATGAAGCAGTAGCTTGCATGATCCGCGATGACCGGATCGACATTTTGGTGGATGTTGCGGGCCACACGGATGGTAATCGGTTGCGAGTCTTCGCCAGGAAACCGGCACCAATTTCATTGTCCTGGATGGGTTACGGCTACACCACGGGCTTGTCCGCCATTGACTACTATTTAACGGATGCGGTTGCGGCGCCAATGGGCTGCGAGGCCTTGTTTGCAGAAAGGCTTTGGCGCATGGATAGGACGTCTTTCGTTTACCGATCAAGCCCTGAAATGGGCGCTGAAGGCGCGTTGCCTGCCGCAAGCCGTGGATATGTAACTTTTGGCACTTTGACCCGTCCGGTGCGCATTAACTCCCGCGTGGTTCGTGTTTGGGCCGAAATTCTCAAGCGTGTACCGAAATCCAGACTCCTAGTGGACAGCAAGAGTTACGCGGATGAGCCCACGCGAGACGCACTGGCTTCACAGTTCGTGGCGCTGGGAATCGAGCGTGAGCGATTTCAAATTGGCTACCACTCGCCGCCATGGGATCTGTTGCGCAGCATGGATATTTCATTGGACTGTTTTCCCCACAACTCTGGCACCACGCTGTTCGAGTCCCTGTACATGGGCGTGCCTTATGTAACGCTCGCTGGTCGTCCCAGCGTGGGACGATTGGGAGCGGCTGTCCTGCATGGTTTGGGCGAACCGGGATGGATCGCCCACTCGGAAGAAGAGTATGTCGACGTGGCAGTGAAGCTCGCCCAAGATCTGTACCATCTGGCGCGCATACGTGCAGGTCTGCGTCGCCAGATGCGGCAAAGCTGCCTAATGGACGAGGTTGGGTTCACCCGTGACATCGAGCGAGCCTATCGCGGGATGTTCGAAGCTTGGGCATTCAAATCTATCAATTCGGAGTCAAACAACAATTGATGACTGGATCGAGTAGCAGGTCCACGCAAATGCCTAAAGTGATGCTTCTCCCACTTTCCGTGGACAACGGTTTGCTTTTGCTGGCCCTCGCTTTGCCTTGGCTAAACCCCTTTGCCGCCGGCCCATCGTCGCCAGCAGTGCAAAGCTTTGTCACGCTGGCATGCACTGCAATGGTCTTGCCGATTCTGGTTCGACAAATGGATGTGGCTAGTTTGGCGAGGAACTCAGTAGCGGCGTGGCTGATTGCTGCGTTAATGAGTAGTGTCTTGGGCCTACTCCAGTATTTCGGCTTAAGTGATCAATTGTCGCCGTGGGTAAACCACACCGTTTTAGGCGAAGCTTTCGCGAATCTGCGCCAGCGCAACCAGTTCGCGACACTGACGAACATGGGACTGGCGGCCCTGCTTTGGTGTGTCACCTGCCACAGACGGCCATTCGCGTCGCCTGAAGAAGCGACACATTCATCCTTGGTCACTGTGCCCATATTTCCGACGGCCTGGCTTCTCGCGGCTGCAGTGCTCTTGGCGATTGGCAATGCGGCATCTTCTTCTCGCACAGGATTGCTTGAGCTGTTGATGTTGGCGGGCATGTTTCTTGTGTGGGGACGCTTCAAGCAGCCAGGTGTACGCCGTGTAATGCTGGCCGCCGCGCTTGCATATTCAGTGGCCGTTTTTGCGCTACCAAGACTGGCCGGCCTGGACCCAACGTCCCATGGAATGTTGGCCAGATTGCACGATGGCGCACCGGCGTGTGCCAGCCGCCTGACCCTGTGGAGCAATGTCCTGCATCTGATTGCCCAGAAGCCCTGGTTGGGCTGGGGCTGGGGCGAACTGGGCTACGCCCATTTCATGACGCTTTATCCTGGCCCCAGGTTTTGCGAAATTCTCGACAACGCCCATAACCTGCCGCTGCATCTTGCGGTGGAGCTTGGCCTGCCGGTGGCCATGCTATTTTGTGGATTGGGTGTTTGGCTGGTGTGGCGGTCCAAGCCCTGGCGGGAGGCCCATCCGACACGCCAAATGGCGTGGGCGGTGCTGGCATTGATCATGCTGCACAGCATGCTGGAATACCCTCTGTGGTACGGGCCGTTCCAGATCGCCGCCGGTCTGTGCATCTGCTTGTTATGGTCTACCGGAAGGACGGTGCATGCAGACACCGCCGGGATGGCGAAACGACACGATGATCACGTCGCTGTTCGGTCGCCTCTTGCCAGGGTAGTTGTGGGATGTCTATCGCTGCTGATGCTGGCCGGCGTCGCCTATGCGGGGTGGGATTACCACCGCATAAGCCAGATCTACCTCGCTCCCAACATGCGTTCGCCGGCTTATAGGGAAAATACGCTGGAGAAGATCGGCGGCTCATGGTTGTTCCGTAACCAGGTTCGGTTTGCCGAACTCACCACGACGGAAGTAAGCGCAGACAATGCCGCCCATATCAACGCCCTGGCCCATGATTTGCTGCATTTCTCGCCGGAAGCAAGGGTCGCCGAGAAGCTGATCGAGAGCGCCGTGATGCTGGGCCGCGACGACGAGGCGCAGCTCCACTTGGCACGCTACCGTGCCGCGTTCCCGATCGAGCATGCACGCTGGTCCCAGGCCCAGGCCCAGGCCCAGGAGTTGCCGTTGGATGTGCCCCCACCAGCCGAGTGAGCAAAATGTCCATGACCAAGGCCCCGAAGACATAGGCAGTCTCAGCAGGCAAGACGCTGCTCACCCGGACGTAAAGCTGCCGGTTGCCCCTCCATGTTTCTGCAACAGCTTCACGTCGTTGATGGTCATGCCGCGGTCCACCGCCTTGCACATGTCGTAGATCGTCAGCAAGGCCACCTGCACTGCAGTCAGCGCCTCCATTTCCACACCGGTGGGTCCCACGGTTTCTACGGTGGCAGTGCAGTAAACGCTGTTGACCTGTGATGCGTCTGGACGGGTGGTTTGAAAATCAACCGCAACACGTGTCAATGCCAAAGGGTGGCACAGCGGGATCAGGTCACTGGTCCTCTTGGCGGCCTGGATGCCTGCGATGCGGGCAATACCCAGCACATCGCCCTTGCTGGCGGTTCCCGCTTCAATGATGGCGAGTGTGTCCGGTTGCATATCGATCCGTCCGCCCGCAACCGCCTTGCGGTGCGTGCTGGGTTTGGCGGCCACATCTACCATATGGGCTTGGCCTTGCGCATCAAAATGGGTCAGGGAGTTCATGAAAAAGAAGCTTTGATCGGGGGCATTTGCGCGCCAATAAATTGCGCGCCAGAATCAGGTGGAAACCTGGCTTTACGAAGGGTTCATCCGCATCTTGCATCATACGACCATGCTCCAACAAGACGAGGCCCGGAAGATGCAGGCTACTATGGCACGGGATTCATTTTGACCAATTCAAGTATTCCGAGGCCATTTGCGATGTTGCTGGCGCAGGCGCGTTTGGCCGCTGTATTGGTGATAGGCGGGTCGGCATTTCAGCCGTATGCCTATGCGCAGACCGACGCGATGGCCCGGCCAGCCGGATCGGCTGTTGTGGCAAGGCCGAGTGCCAGTCAGCTTCCCGCCCTGGGCGACGGCAGCGAACTCGCCGCAGCTACCGAACGGCGCCTGGGTGACCGTATTGCGCGCGAGATTTACCATGATCCGGATTACATCGATGACCCGGTGCTGTTCGAATATGTCGACGGAGTCTGGCAGTCACTGCTGGCTGCTGCCCGCGCCACAGGGGGTATGTCGCCCGAACTCGACCAGCGATTTGCCTGGCAGATATTGCTCGGGCGAGACCGGACCGTCAACGCGTTTGCCTTGCCCGGCGGATACCTCGGGTTGAACCTGGGTTTGATTGCCGTTGTCAGCAGTCGCGATGAGTTGGCGTCGGTACTGGGGCATGAATTGAGCCACGTGACGCAGCGCCATATTTCGCGCCTGATGTCCCGGCAAAGCGCCCAAACCCCCTGGGTGATTGGCGCGATGATTCTGGGCGCGATCGCGGCCAGCAAGAGCCCGGATGCGGCGAATGCGTTATTGGTTGGCGGACAGGCCGTGGCGATCCAGAGCCAGCTTAATTTTTCGCGCGATATGGAGCGTGAAGCCGACCGGGTGGGTTTCGGCGTCATGACGCAGGCCGGGTTTGCGCCACAGGGATTTATCTCGATGTTCGAAAAATTGCAGCAAGCCTCGCGATTGACGGACAACGGCTCGTTTCCCTATTTGCGCAGCCACCCGCTGACCACGGAACGTATCGCCGATATGCAGGCGCGCCAGCCTGCGGGCTCCGCCGCAATGCCGAGCGAAATGACGCTGGAGCACGCCATGGTGAGTGCCCGCGCCCGTGTGTTGTCCAACCCTGGCGTCGATGCGCTGCGTCAGACGGTGGCGGAAGCGAATATGCCACTGGCCGTAGAGCCAGCGCCGGCACGGCGGGCGGGGGCTTTGTATGCCGCCGTACTGGCGGCCGCGAAGCTACGGGACTACGCCGCGGCGCATGTGTTGCTGGACCGGCTCACGGCGGCCACGCGGGTAGATGACCGGGCCAAGCGCTTGACCGGCCTGCTGGCGGTTGAACTCGCGTTGCAGTCGGGTGAGACGGTGCCCGAGCTGGCACCGTTGGGCCGTCCGGA
>JAYWBS010000236.1:0-27486 GCA_043781295.1 Polaromonas sp.
GTGGTACTTGCCCAGCCGCTCGACCACCCAGGCGTTTTGCTGCGGCACCACCTTGATGCTGCGCACGATAAAAATAATGGCGATGATAAAAATAATGAGCGCGATTTCCATAAATTTCTTTCAGATTAAATTTTTTCTATCACCAGGCGGTTGCCCATCATTTCCTTGATGCGGAATTGTCCCGTTTGCTGCGGCTCAAGCGAAGGCGCGCCCACTACGGCAGTCCAGTTGGCACCCCGATATTTCACGCTTGCGGTGCCGTCTGCGTTCCATTGATCAACCTGCACGGCTTCGCCTATATCAATATGCACGTCCGAATTGGCATTGGCAGGTGCAGCTTTGGGCCGCTTGTTGCCTTGCCAGTGCCACAGTACCACGGCACCGCCACCGACGATAGCGGCGGTGGCGGTTTGCACCGTCACGGAGGTGCCCAGATGCGCAGCAACAGCCGCCGCAGCCAGGCCAATACTGATCATCAGCAGGTAAAAAGTGCCAGTAGCCAGCTCAATGGCAACCGTTGTGCCAGCGAGCAGCCACCAGATCGTCGATTCAGCCATGAGCAGTTCCTTTTTTTGTTTTTGGTTTGAAAGATCAAACAGGAAACAGAAGAATCCTTATGCGCATTTTGCGGCAAATAGTTGCCAGCGCAAGAGGGCAGCACTTTATTTACGTACACTTCGCTGGTTCAACCCCAGGTTCTTGTCCTCGCTCACGATACACCACCGCCATGAAATTTCGTTTCCCCATCGTCATCATTGATGAAGACTTCCGCTCTGAAAACACCTCCGGCCTGGGCATCCGTGCGCTGGCCCAAGCCATTGAAACCGAAGGTTTTGAAGTGCTGGGTGTCACCAGTTATGGCGACCTGAGCCAGTTTGCCCAGCAGCAGAGCAGGGCGAGTGCCTTTATTTTGTCGATTGACGACGAAGAGTTCACGCCTGGCCCCGACCTGGACCCCGCTGTGCTGAACCTGCGCAACTTCATTGAAGAAGTGCGCCGTAAAAATCTGGACGTGCCGATTTATGTCTACGGCGAAACCAAAACGTCACGCCATATCCCCAACGACATTCTGCGCGAGCTGCATGGTTTTATTCACATGTTTGAAGACACGCCCGAGTTTGTGGCAAGGCATATTTTGCGTGAGGCCAAAAGCTATCTTGAAGGCGTGCAACCGCCGTTTTTCAAGGCGCTGCTCGACTACGCCGAAGACGGTTCGTACAGCTGGCATTGCCCCGGCCATTCAGGCGGCGTGGCGTTTTTGAAGAGCCCCGTGGGCCAGATGTACCACCAGTTTTATGGCGAGAACATGCTGCGCGCCGACGTGTGCAACGCGGTTGAAGAGCTGGGCCAGTTGCTGGACCACGATGGTGCGATTGGTGCGTCTGAGCGCAACGCTGCCCGCATCTTTAACGCCGATCACTGCTTTTTTGTGACCAACGGCACCAGTACCAGCAACAAGATGGTGTGGCACCACACCGTGGCGCCGGGCGATGTGGTGGTGGTTGACCGCAACTGCCACAAGTCCATCCTGCACGCCATCATCATGACGGGCTCGATTCCAGTGTTCCTCAAGCCCACACGCAACCACTTCGGCATCATCGGTCCGATTCCGCAAAGCGAGTTTGAGCCCGAAGCCATTCGCGCCAAAATTGCGGCCAACCCTCTGCTAAAAGGCGTGAATGCCAGCAAGGTCAAGCCGCGCGTGATGACGTTGACCCAGTCCACCTACGACGGTGTGCTGTACAACACCGAGACCATCAAAGGCATGCTCGACGGCTACATCGACAACCTGCATTTTGACGAAGCCTGGCTGCCGCACGCCGCATTTCATCCGTTTTATGGCACCTACCACTCGATGGGTAAAAACCGTATTCGTCCCAAAAATGCCGTGGTGTACGCCACGCAGTCGATTCACAAACTGCTGGCAGGCATCAGCCAGGCCAGCCACGTGCTGGTACAGGATTCGCAAGACGTCAAGCTCGACAGGCACCTCTTCAATGAGGCCTATTTGATGCACACCAGTACCAGCCCGCAGTACAGCATCATTGCCAGCTGCGACGTGGCCGCCGCGATGATGGAGCCGCCCGGCGGTACCGCGCTGGTGGAAGAAAGCATTGCCGAGGCACTCGACTTTCGCCGTGCCATGCGCAAGATTGATGACGAATACGGCACTGACTGGTGGTTCAAGGTCTGGGGCCCTGACAAGCTGGTCGATGAAGGCATTGGCGAAGCCAAGGACTGGATCATCAAAGGCGAGTCGCGCAGCGCCAAGACCGCCAAAAACGGTGCCAACAACTGGCACGGCTTTGGGCAAATGGCGACCGGCTTCAACATGCTGGACCCGATCAAGGCAACCATCGTTACACCGGGTATGGACTTGAACGGCAAGTTCGCCAAAACCGGCATTCCGGCCAGCATCGTCACCAAGTTTTTGGCTGAGCACGGCGTGATTGTTGAAAAAACCGGTCTGTACAGCTTTTTCATCATGTTCACCATCGGCATCACCAAGGGCCGCTGGAACACGCTGCTCACGGCGTTGCAGCAGTTCAAGGACGACTACGACAAAAACCAGCCGATGTGGCGCATCCTTCCCGAGTTTTGCCAAAAACATCCAAAATACGAAAAAATGGGCCTGGCCGACCTGTGCCAGCACATCCACACCATGTACGCCAAGTACGACATTGCGCGGCTAACCACCGAGGTCTACCAAAGCGACCTGGAGCCCGCCATGAAGCCCAGCGATGCCTACGCCAATATCGCCCACCGCACGACAGAGCGGGTCGAGATCGACCACCTTGAAGGCCGCATCACCGTCGGCCTGGTCACGCCATACCCGCCAGGCATTCCGTTGCTGATTCCAGGCGAAGTGTTCAATAAAAAGATCGTTGATTACCTGAAGTTTGCACGCGAGTTCAACGCCCAGTGCCCAGGGTTTGAAACTGATATTCATGGCTTGGTGGAGCAGGTGGATGCCAAAGGCAAGCTGCGGTATTACGCGGACTGTGTGCGGGCTTGAGATCGACATGGCGCAAAAAGATTCTGTTCGCGCGATGCGGCATAACCCGGTAGTAGGCGTGATGGTGTCGGCGCAAGACGACGAAGGCATGCAGGCCTTTCACGCCAACCGCCTCAAGCGCACGCCGAAAGTCACGGCTGCCCAGGCGCGTGATCGCGGGTTGACGCAACACAAACTGGATGAATTACTTAGCGACGAAAGCTGAAAATCTCATACACGCGCAAAGTCGTTTTTTACGATGTTAGTTTTGCCGCCATGGCAGCCGAGGCAACGCTGTTGATCAAGGGCGATCATGACTTGCTGGTCTTGGCAAAAAAGTCTTAACGATAGTCACAAGCTGGTTATTTTCAAGCCCGCCTGCGCCTTGGGTTTGATTTAAGCTTGTCCAGCATGCAATTTAAATGCTATTAATTCAGGAGCTTTTTACACACGTATTCATTGACTTTAAGGCCTAAATGAGCTCTAAAAACGGCTCAAAATAGTTGCTGGACTGTTAAAATGGGGCAACGTAATGTTAAAGGGCGACGCGTTTTTGCGGCGTTCAGCTTGAACGCCGGCTTAGGCGGCATTCGCTTCAGAGACTACTTAACGTAGGTGACGCAAATAGCCTTGCTGAGCGCGCTCATGCTTGCAAGCGTTGAGTCCTCAATTACGTGCCAAAGCCACATGCCAGCTGGCGAATGCATTTCCTCACGCCACTTTGAAACTACAACAGAGTCTTCCGAGTTACTCTTCAGAAGTATGTCGATTAATAGGGCAGTAGATGGCAATGGTTCCGCTTGATACGTGTCTGGTGGGACACTGCTGCCGATTTCGACATCCTTTTCAAGGGCGAGCGCAAATTTGTAGGCTTGTTGCAAAAGAAAGTCCTTGAAGTCTTGATCGAGCGGCTTTCCGTTGGGCGCCCGCATGTCAGTAAGGCAGTCCTGTACACCTTTTGATATTCGAGCCATGACTTGCCCGTTCACCTTGAGCATAGAGGCTGCGTGCCACATGTAAACGCCAACCTCCAGCATCGTGGTGTAGATATCAGCGGCGTAGCGAACCCGCCTAATTGCCTGAGCAACACCAAGGGTTGCGCCCATCGTGCCTTCACCGAAGAGGGCATTAGTTTGCTCGACTGCGCTCTGAAATCCGACACGAACTGACAAGTACCCGTACTCTTCCGGTGTATGTGTCGAGCTGTCACCAAACCGGAAGACGCCCGATGTTGGTTTTGACGCTGGCTTCCCGAAACCGAAGAATCCCATAAGTTCGTCCTTGTTCGATCTGCGGATGATGGAGCTCGAGTTGTCTATGCCGTCTAACGAATAGCGTTTATCTGCCGCGCCGCGATGCCAGCGAAAGCGCGGGAACTCAAACGCGGCAGATAAACCTTGTTGGACTGAACCGCCGCCCCGAACAGGTGCTGGTCGGCGGTATAGAGGTTTGCAAGCTTGGCGTGCGTGTGCATGCGCAAATTATGACTTGAGATGTGGCTCGTGTGTGGTTTGACACACCCGTTTTCTCAGCAATCGCGCTGGCCACACGCAGCCAGGCAGTGTGTGCAGTAGTGCAAAGACGCAGCGCTGGCAGTCGATGATTTAAGGTCGCTACTCTTTTAAGAGCTGCTTGCGCCCGTATTCATTGGCCTGTAGGCTGATTTGGAGGGTAAAAAGATGCTTTTTTGACTTTTAAACCTGCTTGACCATCAAAAAAAGGCTTGAAACTGGTTCCAAAGCCTCTTTTTTATTCATTTTCAGCTTACTTTTAGGTCTCTAGCCCAATGAATACGGGCGTAAAAAGCTACTTTTTATATAGCAGTCGGCAGCTTCACGCAGGAGCGCAAGCCGGGTGGCGAAATGTTTCGGTTTATTTCAGGCGAACAAACCGTTTAAGTCAACTGAGTCAAGCCGCTTCAAGCAAAAACTAAACCTTGACCGCTTCAAACGGGAAAACAATACCGCCGCCCTCATGGCGGTCAATCACGCCTGCGTTAAGCAGGGCGGTGATGTCTGCATGAACCGCTTTCACGTCGCGCTCAACCCGTCGAGCGGCTTCGCGTATTGACATGGGGCCAGCACCGCACAGCGCTTTGAGCAGTTCCCAGCGTTTGGCCGTTAGCACTTGCCAAAGCAGCTCTGGCGTGGCGAAAGCTATTCGCGTGTTGCGCTCTGCCTTGCCAGACTTCCAGGACTGTACAAAGCCAGCCAGAGACTCTTCGGGCGAGGCGACTTCAAGAATGACTGTTTTCATGGTTCCACCTTGCTATGTCTTTTTAAAAATCAGGACTTCAATAACCCATCCACCGCCTGAAACATCGCCTGGCGCGCCTGGCTGATGATCTGGCCGCGCCACAGATCGGTGTCTGTGTAAAAGGCGGTCAGCATGTGTGCCTTGATCTGTTGGGCCAGCCCGGCAGGAGCTTCGGGGTGGTTGTTGAGCCAATGCTCGGCGCGCAGGGCTTCAACCACGTCAAATACCGGCACGGTGCCGTATTCCAGCGCGATGCCGGTGTACTCGGCTTGTGGTGCTTCCTGGTAAATCGAATGCCACATCAGGCCGGTTAAAAACGCTGAAGTGGATGAGCCGTCGTAAATTGATGTGATGGGCGTTGCCGCGTTGCCATTTTGGCCACCGCCCCACCAGTCTCGTGCGCGGGCAACCGCCGCGTCATCGTCACGGCCCGCCCAAATGCGTTCACCCACGCCGCTCGCGCCCAGGCCCGTGTGCAAGTCTATCCAGGCGATGCGCTTGGCTTGCGAGGTGTGCTGACGCAGCACGTTGTGCACGGTCTGGTTGCTCCAGGTCGGGCTGTTGCCACCGTAAAACAGGCCGTCAGCAAATTCGTGTTGGCCCTGGGTGATGGCCGATTGATAGGCCGATTGACCTTTTGTGGCTATGAAATTTGCAATCGCTGCCTGATTGGCCGCATCTGGCGGCCAGTGCTCGGGCAAGATCAAATCATGCAGCGCGCGGTAGGCAGGGTTGTCGGGCAGCGGTTGGCTAAAGTCCTGAAAATTACGGTTCAGATCCACGTTTTCATGCGTTGTGCGGCGGATGTGTGAAAAGCCGTAGGGATTGAGTGCATGGACGTAAAGCACGGCTGTGCTTGATGCGCGTGCTTTTTCAAGCCACTCCGCATCGTGCAGCGCGTGTACCTGGACGCCGCTGCCGCAATAGCCCTCCACGCCGTGACAGGCGCTGCTGATGATCAGCAGGTTTTGCGCATCCGCAGGGCCATCACGTGCCACGTCCATGGCCAGATCTTCGCCGTCTCGGCCCTTCAGTGGATGGGTGTGCGACTGGACATTCACGCCAGCAGTGGCAGCAGCCTCTAAAAACTTGACGCGCGCCTGGGCGTAGCTGCTAGAGAAGGCGTTGGGGACAGAAATCATCGATTTTTACCTATAAAAACGAGCTGTAGACCAATGAATACATGCGCGAGCAGCTACGCTATTGATAGCGGGAAAAATTTAAGTAACCGCCACTAGCTCAGCTATCCCGCCCACTACCTGGCTAAAGCCACCATCCACGTAAGTGATCTCAGCCGTCACGCCGCTGGCCAAATCACTGAGTAAAAACGCGGCCACGTTGCCGACTTCTTCAATCGTCACGTTGCGGCGCATCGGTGCTGCGGCGGCGACTGCGCCCAGGATTTTGCTGAAGCCCGCAATGCCGCTGGCCGCCAAGGTTTTGATTGGCCCGGCGCTGATGCCGTTGACGCGGATGCCTTTCGGGCCCAATGATTCAGCGGTGTAGCGCACCGACGCTTCAAGACTCGCTTTGGCCAGGCCCATGGTGTTGTAGTTGGGCAGCACACGCAGCGCGCCCAGGTAAGTGAGTGTGAGCAGGGCTGATTTGTCGTTCAGGTAGGGCAGGGCGGCTTTGGCCATCGCCGGGAAGCTGTAGGCGCTGATGTCATGGGCGATTTTGAAGCCCTCACGCGACAAGCCTTCCAGAAAGTCGCCTGAAATTGATTCCTTGGGTGCAAAGCCGATGCTGTGTACAAAGCCGTCAAACGTCGGCCAGACTTTGGCCAGGTCGGTGAAGAGTTGCGTGATTTGTTCGTCGCTGCCCACGTCGCAGTCAAAGATCAGGGTCGAGTCAAAGTCCGCCGCAAACTCGGTGATGCGCGCCTTGAAGCGCTCACCCACATAGGCAAAAGCCAGCTCAGCGCCCTGGGCTTTGCAGGCCTTGGCGATGCCGTAGGCAATCGAGCGGTTGCTCAAAACGCCGGTGATCAATAATTTTTTGCCAGTTAAAAAACCCATGACGTATTCCTTGTGAAAAATCTTGCAGAATTGTGACATGCGCGCATTGTTGGTTTTTTTGTCGTTGATGGCTTCTTCAAGCGCCTGGGCTGCGCACGCTTACGCCCAGTTTGGCGACATCAAATACGCGCCAGGCTTTACCCATTTCAGCTATGTCAACCCAGCCGCACCCAAAGGCGGCGAAATCCGCATGGTGCCGCCGACGCGCCCCACCAACTTTGACAAGTTCAACCCCTTCACGTTGCGCGGCACAGCGCCCTATGGCATCAGCACGCTGATGGTTGAAAGCCTGCTGGTGGGTAATTCTGAAGAGCCGACAACGTCGTACGGTTTGCTGGCTGAAGATGTGGAAGTCGCGCTAGATAAGCTTTCAGCTACTTTCAGGCTCAACCCCAAAGCCAGGTTCCATGATGGCTCGCCCGTGCTGGCGGCAGACGTGCTGCATTCGTACACACAACTCGTCAGCAAGCTGGCCGCGCCGCAGTTCCGCACTATTTATGCGGAGGTCAAAGCTGTGGTTGTGGTTAGCGAACGTGTGGTGCGCTTTGACTTTGCCACGCCCAACCCCGAGCTGCCGCTGGTGGTGGGCGGTATGCCGGTCTTCAGTGCCAAGTGGGGTGGCGGTAAGCCGTTCGACAAAATCGTGGCCGACATCCCGATTGGATCTGGCCCGTACAAACTACCCAACAACAAAATGGGCCGCGACATCACCTATGTGCGTGATGCCAATTACTGGGCTCTTGAGCTGCCAACGCGCAAGGGGCAGTTCAACTTTGACCGCATCACCTTCAAGATTTACCTCGACGAAACCTCGCGCTTTGAAGGGCTGAAAGCCGGTGAATATGACTTCATGTGCGAATTCATCTCGCGCAACTGGGCGCGGCAGTACACGGGCAAGCAATTTACCTCGGGCGAACTGGTCAAACGCGCGTTTGAAAACCGCAACCCCGGTGACTTTCAGGGCTATGTGTTTAACCTGCGCAAGCCGAAGTTTCAGGATGTGCGGGTACGCGAGGCGATTGGCTTGGCGCTTGATTTTGAATGGATGAACCGCCAGCTTTTTTACGGCATTTACAAGCGCGTGAATGGCTACTTTCCAAACAGTGAGTTTCATGCTGAAGGCCTGCCCAAGCCGGATGAGCTGACGCTGTTGGAACCGCTGCGGGACAAGCTGGCGCCCGGTGTATTTGGCCCTGTACCTGTAGGCGCCAGCACCGCGCCGCCTGGCAGCCTGCGTGACAACTTGCGCAAAGCCCAGGCGCTGCTCAAAGAAGCGGGCTGGGCGTACAAAGACGGCGCTCTGCGCAATAGCGTGGGCGAGGCTTTCACCATGGAGTTTTTAAACGACCAGCCATCGTTGATTCGTGTCGTGGGGCCGTTTCAAAAAGCGCTTGAAAAGCTGGGGATCACTCTGACGTACCGTGTCGTGGACTTTTCGTTGGCAAAACAAAAGATGGATGCGTTTGACTTTGAAGTGACCACCGCACGCCTGCCAGGCAGCACAGCCCCGGGCGGCGAGCTGATTGAACGCTTTGGCTCAGAAGCGGCGAAAACACCGGGTTCATCCAATATATGGGGCATTGCTGACCCGGCGGTGGATGCGTTGCTGCAAAAAATAGTGACCGCCACCACGCGCCCCGAGTTGTCAGCCGCCATGCGCGCGCTGGACAGGGTGTTGACACACGGCCATTACTCGGTGCCGCAGTATTACGGCGATGCGTTTTTGATTGGCTATCGGCCAGGTCAATTCGTCTTGCCTGCCGTTATTCCGCCGTACTATGACGCAGGCAATTGGGCCATGTCTACCTGGTGGGCTTCCGGGAAAAATAAATAATGGCCAGCTACATCCTCAAACGCCTGCTGCTGATGATTCCGACCTTGTTCGGCGTGCTGCTGCTGACGTTCGCCATGGTGCAGTTTGTGCCTGGCGGGCCGGTCGAGCAAATGGTGGCGCAGTTGCAGGGCCGTGACTCAGGCGGTGAAAGCGCCGCTGCATCAGGCGCAGGTTACCGGGGCAGGCAGGGGGTAGACGCCAAACGCATTGAAGAAATCAAGGTGCTTTACGGTTTTGACAAACCCGTGCATGAGCGCTTTGTGCAAATGATTGGTCAGTTCTTGCGCTTTGACCTGGGTAAAAGCTTTTACCAAAACAAGGACGTGTGGGAGTTGGTCAAAGAAAAGTTGCCCGTGTCCATCAGCCTTGGCTTGTGGACATTTTTCATCAGCTACTTGATAGCTGTGCCGCTGGGCGTAGCCAAGGCAGTGCGGGCGGGTTCGCGCTTTGACTTCATCACCAGCCTGATTGTGCTGGTGGGTTACGCGATTCCCGGTTTTGTATTGGGCGTGGCGCTGCTGGTGGTGTTTGGTGGGCAATTGCAGTGGTTTCCGCTGCGCGGGTTGACGTCCAGTCACTGGGAAACACTGAGCTGGGGCGCAAAAATCACCGACTATCTATGGCACATCACGCTGCCTATCATTGCGATGGTGCTGGGCAGCTTTGCCGTGACGGCGGTGCTGACGAAAAATTCGTTTCTGGAGGAGATACGCAAGCAGTACGTGCTGACAGCACGGGCCAAGGGTTTGAACGAGCGTCAGGTGCTGTACAAGCATGTGTTTCGCAACGCGCTGATACCCATCATCACGGGATTTCCGGCGGCGTTTGTGGGGGCGTTTTTTACGGGGTCGCTGTTGATTGAGACGCTTTTCTCGCTCGACGGCCTGGGCCTGCTCAGTTATGAAAGCGTGATACGGCGCGACTACCCGGTGGTGCTGGGCACGCTGTATCTGTTCACGCTGATTGGGTTGGTGACGAAGTTAATCAGTGATCTTTGTTATGTGTTGGTTGACCCCAGAGTGAAATTCGATTGATGGCCACGCAATCACTCTCCCCGTCAAAACGCGCATGGCTGCGCTTTAAAAAGAACAAGCTCGGCTTCTGGAGCCTGGTTATTTTTTCAACGCTGGTGGTGCTCAGCCTGCTGGCTGATGTGCTGTCGAACGATAAGCCACTGGTTGTCAGCTACAAAGGCGACATTTACTTTCCGATTGCCAAAGACTATTCAGAAAAAACCTTTGACGGCGACTTTGACACGCCTGCAGATTACCTCGACCCTTTCATCAAGGACAAGCTGACGTCAGGCGCAAATTGGGCCATCTACCCACCCAACCCCTACGGCCCCAAAACCATCAATTATTTTGCCAAGTCGCCGAACCCGTCTGCACCTTCAAGTGACAACTGGCTAGGCACCGATGACCGGGGGCGTGACCTGCTGGCGCAGCTGATTTACGGCTTTCGGCTCAGTGTGTTGTTTGGCCTGGCATTGACGTTTATCGGTGTGGTGATTGGCGTGATGACCGGGGCGATTCAGGGTTACGCGGGCGGCAAGACTGATTTGGTAGCGCAGCGGTTTATTGAGATTTGGGGTTCCATGCCTGAGCTGTATCTGCTCATCATTTTCAGCGCCGTGTTTGCGCCCAGCGTGGCTTTGCTGCTGTTTTTGCTCAGCCTGTTTGGCTGGATGGGCTTGTCTGACTACGTGCGCGCCGAGTTTTTACGCAATCGCCAGTTGGACTACGTGCGTGCCGCACGGGCACTCGGCGTGAGCAACCTGCAGATCATGTGGCGGCATATTTTGCCCAACAGCATGACGCCGGTCGTCACGTTTTTGCCGTTTCGCATGAGCGCTGCAATTCTGGCGCTGACATCACTCGACTTTTTGGGTTTGGGCGTACCACCCGGCACACCATCGCTGGGCGAGTTGTTGAGCCAGGGTAAGGCGAATATTGATGCTTGGTGGATTTCGCTGTCTACCTTTGCGGTGCTGGTGATCACGCTGCTGCTACTGACATTTATGGGTGATGCGCTGCGCGATGCGCTGGACCCTCGGAAAGCCGACAAATGAGTAAGGCTCTTCTTCAGGTCAAAGACCTGCGTATCTCTTTCGCAGGCAAAGAAGTCGTTCACGGCATCGACTTAACGATTGCGCCTGGCGAAAAGCTGGCACTCGTCGGTGAATCAGGTTCAGGTAAAACCATCACGGCGCTCAGCCTTTTGCGTTTGGTGCAAAACGCTGAGGTACAAGGCAGTGCAGTATTTCAGTCCCCCAAAGGCGAGGTAGAACTGCTGGGCATGCCCGAGCGTCTGCTGCGCGGCATTCGTGGCCAGGACATTGCCATGATTTTTCAGGAGCCAATGACGGCGTTGAACCCGCTGTTCACTGTAGGCAATCAAATCGAAGAGATTTTGGCATTAAAACAGGGGCTGGCCCAATCAATACGGGCGCAAGCTGCTATCAAATTATTAGCAGATACCGGTATCACCGAGCCTGAACGTCGCGCCAAATGCTTCCCGCACCAGCTCTCAGGCGGGCAGCGCCAGCGCGCGATGATTGCCATGGCGCTGGCCTGCCAGCCCAAGCTGCTGCTGGCCGACGAGCCGACCACCGCGCTAGACGTGACCGTGCGCACGCAAATTCTGGATTTACTGGGTGAACTGCAACGTAAAAACGGCATGGCCGTGCTGATGATCACGCACGACCTGAATCTGGTGCGCCGCTTTGCCGACCGCATTGCGGTGATGGAAAACGGCGTGCTGGTGGAGCAGGGTTCAGTCAAAGATGTGTTTGCCAACCCGCAACACGCCTACACCCGCAAGCTGATGGACAGCAAGCCTACGCGTGATGTGCAGGAAGTACCTGCCAATGCCTCGCTTGCAGCCGTGATGACGGCCAAAAACCTGCGCGTGAGCTATCCGGTTAGCTTGCCCGGTTTTAAGGGCTGGTTTAAAACAGGTGAGTTTGTAGCGGTGCAGGGGGCGAGTTTTGACATTCCAGCCGGGCAAACGCTGGGCGTGATTGGTGAATCGGGCTCGGGCAAGTCCAGCCTGGCCTTGGCGGCGCTAGGCTTGCATCCGTCCAAGGGTGACTTGAACATGGTGGGTATGGCCTGGAGCAAAAAGGCAGCCAACAACAAAGCAATTCGCAAAGCCGTGCAGGTGGTGTTTCAAGACCCCTTTTCATCGCTGTCGCCGCGCATGACGATTGAAAGCATCGTGGGTGAGGGCTTGGCGGTGCATCAGCCGCACATCAACGCCATTGACATGCAGCAACGCGTTTTGCAGGCGCTGCTTGAAGTCGGCATGACCGAGGCGCAATTTCCCGGCCTGTTGCAGCGCTATCCACACGAGTTTTCAGGCGGCCAGCGCCAGCGCATCGCCATTGCCCGGGCGCTGATGGTCGAGCCGCAGTTGCTGGTATTGGACGAGCCAACCAGCGCACTTGACGTGACGATTCAAAAGCAGATTTTGCAACTGCTACAGCGCCTGCAACGTGAGCGTGGCTTGAGCTATTTGTTGATCACCCACGACGTGGATGTGATTCGTGCCATGGCGCACCAGGTGATGGTGCTGAAAGACGGTGTGGTGCTGGAAGCCGGGCAGCTAGCGCAGATCATGGATTCGCCCGAGCACCCATATACGCGCACGCTGGTGGCTGCTCAGGGTTAGTTCGCTATAAAAAAAGAAGCTGCTTGCGCCCGAATTGATTGGGATACAGGCCTATTTGACCAGTTTTTTATGGGCATGCAGACGCAGCCAGTCGGCAAAAGCGTCTTCGGTGATGTCGCCTGTTGCCACTAGCAGCATGGTGAGCACGCAGTCCGCATCATCGACTTCAAGCCGCCAGCCATTGAGCTGCAAAAAAAGCTCTGCCGCCACCAACGCGGTGCGCTTGTTGCCATCAATAAACGCATGGTTGCGCGAAATGCCGTAGCCATAGGCTGCGGCCAGCGCTGCTGCATCAGGGTCACCATACGCCGCCAGATTTTCTGGTTTGGCAAGGGCAGACTCGAGCAGATTGCCGTCGCGCAAACCCGCGCCACCGCCGTGCTCGGCCAATTGCATGTCGTGGATAGCGATCAGTACCGTGCGGTCAATCCAGCGCCAAGTCGTCATTTGGCTAACTCGCGCAGTACAGCGCGCCGCTCTTTCATGATCTCGCGGCCCAGCCGCATTTGCTCTTCAAATTCAGGGTTGTGCGTGGTGATGCGCAGCCCGTCCGGTGTTTCAGTGACGTAAAAGTCGTCGCCTTTTTCGAGCCGCATCTGAGCCAGCAAATCTTTTGGAAAGATGGCTCCAACTGAATTACCAATTTGCGTGAGTTTGAGCATGTGCATGATGTGACTCTGTTATTACATACGTAATACTAAGCGTAACGCAGCTCGCCGTCAAGATTCCCATCTGCTAATGTTTGCTGGGAGCTTGGTAAAGGCCGCGTTTACACGCTATAATCCGACCTTCACGACCAAATGGGCGGGTTCACACCGCCCATTTTTTTTGGGCGTTTGTTTTTCCGATTCGACGATTTACGGTCACTTTTCAGTATTTAAATGGCAGCACTGAGCACCAACGAAACCATAGCGCAAACCGTCACCGGGCTCGGCTACGACCTGGTGGATGTGGAGCGCACCAAAGGTGGCTTGCTGCGCGTGACGATTGACTTCCCGTATGTTGCGGGTACCGAGCAATTCATCAATGCTGAAGATTGCGAAAAAGTCACGCGCCAGCTGGTGTTTGTGCTGGAAGTGGAGGGCGCTGCGTATTCCCGGCTGGAGGTCAGCTCGCCGGGCATTGACAGACCTTTGAAAACTGAAAAAGATTTTGAGCGTTTTGCGGGTGAGTTGATTGACCTCACTTTGAAGGTGCCTGTGGGTGCGGCGGCGGCGGGTTCAACCGTGTCGGCCAACCAGAAAAAATTTCGTGGCACGCTGGAGCGCGTTGACCTGGCTACTGGCGGCTTTGGCTGGCAAATCGTCTGGAGCGATGAGCCTGAAGTCAAGCCCGGCCAGAAAGTCAGTAAAAAAAGAGTTTCGCCACCGCTGCAGGCATTGGGTTTTACGCTGGATGAAATTGCGCAGGCGCGCCTGGCACCCGTGGTGGACTTCAAGGGGCGAAAGCCAAAGACGGCCCCTACCGACATGACCGATCCGGCTGCAGACAAGCAGCTGGATAAATTAAACCAATTAGAAATTTTGAGTGAAAGGCTTGTGAAATGAATCGCGAAATGTTGATGTTGGTAGATGCCATCTCGCGCGAGAAAAACGTCGAACGCGACGTTGTTTTCGGTGCAGTTGAGCTGGCCCTGGCGCAAGCCACAAAAAAGATTTACACCGGGGAAGTTGATATTCGTGTGGCGGTTGACCGCGATACGGGCAACTATGAAACCTTCCGCCGCTGGCTGGTGGTGCCTGATGAGGCGGGTTTGCAAAACCCCGAAGCCGAAGAGCTGGTCACCGATGCACGCGACGAGATCGCCGACATCGAAGAAGGCGATTACATCGAAAAGCCGATTGAAAGCATGCCGATTGGCCGGATTGGCGCGATGGCCGCCAAACAGGTTATTTTGCAAAAAATACGCGACGCGGAACGTGAAATGCTGCTCAACGAATTCATGTCGCGTGGCGACAAGATATTTGTTGGCACCGTCAAGCGCATGGACAAGGGCGACATCATTGTCGAATCGGGTCGGGTTGAAGGCCGCTTGCGCCGCAGCGACATGATTCCAAAAGAAAATCTGCGCTCTGGTGACCGCGTTCGCGCCATCATCATGGAGGTGGACCACACCCTGCGCGGTGCACCGATTATTTTGTCGCGTTCAGCGCCTGAGTACATGATTGAGCTGTTCCGCACCGAAGTGCCTGAAATTGAGCAAGGCCTGCTGGAGATCAAATCCTGCGCCCGTGACCCCGGCTCACGCGCCAAGATTGCCGTGTTGTCGCATGATAAGCGCGTTGACCCGATCGGCACTTGCGTTGGCGTGCGCGGTACCCGTGTGAACGGCGTGACCAACGAACTGGCAGGCGAGCGTGTTGACATCGTGCTGTGGTCTGAAGACCCGGCGCAATTTGTGATTGGTGCGCTGGCACCCGCCAACGTGTCGTCCATCGTGGTCGATGAAGAGCGTCACGCCATGGATGTGGTGGTGGATGAGGAAAACCTGGCAATTTCGATTGGCCGTGGCGGGCAAAACGTGCGCCTGGCAGCTGAGCTGACAGGTTGGAAAATCAACATCATGACGGCCGACGAATCTGCGGTCAAGCAGGCGTCCGAGACCGACACCAGCCGCAAACTGTTCATGGAAAAGCTCGATGTGGACGAAGAAATCGCCGACATTCTGATCGCCGAGGGTTTCACCAGCCTCGAAGAAGTGGCTTATGTGCCACTGCAAGAAATGCTGGAGATTGAGTCGTTTGACGAAGATACCGTGAATGAACTGCGCACGCGCGCCAAAGACGCTTTGCTGACGATGGAAATTGCCAAAGAAGAAAACGCTGAAGGCGTTTCACAAAACCTGCGTGACGTTGAGGGCACCAGCCCTGAGCTAATTGCCAAGCTGATGGCTGCTGGCATCCACACACGCGACGACCTGGCCGACCTGGCCACGGACGAGCTCACCGATATTACCGGCCAGTCCACGGACGAGGCCACTGCCCTGATCATGACTGCGCGCGCACATTGGTTTACCGATGATGCGGCAGCCGCTACGGCCTCTGTAGAAGCTGAAAAGCCTCTAGACGCCAAAGAGCAATGATCATGGAGGCCAGTCAGGAAAACCAAATATGTCAAGTACCACCACCGTCGCTGAATTCGCAGCTGAACTCAATAAATCCACCGCCACCCTGATCGAGCAATTGACCAGCGCAGGCGTCGTCAAGGCACAAGCCGGGGACAACCTGTCAGAAGCCGACAAGCAAAAACTGCTTGGCTTTCTGCAGGCCAGTCACGGCACAGTGTCTGCCGAGCGTAAAAAAATCACGCTGGTGAAAAAATCCACCAGCGAAATCAAGCAGGCCGATGCCACGGGCAAGGCGCGCACCATTCAGGTTGAGGTGCGTAAAAAACGCACCTTCATCAAACGTGAAGATGGCTCGGAAGCGCCGGTTGAGGAAGCACCTGCTGAAGCAACTGTCGCGCCGCAAATGCCGGCAGTTGATGAGGCTGACTTGGCTCGCCGCGAAGACGAGGCCAATCGACATGCGGAACTGCTGCGCCGCCAAGAGGCCGACCTGGATGAAAAACGCCGCCTGCGCGAAGAGCAGGACGCCAAAGATGCCGAGCAAGAGCGCTTAAGCGCCGAGAAAATTGCACAAGCCGTTGCACGTGCCGCTGAAGTATTTGAAAAAGCCAAGCCAGCAACAGGCAAGAAGGCGAAAGAAGCCGCCGCTGCGCTTGAAGCCGCCACACCTAAAATTTCTGATGAAGCCGCGGCTGCGCAAGTTGCCAAGGCAGCAGAAGTTGCCGCTGCGCAAGCATCCGCCAAGGCCAAAGCCACAGCAGAGTTTCAGGCCGATGCGGCCAAATCCATAGAGCTGCAAGACCGCCGCAAAAAAGCTGAAGCTGAAGCCGCAGGCATTCGCGCGATGATGAACGCGCCCAAGCGCGTTCTGGTGCCGCACGTGGACCCGAAAGCCGTCATCAAAGGCACACTCCACAAGCCTGTGGGAGCGCCTGGTGCCGCCACCCGAGTCGCCGCACCCGGTATCCCCGCAGCCCCCGGTGCAGCAGGTAAAAAAGAAGTCAAATCTGAAAACCTGTCTTCCACCTGGAAAGACGATGCTGCCAAGAAGAAAGCCCTGCCAACACGTGGTGCGCCAAGCACGCCTGGGCGTGGCAATTTCCGTGGTGGGGCGCGTGGTCGCCGCACCAATGACCGCGATGCACGTCCTGAATCAAACTTTGTAGCACCCACCGAGTTCAAGGTGCTTGAAGTGCATGTGCCTGAAACCATCACCGTGGGTGAGCTGGCGCACAAGATGAGCGTCAAATCCAATGAGGTGATCAAACACCTGATGAAACTGGGCCAGATGGTCACCATCAACCAGCCGCTGGACCAGGACACCGCCATGATCGTGGTGGAAGAAATGGGCCACACTGCCGTCACTGCGGCGCTGGACGACCCAGAAGCATTTACGGATGACGAGACACAAGGCGAGCAGGCTGAAGCGTTGCCGCGTGCACCCGTGGTGACGGTGATGGGTCACGTTGACCATGGCAAAACCTCGCTGCTCGATTACATTCGCCGCGCCAAAGTCGCCTCTGGCGAAGCGGGCGGCATTACCCAGCACATTGGTGCTTACCATGTTGAAACGCCGCGCGGCATGGTATCGTTTTTGGACACACCGGGCCACGAGGCGTTTACCGCCATGCGTGCCCGTGGCGCGCAGGCGACCGACATCGTGATTCTGGTGGTGGCGGCTGACGACGGCGTGATGCCGCAAACCAAAGAGGCTATCAAGCACGCCAAAGCAGCGGGTGTACCTATCGTGGTGGCCATCAACAAGATTGACAAGCAGGGTATCAACCTTGAACGCGTCAAAGGTGAACTGGTCACTGAAGAGGTGATCCCCGAGGAATTCGGTGGTGACGTACCTTTTGTGGGTGTGTCAGCACATACCGGTGAAGGTATTGACTCTTTGCTGGAGCAGGTTCTGCTGCAAGCCGAGGTACTTGAGCTGCGCGCTCCAGTGGATGCGCTTGCCAAAGGTCTGGTGATTGAGGCTCGCCTTGACAAAGGTCGTGGCCCGGTGGCGACCGTGCTGGTGCAGTCCGGCACACTGAAGGCTGGTGATGTGGTTCTGGCAGGTTCAACCTATGGCCGCGTGCGTGCCATGCTGGACGAAAATGGCAAAACCATCAAAACCGCAGGCCCATCGATTCCGGTAGAAATTCAAGGTCTGACTGAAGTGCCGCAGGCTGGTGATGACTTCATCGTCATGCTCGACGAGCGCCGCGCCCGTGAAATTTCAACCTACCGCGCAGGCAAGTTCCGTAACACCAAGCTGGCCAAGCAGCAGGCAGCCAAGCTTGAAAATATGTTTGCCGACATTTCTCAAGGTGCGGTCAAGCTGGTGCCCATCATCATCAAGGCCGATGTACAAGGCTCACAGGAAGCATTGGCGCAGTCGCTGCTCAAGCTGTCTACCGAAGAGGTCAAGGTCCAGTTGGTGTACTCGGGCGTTGGCGGTATTTCAGAGTCCGACGTGAACCTGGCGATTGCATCCAAAGCGCTGCTGATCGGCTTTAACACCCGGGCCGATGCGCAAGCACGCAAGCAGGCTGAAAACAATGGCGTTGACATTCGTTACTACAACATCATTTATGACGCTGTGGACGAGCTGCGCTCCGCCATGTCGGGCATGCTGACGCCAGACAAGAAAGAAGAAGTCATCGGTACCGCCGAGATTCGCAACATCTTCAAAGTGTCGAAAATCGGTTCTATCGCAGGTTGTATGGTCACTGCCGGTGTGGTTCGCCGCACCGCCAAGCTGCGACTCTTGCGCCAGAACGTGGTCATCTTCACGGGCGAACTCGACTCGCTCAAGCGCTTCAAGGACGACGCGAAAGAGGTTAAAGAAACCTTCGAATGCGGCTTGAACATCAAGAACTATAACGACATTGAAGTCGGTGACGTGCTGGAGTTCTTTGAAATCCGCGAAGTCGCCCGGACGCTGGAAGCGGCTTGATCGCAGCCAAACGTCACTTTTCGTCTTTTCTCCATGCGTAAAAAGTCAAACACCCCCAACCGCGGCTTTCGGGTTGCCGATCAGATCCAGCGTGATCTGACGGACCTGATCGCGCGCGAGTTAAAAGACCCCAGGGTCGGGATGGTGACGATTCAGGCCGTTGAGGTGACGGCTGATTACGCGCATGCCAAGGTGTTTTTCAGCGTGCTGATGGGCGACGCCCAAAAGTGCGAAGAAGCCCTGAACCAGGCGGCGGGTTTTTTACGCAATGGCTTGTTCAAGCGGCTGATGACGCACACCGTGCCTACGCTGCACTTTCACTTTGACCGCACGACAGAGCGCGCGGCCGACATGAACGCCTTGATTGCCAAGGCAGTTTCTTCCCGCGCTCAAGAGGATTAACCATGCAGACACTCCGCACAAAGGTGCAGAGGCGCCCTGTGCATGGGGTGTTGCTGCTCGATAAACCCATTGGCCTTTCAAGCAACCAGGCGTTGCAAAAGGCCAAGTGGCTGCTACGCGCTGACAAGGCCGGTCACACAGGCACGCTGGATCCGTTGGCCACTGGTGTGCTGCCGCTGTGCTTTGGTGCAGCCACCAAGTTCAGCCAGATTCAGCTTGATGCTGACAAGACCTATGAAGCCGTGTTATTGCTGGGTTTGAAAACCACTACGGGCGACGCTGAAGGCGACGTGATTGAAACCCGGCCCGTGCCCGAAATCACGCCCGAGCTGCTTGAAAAGTTGACGCTGCAATTTACCGGCCCAATTGCGCAAATTCCGCCCATGTATTCAGCGCTCAAAAAAGATGGCAAGGCGCTTTACGAGTACGCAAGAAAAGGCGAAGAAGTCGAGCGAGAAGCCAGGAACATCGTTATTTACAAGTTAAAAATGGCTGTAGCCCAAGATATTCGGGCGCAAGCAGCTATTAAAATCATAGTAAGTTGCAGCAAGGGCACTTACATCCGCACACTGGGTGAAGACATTGGCGAGGCCATGGGTTGTGGTGCGCACCTGGGCTCGCTGCGGCGTATTGAAACGGGTGGTTTTACCGCCGACCAATGCGTCAGCCTGCCAGAGCTTGAGGCAATGGATGAAGCGGGCCGCGATGCGCGCCTGCTACCACCGCAAGCGCTGGTAGCCAGCTACCCGTCTGTCACATTGGATGCCGACAATGCAGGGCGCTTTTTGAGCGGCCTGCGCCGCCGTGGAAGCCCGGGTCAGTGGGGCGCTGACGCGCCGCTGGTACAGGTCTACGGCTCTGACCCGATGGCCTTTTTGGGCTCAGCTCACATCACCGCTGATGAGCTGATTCCCCAGCGCCTGTTAAGCCCGATTGAAGTCCAGGACATGTTGCAAGCTGCACATTGATTTTTTACAGTTTAGATTTTTAGAGTTTTAGTTTTTAGAAAGCCACCTATGAGCCACAAGCAAATCCGCAATATTGCCATCATCGCCCACGTTGACCACGGCAAAACCACCATGGTTGACCAGCTGCTGCGCCAGTCCGGCACCTTTGCCGAACACGAAAAAGTCGTTGACACCGTGATGGACAACAACGCGATTGAAAAAGAGCGCGGTATCACCATTCTGGCCAAAAACTGCGCCGTGACCTGGGAAGGCACCCACATCAACATTGTCGACACCCCAGGCCACGCCGACTTTGGCGGTGAGGTCGAACGTGCATTGAGCATGGTTGACGGTGTGGTG
The DNA here is from genome assembly GCA_043781295.1 of Polaromonas sp. Taxonomy (GTDB): domain Bacteria; phylum Pseudomonadota; class Gammaproteobacteria; order Burkholderiales; family Burkholderiaceae_C; genus Polaromonas. The sequence continues at coordinate 20,496 of JAYWBS010000236.1, forward strand.
CTGCTGATTGACGCACAAGAAGGCCCGATGCCGCAAACCCGTTTTGTGACCAAAAAAGCGCTGGCTCTGGGCCTCAAGCCGATCTTGGTTGTCAACAAGGTGGACAAGCCTGGCGCGCGCCCTGATTTCGTGGTCAACGCTGCATTTGATTTGTTCGACAAGCTGGGCGCGACTGATGAGCAGCTTGATTTCCCGGTGGTGTACGCCTCGGGTATCAATGGCTGGTCGTCCCTGGTTGAAGGCCCACCCAACGAGCAGTGGGGCCCAGACATGTCGGCTTTGTTCAATACCATTCTTGAGCATGTACCGCACCAGCAGGGTGACCCTGATGCACCGCTGCAACTGCAAATTTCTGCACTCGACTTTTCGACCTTTGTCGGTCGCATTGGCGTGGGCCGTATCAGCCAGGGCACCGTCAGGCCAATGATGGATGTGGTGGTGATGGAAGGCACGGATGGCAAGGCCGTCAAAGGCCGTATCAACCAGGTGTTGACCTTCCAGGGCCTGGAGCGCGTGCAAACGCTAGATGCTGGCCCCGGCGAAATCGTGCTGATCAACGGCCTGACCGACATCGGCATTGGCGTGACGATCACCGACCCCATCACCCCGATGCCGCTGCCCATGCTGAAGGTGGATGAGCCGACGCTGACGATGAACTTTTGCGTTAACACCAGCCCACTGGCCGGCCGCGAAGGCAAGTACGTCACCAGCCGCCAGATCTGGGACCGCCTGCAAAAAGAATTGCAGCACAACGTGGCACTGCGCGTCAGCGAGACGGGTGAAGAAGGTATTTTTGAAGTCATGGGCCGGGGCGAGCTGCACTTGACCATCCTGCTTGAAAACATGCGCCGCGAAGGCTACGAGCTGGCCGTCAGCAAGCCGCGCGTGGTGATGAAAGACGTGAACGGTGAAAAACACGAGCCTATTGAAATGGTGACCGTCGACATCGAAGAACAGCACCAGGGCGGCGTGATGCAGGCGCTGGGCGAGCGCAAGGGCGAACTCAACAGCATGGAGCCCGATGGCCGTGGCCGCGTGCGCCTGGAGTACCGCATTCCGGCGCGTGGCCTGATTGGGTTCACCAACGAATTTTTGAATCTGACGCGCGGTACGGGCCTGATCTCAAATATTTTTGACAGCTACGAAGCGCACAAGGGCGACATCGGTGGCCGTAAAAACGGCGTGCTGATTTCCATGGATGCAGGTGAGATTTTCACCTACGCCCTGGGTAAGCTGGACGACCGTGGCCGCATGTTCGTCAAGGCCAATGACCCGGTCTATGAAGGCATGATTGTCGGCATCCACAGCCGCGACAACGACTTGGTCGTCAACGCCACCCGCACCAAGCAGTTGACCAACTTCCGCGTCTCAGGCAAAGAAGACGCCATCAAGATCACACCGCCGATTGATGCCACGCTGGAATACGCGGTCGAGTTTATTGAAGACGACGAGCTGGTCGAAATCACACCGAAGTCGATTCGCCTGCGCAAGCGGCATTTGACCGAGAGTGAACGCAAGCGGGCAGGTAGATAGCCCCCACGGTCGCTCACACCGCGCAAGCTTCCTGCCTCCCGAGGGGCCGCTGCGCCTGCGGACTGGCAAAACCAGATCCGTGGCCCCTGTTTGAAAATTCCTGATCTCAGGGTACATAACGAGCAAACTGCGGTTCGAAACAATCGCATCGAACGTGAGGTTGATGCGCCTATCTGGCAAACTGCGCGGTCTTTCGGCGCAACGCTGTACACGCAAGACGGTGGGCTTAAAGCCATGAGCGGTGTAAAGTTTCAGTCGAAGTAGATGTGCTGTTTGCTACATATTCAGGAGCCGCTCGCGCCCGTATTTATTGGTATATAGACCTAAATGGCGTCTAAAAATACGGCTGAAAGTGCTTTTGAAAGCCACAACCCAGCCAAAACATTATCAAAATCCTGTTTTAAATGCTAAAAGTGGGGATTTTTAAATATGAAAAATTCCTGTAGTCCAATAAATACATGCGCTATTAGCTATCAAAAACATAGTAATGTGATGATTCATAAATAACCAAAATACATCGGGTATTATCCGAACTAAAATATCGTATTACCGAAACCCGATGAACGCACCATGAACACGCTCACCCTGAAAATTCCGCAATCGCTCGACGATGCGTTGCAATTGGCCAGTGCAAGGCGGCAAATGTCGAAATCTGCCGTCGTGCGCGAGGCGCTTGAAAAAACCCTGGCAACTGAACTAACGCAGGTCAGTCCATCGGTGGCATGGGTTAACAAGTGGCGCGGCGCGATGGCTGGCGCAGTGCCCATAGCACCAGGTGACGATCGACTGGCGCATTTGCTGCAAAAACATCTCCATTGAAGGTTTGAGCGGTCATTGCCATGCGTTTGTTAATCGATATCAATGTGATTTTGGACGTGATTTTTCAACGTCCTGGCGAGGTAGCTTCGTCTGCAGTGATTGCCACTTGCAGCCAGCAAAACCAGGCTTACATGGCCTGGCATTCAGTTGCAACGCTGTCCTATTTAATCGAACGTCAGCAAAACGCAAAGGCTGCACACCTTGCCATCACGGAATTACTGGTCTGGGCGCAAGTCGCCTCCACAGGCCATTCAGATGCACTACAAGCCTTGCAATTAACCATGACAGATTTTGAAGATGCGCTGCAAGCCAGCGCCGCATTAGCCTGCGGGGCGAACTACATCATTACCCGCAATGTGCGGGACTTTGCAGCATCGCCCGTGCCAGCGATTACCCCTGAAAAGTACCTGGCGTTGTGAAGGGAAACCTTCTTACTCACCGCCGCGCCGTGGCGCTGATGGTATTTTGTGCGCTGCTGTGGTCTACCGCTGGCGTGGTGACGCGGCATCTTGAATCTGCTAGAGCCTTTGAAGTGACATTTTGGCGCAGCTTTTTCACGGTGCTGTCTCTGCTGGTGATTTTGCCGATGGCACGCGGCAAGGCGGTTTTTGCGCAGATGCGCGAGGGCGGTACGTCGCTATGGTTGTCTGGCCTGTGCTGGAGCGTGATGTTTACCGCCTACATGGTGGCGTTGACGCTAACAACGGTTGCCAATGTTTTGGTCACGCTGGCGCTGGGGCCATTGTTCACGGTGCTGGTCGCGCGTATTTTTACCCATCACCGCATACCTGCCCGCACTTGGTGGGCGATTGCCTTGGCTGGTTTGGGCATTGTCTGGATGTACGGCGCTCAAGCTGAAATGCCCACGCAATGGACAGGAACACTGGTTGCCTTGCTCGTACCCATGGCGGCAGCCTGCAACTGGACTGTGGTGCAGCACAGCCAGGCGCAGGGGCATAAGGTTGACCTGGTGCCTGCGGTGTTGGTGGGGGCGGTGGTGTCGTCGCTGGTCACGCTGCCGCTGGCGTGGCCATTGACGGCTACGCCGCACGACATCAGCCTGCTGGCTTTTTTGGGGTTGGCGCAACTGGCCATACCGTGCGTGCTGTCCGTGTGGTGCGCCGCGATTCTGAAGGCGCCTGAAATGGCTTTGCTGGCATCGCTGGAGATTATTTTTGGTATTTTGCTGGCTTGGGCAGGTGCGGGCGAAGTACCTGGCAGCCATGTGCTGTATGGTGGCGCGCTGGTGATCACCGCGCTGGTGATGAACGAATTATTGGGATGGAGAAACAAATCATGACGACAGATATCTTGCTTGAACGACGCGGCAACGCAGGGTTGATCACACTCAATCGCCCCAAGGCGCTGAACGCGCTGAGTTTGCACATGGTGCGTGACATCACGGCCGCTTTGATAGCCTGGCGTGACGACCCTGCTGTGGCGCTGGTGGCGATTCGCGGTACCAACAAGGTGGGCCAACCGGGCACGCTCGAGGCACTGTTTGGCGGCTTTTGCGCGGGCGGCGACATCCGGTTTTTTCATGCGGCTGCCACATCTGTCGAGCCTTCTGGTGACACCGCATTGGATGATTTTTTTACTGAAGAGTACACGCTGAACCACCTGATTCATAACTACCCCAAACCGTACATTGCCTTCATGGACGGCGTGGTGATGGGTGGCGGTATGGGCCTGTCGCAAGGTGCCAAATTACGAATCGTGACAGAGCACACCAAGATGGCGATGCCTGAAACCAATATCGGTTTGTTCCCGGACGTAGGCGGTGGTTACTTCTTGAGCCGCTGCCCCGGCCATGTGGGTGAGTACCTGGCGCTGACGGGCGAGGTGATAGGCGCTGATGAAGCGATTGATTACGGCCTGGCGGATGTCAAGGTTGACGCGGCCAGCCTGCCCGCACTGTGGGGCAAATTGGGAGACGTTTCATTCGATGACTGGAATGCTACTTATTTAGGAGCTGCTCGCGCACATAAACAGGGCGCTACAGCCCTAAAACAGCCAAAAATTGATGCTCATTTTGGTCTTTTGCGCGTCAAACACATCATTGACAGCCTGGAAAAGGCCTCCAACCAACTCGGCGACCTGTGGGCCACCAAAACCGCCACCGTGCTGCGCAAGCGCTCCCCGTTGATGCTGCATGTCACACTGGAGCAGATCCGCAAGGCACGCAGCATGACACTGGCCGACGACCTGCGCATGGAGCGGGACATGGTGCACAACTGTTTTTATCTTCGTCCCGGTGTGGACAGCGAAACCGTCGAAGGCATACGCGCCTTGGCGGTTGACAAAGACTACGCGCCCAAGTGGAATCCGACGCGGATTGAAGACGTCAAACCCGGCATGGCCGATGCGTTTTTTGTCAGCCCGTGGGCCGCAGATGCGCATCCCTTACGCAATTTGACTTAGCGATTGCGCGACTTCATCGCCCGCTCCACCTCCCGCTTACCTTCACGGTCTTTAATCGTGTCGCGCTTGTCGTGCTCGCCCTTGCCCTTGGCCAGGCCGATCTCGCACTTCACCCTGCCAGCCTTCCAGTGCATGTTCAGCGGCACCAGGGTAAAGCCCTTTTGCTCGACCTTGCCCATCAACCGCTTGATCTCGGCCTTGTGCATCAAGAGCTTTTTGGTACGTACCTTGTCGGGCGTGACGTGGGTGGAGGCCGTGCCCAACGGATTGATCTGGCAGCCAATGATGAAGACTTCGCCATTCCTGATCACCACATAGCCGTCGGTTAGCTGTACCTTGCCCTCGCGCACCGACTTGACCTCCCAGCCTTCCAGCACCATGCCGGCCTCAAAGCGTTCTTCAATGTGGTAATTGAACATCGCCTTTTTGTTGTCAGCAATGCGAGTGACAGCCGCCGCCGCTTTGCTTGACAACTTTACCGGGCGGTTGTCTTTTGATTTGCCAGACGATGTGGCGTCGGGTTTTTTCGATGAGGAAGAATCTTTGGTAGCCATAACGTTATCTAGGGTTGCCATCGACTAATACAATCGTGCGCAACCTTTGATTGTATGAAAACCGTTCACAAGTCCGTTTTAATTTGGTACAGCGCTGCCGAAATGTTTGCCCTGGTGACTGATGTGGTCAGCTACCCGCAATTTTTGCCTTGGTGTGACCAGTCTGCCGTACTGGCAGAAGACAAGCATGGCATGACCGCCAAAGTAGGCCTGTCGATGGCCGGTTTGAGCCAAAGCTTTACCACCCGCAACACCCATGTCAAAGACCGCAAGGTCAGCCTGAAACTGGTAGACGGCCCTTTTTCAAAGCTTGATGGGCATTGGGACTTTACGCCGGTCGGCAAAGCCAGTGACCGCGCCTGCAAGGTGGAGTTTGCCCTGAGCTACGACTTTGACAACGCCGCCTTGGCAGCGCTGGTGGGCCCGGTGTTTGACAAAATTGCGGGCAGCCTGGTGGATGCGTTTGTCAAACGGGCAGGCAGCGTGTACGGTGAGGTTTGATTGAAAGTATCCGTCGTCTATTCGCCAGCACCGCGCCAGGTGCGTGAATGGGCACTTAGCATGCCCATCGGTAGCAATGCAAGACAGGCCGTAGCGCAATGCGGCGTATTGGCGGAATTTGCTGATTTGGCGCTGGATACCTTGAACGTCGGCATTTGGGGCAAGCGCTTTAGCCTGAACCACAAGCTCAAAGACAACGACAGGGTTGAGATCTACAGGCCGCTACGGGTTGACCCCAAAGTCGCCCGGCGTGAGCGCTTTACCAGTCAGGGTGCCAAACGTGCTGGCTTGTTCGCCAATAAAAGAGTTGGGGCGAAAGCGGGGTACGGGGGCTGAAGGCGGCTACAGCCTACTTGCAGCTGGAGTCAATCGTTTCCTGAGCCCGCTTTGTCTCCGCAGCCCGCCTGGCATCATCAAAAATTTCACGCTCGCCTTTGGCATTGACAGATGACATGCGCACGCCAGATTGCAGCGTAGCCAGACCGGTTTTGGCCCGGTCACAGTTTTCAGCTTTGGCTTTGGCTACCTTGTCTTCCTCGGCTTTCTTTTTGGCCGCATCTTCTTCCTCGGCTTTCTTTTTCTTGGCTTCAAGCTCCGCGTCTTTACCCGAAAGCTTGGGCGCGCTGGCTTTGGGCGCTGGAGACGATGCCGCTGTAGCTGGCTTGGCTGCAACAACTGCATCCGTGGAAAGCGCTGCTGCGGCAGCGGCAGCGGCGGCTCGGGTGGCGCCAGGTGGGCGCTTCAAAATGTCTTTTTCCTGAATTTCAGCGGGAGGAGAGCGGTCACTGAAGACCTTGCGCCCGTCCTTGTCCATCCATTGCCACTGGGCGCTGGCTGTGGTGGCGGTAAGAGCCAGTACGCTGAAGCCAATCGCCCAAGCCAGGGTTTTTGATGAGAGTTTTGATGTCATTTTGGGAGTGTATCGCTGCAAGCAGTGCCTTTGTAAGTTACAGACTGCAAAGTGAAGCGCTTTGGCACCTGATTCTGCGGTTTGTGTGCGGTTTTACCAGTCTTTAACGCGCTCAGGCAGCGCCTGGTAGACAGGTACACCGCAGGTACAATCCTATTTTTGGAGCTTTACCTATGCGCCTACTCGGCAAAGCGCTCACCTTCGACGACGTATTGTTGGTGCCAGCGTACTCCCAGGTCCTTCCCAAGGACGC
>JAYWBS010000237.1:0-64922 GCA_043781295.1 Polaromonas sp.
TAGTTGCCATCAAAAAACGTCCACTGGCTGTCGCCCTCTGCCGCCAGAATATGCGTGGCAATGCGATCCAAAAACCAGCGGTCGTGGCTGATGACCATCACCGAGCCTGCAAACTCCAGCAGCGCGTCTTCCAGCGCACGCAGGGTTTCAACGTCCAGGTCATTGGATGGCTCGTCGAGCATCAACACGTTGCCGCCGGCAATCAGTGTTTTGGCCAGGTGCAGGCGCCCGCGCTCACCACCAGACAGCGTACCGACGCGCTTTTGCTGGTCACCGCCGTTGAAGTTGAAGCGGCCTGCATAGGCGCGGCTAGGCATTTGAAATTTGCCCACGTTCAAAATATCCAGCCCACCCGAGATGTCTTCCCACACCGTTTTTTCGTTCGCCAGATCGTCACGGTTTTGGTCTACAAAAGCCATGCGCACGGTCGAGCCTTTGATGACTTCACCGCTGTCTGGCAGCTCTTTGCCCGCTATCAATTTAAAGAGCGTTGATTTGCCTGCGCCGTTCGGGCCAATGATGCCGACAATTGCGCCAGCAGGCACGGTAAAGCTCAAGTCATCAATCAGCACGCGGTCGCCAAACGATTTGGTGACGTTTTTAAATTCAATGACTTGCGCGCCCAAGCGCTCGGCCACAGGGATGAAAATCTCATTGGTTTCAACGCGTTTTTGGTACTCAAAATCGCTGAGTTCTTCAAACCGTGCCAGGCGCGACTTGCTCTTGGCCTGGCGTGCTTTCGGATTTTGGCGTGACCATTCGAGCTCTTTTTTCAGTGCCTTGGCACGGGCTTCTTCACCCTTTTGCTCGGTGGCCAGGCGCTCGCCTTTTTGCTCCAGCCAGGAGCTGTAGTTACCCTTCCAGGGAATGCCGTGGCCACGGTCGAGTTCCAGAATCCATTCGGCCGCGTTATCCAAAAAGTAACGGTCGTGGGTAATGGCCACGACGGTGCCTGAATAGCGCTGCAAAAATTGTTCCAGCCAATCGACTGATTCAGCGTCCAGGTGGTTGGTGGGCTCGTCAAGCAGCAGCATGTCGGGCTTGCTCAGCAGCAGGCGGCACAGCGCGACGCGGCGTTTTTCACCGCCCGACAGCACGCTGATTTTGGCGTCCCATGGCGGCAGGCGCAGCGCGTCTGCGGCGATTTCTAATTGGTGTTCAGAGTCTGTGCCTGACGTGGCAATGATGGCTTCAAGCCGCGCTTGTTCAGCGGCCAGCGCGTCAAAGTCCGCGTCGGGCTCACCATAGGCGGTGTACACGGCCTCTAGCAAACCTTTGGCAGCAAACACCGCGCCCATGCCGTCTTCAACGCTTTCGCGCACGGTGTGTGCGTCGTTCAGCTTGGGTTCTTGCGGCAGGTAGCCAATGTTCAGCCCCGGCATGGGGGTGGCTTCGCCTTCAATTTCTTTGTCCAGGCCCGCCATGATTTTGAGCAGTGTGGACTTGCCCGAACCGTTCACGCCCAGCATGCCGATCTTGGCACCGGGGAAGAAACTGAGCGACACGTCTTTCAAAATGTGGCGTTTGGGCGGCACAATTTTGCCGACCTTGTTCATGGTAAATACGTACTGGGCCATTTGGAATCGTCTTTAGAAGTAGAAAAATACGGAGCTTGGGCAAAGCTGTTTTTAGCGTCCCGTTTTGCTCACAACCTTCTATTATCGTTCCGTGAGACAATCCAATAGTTGCTGGCTCCAGTTACCCGCAACATTTGGGCACTTTTCGGGTTTGTTTTTCAAGCACCCTTGAGAAGTTTTCTGGCCCGACTTTTTGACCCCATCTGCCTATCACTGGCGGGTTGCTCTTAAACCAGAGCGCCCAACAGGCCGATCAAAAGCGAATGCGTCCAAGTGACGCGTCAATACATTTACATGACCTTTGAAGAATTGAATTTGGCTCCGGCCATCCTGAAAGCCGTGCTTGAGCAAGGCTATGACACCCCCACCCCCATCCAGGCACAAGCCATCCCCGCTGTTTTGGCTGGCGGTGACTTGCTGGGCGGCGCGCAAACCGGCACGGGCAAAACAGCCGCCTTTGTGCTACCCATGCTGCAACGCCTGAGCACTGAGCCACGCCTGACCAATCGCCGAGGCGTTAACGCCGTGCGCTGCCTGATCATGACGCCCACCCGCGAGCTGGCTGCCCAGGTTGAAGAAAGCGTTCGTGTGTATGGCAAATACCTTGAACTGACCTCCATGGTCATGTTTGGCGGTGTCGGCATGGGCGCGCAAATTGAAAAACTGCGCCGCGGCGTGGACATTCTGGTGGCCACCCCTGGCCGCCTGCTGGACCACGCAGGCCAGGGCACGCTGGACCTGAGCCAGGTGCAAATTCTGGTACTCGATGAAGCCGACCGCATGCTGGACATGGGTTTTATCCATGACATTAAAAAAGTGCTGGCCCTCGTCCCCAAGCAAAAGCAGGTGCTGCTGTTTTCAGCCACCTTCAGCGACGAAATCCGCGACCTGGCCAATGGCCTGCTGCGCGACCCGCTGCACATCCAGGTCACGCCGCGCAACACCACCGTGCAGCGCATCACGCAAACCATTCACCCGGTGGGCCGTGGCAAAAAGAAAGCGCTGCTGACGCACATCATCAATGAGCACAACTGGAGCCAGGTGCTGGTGTTTACGCGCACCAAGTTTGGCGCCAACAACGTGGCCGAGCACCTGACCAAAAACGGCATTGAGGCCCTGGCCCTGCACGGCAACAAGAGCCAGACCGCCCGCACCCAGGCGCTGCAAGGCTTTAAAGACGGCACCATCCGGGCGCTGGTGGCTACAGATATTGCAGCACGCGGGATTGACATTGACGAGCTGCCGCACGTGGTGAACTACGAGATTCCGAACGTCAGCGAAGACTACGTGCACCGCATTGGCCGCACCGGCCGTGCGGGCAACAGTGGTGAAGCTGTGAGCCTGGTGTGCCTGGATGAAGAAGGCTTCATGCAAGACATTGAGCGCTTTACCAAACAAAATATTGAAGTCGTCAAGGTGCCAGGCTTTGAAGCCGACCCCGACGAGCGCGCCGAGCCGCTGGCCATGGGCCGCCAAACCATTTGGGGTGGCCTGGGCAAGCCGCCTAGCCGCGACGTGATGCAGGCTGCAGCCAGGGCTGCCAGAAGCGAAATGATGACGCGGATTCGTGAAACCAAAGGTGCGCAGCCTGCACGCGGTAACTCTGGCGGCGGAGGCGGTCGTGGCAACCATGGCGGTGGCCGAGGCAGAGCCCCTCAGGATGGCATGAATGCTGGCGGCGGTGAAGGTGGCAGTAACTACGGCCGTGGCCCACGCACCCCTAACCCCGGCCAGCCACGGCAGAACGCTGGTTACGGTGGTGGCAATGGTGCCGCTCAGCCACGTGGAGAGCGTCGCCCCCAAGCCCCACGCCCACCGGCCGGCGATCAACCGCGCCAACCCCGTGATGAAGTACAGCGTCAAGACCCACGCGGCCCGCGTGTTGACATGGGCGACCAGCGCAACGACTTCGACGAACGCCAGCCGACCAGCCATGTGTCCGCAGGCTTTCCATCATCTGGCCTGCCTACGCGCGGCGGTGGTGGTGGTGGCCGAGGCGGCAATCGTGGTGGTAGTGGTGGCGGAAACTTCGGTGGAGGCGGCTCGCGTTCGGGCGGTGGCAGTGGCAGAGGTAATTCTGGCGGCGGGTTTCGGCGTTGATTGGATGACTGGATAAATAACCGTTAAAAAAGCAGCTTCAGGCTGCTTTTTTTTGCATTTTCACCTATCATTTAAGTCTGTAGCCCAATGAATACGGGCGCAAGCAGCTATTAAATAAATAGTATTTACACAACCCATCAAGCAGTCTGCTGACGATACTTTTCCCAAGCTGCAGCAGTAGGCGTCGTCCCCGCCCCGGGCAGTTGTGGCAGCTTGAAGTACCCATCCACCACATCCGCCGGTTCAGTAAAGCAGTCTTTGATCCACGGAATGTATTCCAGCACTTCGCAGGCCGGGTGGGCGTAGGACAGGTGCACATGCACCTGACTCATGTCGCCGGCGTGGAGGGCAACGGGCAGGCGAAACGAATGGGCGGTGTCGCACACGCGCAGCACATCAGTCAAACCCGCCATGCGCGTGACATCGGGTTGTACCCAGGCGATGGCCTGCTGCGCAAAAAATTCGGCGAATGCATCGGTGGTGTAGAGCTGCTCACCCAGCGCCACGGGGATGGACGTCGCGCGCGCGAGCTGGGCGTGGCCTTTGACGTCGTCATGCCATAGGGGCTCTTCAAACCAGTACACATCCTGCGCTTCTGCCGCGCGGCAAAAGCGCTGGCAAGTTGCCAGGTTCCATTTGCCGTTGCCGTCAATGGCCAGTGTCACGTCTGGGCCAATGGCATGGCGTACCGCAGCCAGGCGGCGCAGGTCACGCTCAACCGTTGAGCCGACTTTAATTTTGATGCCGGTAAAGCCATCAGCCACCGCTGCCCTGGCGCCAGCCACCAGTTGCTCATCAGGAATGCTGAGCCAGCCGATGTCTGTGTTGTAGGCCCTAACCTTATCGCGCACCTTGCCGCCCAGCAGTTTCCACAGGGGTTGCGCGGCGGCCTTGGCTTTGATGTCCCACAGCGCCACGTCAATGGCAGCATGCGCCAGCGTCGTGATACCCGCACGCCCCACCCACTGCAAGGCCGGGTTGTGCGCCAGCTTTTGCCACAGGCGGTTGATGTCACTGGCGTCTTCGCCCAGCAGCAGCGGCGCATGGCAGGTTTCAATACAACGGGTAATCAGCTGGTCACTTGGCAGGTGCGCGTGGGTGCCGGTAAAGCCGTAGCCAGTCAGTCCCCCATCGGTTTCAATCTGTGCGCCTACTACACCCCAGTGCGAGATGGTGTGGGTGCTGTCGGCAATCTGGGAGCCCGTCACGGGAACATGCAGAATAAATGGGGTAACCGATTTGATTTTCATAATGTCATTCAAGGCCGCTGCTGCTCCGTTTTCATAACTGGCGTTGGCACCCGCCCCGCTCAAGCCACGACACCTACTTCAGTACAAAACGTGGGCCGATCACAAGACTTGATGGCACAACTCAAGTCATTTTTACAGTAATGTTTCGCCAGTTGCAAATCGATTTGCCGCGAAATAAATTCAAGGGAAAATCGGGCCAGTCTGGTTCGTGCTGATGACATTCTTATTTTTACATGCTACAACAGATGATCAAAAAAACAATTTTCAGGAGACCATGGCTGCTGTTCAGATCAAAGGGGTCGAAAAATATTTCGGCGCCACCCACGTTATTCGCGGTGTAGATATCGACATTGAGGACGGCCAGTTCACCGTGCTTGTCGGGCCCTCTGGCTGCGGTAAATCTACCCTGTTGCGCATGATTGCCGGCCTTGAAGAAATTGGCAAAGGGGAAATCCTTATCGGCGGCAAAGTAGTGAACAACATGATGCCGAAAGAGCGAGACATCGCGATGGTGTTCCAGAACTACGCGCTCTATCCGCATATGACTGTGCGTGACAACATGGCGTTTAGTTTGATGCTGGCCCGTCAGCCCAAAGCTGTGGCCGACGAGCGAGTGATGAAAGCGGCCGACATCCTTGGGCTGCGTGATCTGCTGGACCGCTTTCCTCGCCAGCTTTCAGGCGGGCAGCGTCAGCGCGTGGCGATGGGGCGCTGTATTGTGCGCGATCCGCAGGTATTTTTGTTTGATGAACCGCTGTCCAACCTTGACGCCAAGTTGCGAGTACAGATGCGCACCGAAATCAAGGAGTTGCATCAACGCCTCAAGACCACGTCCGTTTATGTGACGCACGACCAGATTGAGGCCATGACCATGGCTGACAAAATTGTGGTCATGCGCGACGGCATCGTCGAGCAAACCGGCTCGCCACTGGATCTTTATGATCGGCCAGCCAACCAATTTGTGGCAGGTTTCATTGGCTCTCCGGCCATGAATTTTCTGCCAGGGGTACTTCAGCGCAACGGCGATATCGCCACGGTGAATCTGGCTGGCGGCCTGTCCCTTCCCGTGCCCTTGAACGCGGGCGGGCGGGACGGACAACATGTTGTTTACGGCACCCGGCCGGAGCACATTGATCTGGCCACCGCTGGGCAAGGCGTTGCCACTGAAGTTGTTGTGGTTGAACCGACCGGGGCCGACACACAGATTTTTACCAAAATCGCAGGCGTTGAAGTCACCAGCGTATTCAGGGAACGCCATGCATTCAGGCCAGGAGAAACCATCCACCTGCGGCCTGACCCGAGCCGTGCCCACCTATTTGATGCGGCCAGCGGAATACGCCTGATGGCCTGAGCATCGTGCTGTACATCTCATTTTTTGCTTGACCTAAAACCAAAGGAGACTTTCATGTCGGATTTCAATCGTCGCAAATTCCTCAAGAAGACATCGGCCGCTGCGGGTGTCGCTGCCGCGCCCATGCTTTGGCCGGCCAGTGCGCAGGCGCAATGGGTCAACCAGCCCGAAAAAGGTGCCAAGCTGCGTGTGCTGCGCTGGAAACGCTTTGTTCAGGGTGACGAAGACCAGTACATGGCTAACGTCAAAAAATTTACAGCATTGACGGGCATTGAGGTGCGGGTGGACAACGAAGGCTGGGAGGACGTGCGCCCCAAAGCAGCAGTTGCGGCCAACGCTGGCGCGGGTCCGGACATCATTTTATCAACCAACGATGATGCCAACCTTTACCCCGAGAAGCTGGTCGATGTCACTGACCTGGCCAATTACCTGGGTAAAAAGTACGGCGGCTGGTACCCGGTGTGCGAGCAATACCTCAAGCGCAACAACAAATGGATAGCCTTGCCGTTAGGCTGTGCGGGCAATGCCATCGTATACCGTGAAAGCCAGGTCAAGGCGGCAGGATTCAACACCTTCCCACGCGACATGGACGGCTTCCTCAAGCTCATGAAAGCGTTGAAAGAAAAAGGCACGCCTGGTGGATTCGCCCTGGGACACGCCACAGGCGATCAGGCATGGGCACACTGGCTGGTTTGGGCGCATGGCGGCAAACTCGTCAACGAAAAAAACCAGGTCGTGATCGACAGCCCTGAAACCATCAGAGCGCTTGAATATGCCAAAGAGTTATATCCCACGTTTGTTCCAGGCACCTTGTCGTGGCTCGACCCCAACAACAACAAGGCATTTCTGGACAACCAGATCAGTGTCACTGCAAACGGCATTTCCATCTACTACGCGGCCAAAAATTCACAGGACCCAAAGATACAGGAAATGGCAAAAGATATACAGCACGCCAATTTCCCGATTGGCCCTGCTGGCGTACCAACCGAGTTCAATCTGTTTTTCAATCAGATGATCTACAAGCACACCAAGTACCCCAAAGCGGCCAAAGAATTTCTGCGTTTCATGATGGAAGCTGAACAGTTCGGCCCATGGATGCAGGCTTCCATCGGATACATCTGCCATCCACTCAAGGCCTACGAAGCCAATCCCATCTGGACCGTTGACCCCAAGCACACCCCTTACCGAGATGCGATGAAGACCATGCGACCGCTCGGCTATTCAGGTGAAATGGGTTACGCATCGGCAGCTTCCATCGCCGACTTTGTGATTCTTGACATGGTGGCCGAGGCTGCCAGCGGATCAAAAACTCCCAAAGAGGCAGCCGAGCGGGCTCAGAAACGCGCAGAGCGGTACTACAAGATCTGAAACCTGTTTTTGCCAATTCAAAGCGATTTCCCCGTGACTCGAATTATCCTTTGGGCAATTTGAGTCGCGGGGAAATATTGAGTTTTTTACCGCCAACCTAACGCGACATCACCATGCTGCAAAAACTGCAAAACAGCCGCAATGCCCTGGGCCTGCTTTTCATGCTGCCCGCTGCTGTACTGCTGGTCCTGTTTTTAACTTACCCCCTGATTCTGGGCGTGTGGCTTGGCTTTACCGACACCAAGATTGGCCGCTCCGGTAGCTGGATAGGGCTGGAGAATTATCAGTTTTTGCTGGGCGACAGTGTTACCCAGCTAGCTTTGTTCAACACCTTGTTTTATACCTTTGTTGCCAGCGTGCTCAAGTTCGTTCTTGGCTTGTGGCTCGCTATTTTGCTGAACGAAAACATCCCTTTCAAAACCTTTTTTCGCACCGTTATTTTGCTTCCCTATATCGTTCCTACTGCGCTTTCTGCGATAGCCTTCTGGTGGATCTACGATGCGCAATTCTCCGTTGTGAGCTGGGTCCTGGTGAAGGCTGGAATCATCGACCACTACATCGATTTTCTGGGCAATCCCTGGAATGCACGCCTGTCGACCATAGCCGCCAACATCTGGCGCGGCGTTCCGTTTGTGGCCATTACTTTACTGGCGGGTCTGCAAACAATTTCTCCGTCGCTCTACGAGGCAGCAGCGATTGATGGTGCCAGTGGATGGCAACGGTTTCGGTTCATCACCTTGCCCCTGCTAACGCCCATCATTGCCGTCGTCATGACATTTTCAGTGCTTTTCACGTTTACTGACTTCCAGTTAATTTACGTGCTAACGCGCGGCGGCCCACTCAATGCAACGCATCTGATGGCCACCCTGTCGTTTCAGCGCGCCATTCCAGGTGGTGCCTTGGGCGAAGGGGCGGCTATTGCAATTGCCATGGTGCCCTTTCTGCTTGCTTCTATTTTATTTAGTTACTTTGGCTTGCAGCGTCGTGCCTGGCAGCAGGGCGGAAACGACAAGTGATTGCCACACCAGACCATCATTCGCCGAGGAAACCATGAAACAAAAAGACAACGATACCCATGGCATGCGTTTTCTGGACACCCTACCGCGGCGGGTGGTGACGGTGTTTATTCCACTGGGAATTTTCGTTTTTGTATTGCTCTTCCCGTTTTACTGGATGGCGATCACCTCCTTCAAGCCAGATGCCGAGTTACTGTCGCGCTCTGGCAATCCGTTTCTTGTCATCGCACCAACTCTGGCCCATTTCAAAAAACTTGTGTTTGACACGGCCTACCCCGATTGGTTATGGAATACGGTCATCGTCTCCGTGGTGTCAACTTTTGTATCGTTGGCCGCATCGGTACTGGCAGCCTATGCCATTGAGCGACTGCGTTTCAAAGGTTCAAGACAAGTTGGTTTGAGTATTTTTTTGGCGTATCTGGTACCCCCTTCCATTCTTTTTATACCGTTGGCAGCCATCGTCTTTCAACTCGGACTGTTTGACACCCGGTGGGCGCTAATACTCACCTACCCGACTTTTTTGATTCCTTTTTGTACCTGGCTGCTGATGGGTTATTTCCGTTCCATTCCCTACGAACTGGAAGAATGCGCGCTGATTGATGGCGCCACGCGCTTTGAAATCTTATGGAAGATTATTTTGCCGCTGGCCGTACCAGGGCTTATCTCCGCCGGCATTTTTGCCTTCACGCTATCCTGGAACGAGTTTATTTACGCCCTGACGTTCATCTCATCGTCAGAGATAAAAACGGTGCCTGTAGGCGTCATCACTGAGCTGGTCGATGGCGATGTGTACCACTGGGGAGCCCTGATGGCCGGTGCCTTGCTGGGTTCTTTGCCAGTCGCCATCATCTACTCGTTTTTTGTCGAGTACTACGTTTCAGGCATGACGGGCGCAGTCAAGGAATAAGGCGGTTTAACCTGCGCCACCTGCGGGCCGCACATGCCTGCGTGGTCTGAAGCGAGTCCATCAACAATGTCTCATTGGTGTAGCCCCTACCGGGAGGCTTACCGTATAACCTCAGGATTGACTGAATGAACACGCCTAAAATACCCAAAAAACATCCATCAGAACTCCGTAGCCAGCAGTGGTTTGGCAGGCAAGACCGGGATGGTTTTGCCTACCGCAGTTGGGTCAAGGGCAAGGGCGTACCACACGACCAGTTTGATGGCAGGCCTGTGATTGGCATTTGCAATACGTTTAGTGAACTCACACCCTGCAACAGCCACTTCCGCACGATTGCCGAGCAGGTTAAGATTGGCGTGTATGAGGCGGGCGGCTTTCCGCTCGAATTCCCGGTCATGTCGCTGGGCGAAACGCTCTTGAGGCCCACCGCCATGCTGTACCGCAACCTGGCCAGCATGGATGTGGAAGAGAGCATTCGCGGCAACCCGATTGACGGCGTGGTGCTGCTCATGGGCTGCGACAAAACCACGCCGTCCCTTGTGATGGGTGCGGCCAGTGTTGACCTGCCCACGGTGGGCGTGAGCGGCGGGCCGATGCTGAGCGGCAAATGGCGCGGGCAAGAGTTGGGCAGCGGCACCGGTGTGTGGAGCATGAGCGAGCAGGTGCGCGCAGGCACGCTCAAGCTGGCTGATTTTTTTGAAGCGGAAAGCTGCATGCACCGTAGCCACGGCCACTGCATGACGATGGGCACCGCTAGCACGATGGCCAGCATGGTCGAAGCACTGGGCATTGGCCTGCCGGGTAACGCAGCCTACCCGGCAGTCGACGGCAGGCGCAACGTGCTGGCCCGCATGGCCGGGCGGCGCGCGGTTGCCATGGTGCATGAGGACCTGACGCTCTCAAAAATCCTGACGCGCGAAGCATTTGAAAATGCCATCAAAACACTGGCAGCGATTGGCGGCTCAACCAACGCGGTGATTCATTTGATTGCGATGGCTGGGCGCATCGGCATCAAGCTGACAGTCGACGACTTTGACCGCCTGGCCAGCGAGCTGCCTTGCCTGGTCAACCTGCAGCCTTCCGGCAAATTTTTGATGGAAGATTTTTGCTACGCAGGCGGTTTGCCCGTGGTGATGAAAGAAATCGCGCAGCACCTGCACCTGGATGCCATCACCGCCAACGGCCAGACGATTGGCCAGAACATTGCAGATGCGCAGAACTACAACAAAGAAGTCATCAAACCGCTGAGTGCACCCTTCAAAGACAAAGCCGGCATTGCCGTGCTGCGCGGTAACTTGTCGCCACGCGGTGCGGTCATCAAGCCCAGCGCCGCTACGCCTGCGCTGATGGTGCACACCGGCCGTGCGGTGGTGTTTGAAAACATTGAAGACTTTCACGCTCGCATTGATGACGACAACCTGGACATTGACGAGACCTGCGTGATGGTGCTGAAAAACTGCGGCCCCAAAGGCTACCCCGGCATGGCAGAAGTGGGCAACATGCCGCTACCACCCAAGGTGCTCAAGAAAGGCATTACCGACATGGTGCGCATCAGCGATGCCCGCATGAGCGGTACGGCCTACGGCACGGTGGTGCTGCACACCGCACCTGAAGCTGCTGCGGGTGGGCCGCTGGCCCTGGTACAAAACGGTGACATGATTGAGCTGAACGTGCCCAAGCGCCTGCTGCATTTGCATGTGTGTGATGAAGAGCTGGCCAAGCGACGCGCCTTGTGGAAGGCACCCGAACCTGCCATGACATCAGGCTACTGGAAGCTCTACATTGACCATGTGCTGCAAGCTGATGAAGGCGTGGATCTGGACTTTTTGGTGGGCAAGCGTGGATCAGCGGTGCCGAGGGACAACCATTAATGCAGCACAAAGAGCCCTCACCCCCGCCCTCTCCCGCAAGCGGGAGAGGAAGTTATCTTGTCCCCTCCCCTGCGAGCCGGCGAGGCAGTTATCTTGTCCCCTCTCCCGCTTGCGGGAGAGGGTTAGGGTGAGGGTTTTCGGTGGCTGAATCAATAGTCGTCCTCGACTGGGGCACGTCGTCATTGCGCGGTGCGTTGCTGGCGGTTGATGGCAGCGTGCTTGAGGAGCGCTCGTTTGCACGGGGGATTTTGACGGTTGACAAAGGCGATTTTTCAGCCGTGTTTGAAAGCTGCTTTGGCGACTGGATGCAACCCGGCGTGCTATGCCTGATTGCCGGTATGGCAGGCAACCAGCAGGGCTGGCTGGAAGCACCCTACTGCCCCTGCCCGGCGGGGTTTGCTGACGTCGCTGCGCAGTTGGCTTGGGTTGAACCTGGCAGAATCGCCATCGTACCCGGTTTGAGCATTGACAAGAGTGGCATTCCCGATGTGATGCGAGGTGAAGAAACCCAGGTATTCGGCGCACTGCAACTCTTGAATTTAAACGATGCACGCCTGGTGCTGCCCGGCACACACAGCAAATGGGTCATTGTCAATCACCAGCACGTCACAGACTTTTCAACCTGGATGACGGGCGAGTTTTATGCCCTGCTGCGTCAGTATTCCATCCTGGCGCGCACGCTGCCAGCCAGTGAGTCACCACATGACGACACAGCATTTGAGCAAGGCGTGGCCCATGCACTGCAGGGTGATGGCTTGCTGCACACCGCTTTCAGCACACGCACCCTGTCGCTGTTCAAACGCATGACCGCAGAGGTATTGCCCAGCTATTTGTCGGGGCTGGTGATTGGTGAAGAATTGAAATGCCAGCGGCTCAAACGTGGCGACCATGTCGTGGTGATTGGCGCAGAAGCATTGACTCAAAAATACAGACAAGCCTTGAAGCTTTCAGGCGTGACCAGCCAATGCGTTGGCAACCAGGCCACATGGCACGGCCTGCACACCATCGCGAATACGCTGAACACCCTATGACTTTGCATCAACAATTTACTGAAGCGCTCCAGTCGCCGCCACTGATCGCCATTCTGCGCGGCTTGACGCCCGTTGAAGCCGCACTCATCGGCCAAGCACTGGTCAGCACGGGCTGGACGCTGATTGAAGTCCCCCTCAACTCACCCCAGCCTCTGGACAGCATTGCCGCCATGACCAGCGCTTTCCCGCAAGCGCTGGTTGGTGCGGGAACTGTTTTGACGGCAAGCGATGTGCGCAACGTGCATGCCGCTGGCGGGCAACTGATCGTTTCGCCAAACTTCAACCCGGCCGTGGTAGCTGAAGCCGTGCGCCTGGGGCTGGTGTGCCTGCCCGGCGTGATGACGGCCAGCGAGGCGTTTGCGGCGCTTGATGCGGGTGCGACAGGGCTAAAAATATTCCCGGCTGAAATGGCATCGCCCGCTGTGGTCAGAGCGCTGCGCGCCGTGCTACCGCCAAATACCATCCTGCTCCCCGTCGGAGGCATCACGCTTGAGAACATGCCCGCCTACCTCAATGCGGGTGCCAGCGGTTTCGGCATCGGTTCGGCGCTATACAAGCCAGGCATGGATGCTGAAGTGATCGCTAAAAATGCTACAAAATTTATAGCAGCTTGCGCCCGAATTTAAAGGGCTACAGCCCTAAATAACACTTGAAATTGGCAGAAATTAGTTCGAAAATTTCTGGTAAGCTGCCAGCGCGCCACTAGAACGCAGTTAGGTCAGCCTGGTTTTTTGCGCAACCGCAAATTTGGACTTGGCCGCTGGCAGGTGGTGTTTGGACAAATGCTTCTTGGTCGCGGCTTCTACCGACGGCAGGTTCTCGTGCAGACGGTGCAACATGTCGATCAATATTTTTCGCTCTGCCACGCTGAGCACAGACATGAAAGCGCGTTCACGCGCCAGCGCGACGCCGCGTATCTGGTCATGCATGTCACGGCCAAGCCGCGTCAGGGTCGCGATTCGGGCCCGGCCATCTTCCGGGTCCAGGCTGACAGTGATGAAGCCCTTCGATTGCATGTTTTTAAAGCAACGGCTGATAGATGCTTTGTCCATGCCGATAATGCCGCAGGCTTTTTGTGCTGACATGGCTCCTTCAATGGCCAGCAGCACCAGCACACGCCAGGTTTCTATACCGACATTGAAAGCCAAGAGGTAAGACTGCGATGCACCGCGCGACAGTTTGTTGGCTATCCAGGTGAAGTAAGCGGGCGCGTAATGGTCGAGATCCACCACGGGGTGGTTTGCACTGCACGCCGTAGTGGGCAAATGGCGGGCAGCTTTCACGCGGGAATCAGCCGCAGCGGCAGCGAGGCCAAGGCGCGCAGGGTATTGTTGAGTCGTCGCACAGGCGGGCCAGCGATCTCCATGGCTTTGAAGCGCTTGGCCAGTGCAGTGAGGATCAACTCACCCTCCAGGCGCGCCACCACCTGGCCGACGCACGCGTGGATACCAAAACCAAACGCCATATGACCCGCGGGTCGACGACCAATGTCAAAGGTGTCCGGCTGCGGCCATTTGCGCGGGTCACGATTGGCCGCGCCCAGATAGGTCACCACTTTATGATCTTGCGCGATATGCACGCCTGAGACATCAGTGTCATGCGCCGCCGTACGAAAGAAAGTCTGCACACTGGACTCGTAGCGCAGCGCTTCTTCAAAAGCGTGCCTGGCCAGCAGTGGCTCTGCGCGCAGCCGGGTCCACTGTTCGGGGTGGCGGGCAAAACAATCCAGCGCATTGCCAATACCATTAACCGTGGTGTCCACACCCGCCGATAAAAATGAACGCACCAGCAGCGGTGCCTGTGCGTGCGTGATCTCACCCGCATCTGCAGCCTGAAAAATCGCTTCGCCGAAGCCGCCAGGTGCCAGATTCTCGCGCTGGCAATGCGCCATGATCCACTCAGTGACGGGCTTGACCCGGTCGACCGACTGTTCAAACAAGGCGTTACGCGGGCCGAAGGCATTAAAGATCATGTTGCCGTAAGTCAGCAGATTTTCACGCTGCACGTCAGGCACACCCACAGCATCGGGAAACACCTTGAGCGGGTATACCTCTGACAACTCCGTCACACCATCAATCACCTCACCAGCTTGCGCTTTAACCAGCAAACGATCGGCCAGAGCTTCAGCCTCCAAAGTAAATTGCACCCGGATTTGCGTCACCGCCTTGGGTGACAAAATACGTGCCAGCACTGACCTGGCTGCCGTGTGGTCAGGAGGATCAGCCTCCAGAATCAAGCTCTTGGGGCGAAACGGTTCTTCCTTGCGAAAATTGGCCAGCCCAACACCTGCTGATGAGATAAACCTGGCCGGATCGCCCAGCACGGTACGCACCTCATCATGTCGACCGGTAGCCAAAATACTGTATTTTGGTATCCACACAAAAGGGCCCAGTTCACGCATTTGATGGTGCGCCGCGTAGGGATTGGTTAAAAAATCATCCCCAAACGGATCCATGTCGAAAATCGGCACGCCTTCTGGTGCTGGAGGTGAAGAATACTTAACAGCGCTCATAACTTTCTCCGTTTTATGACTGTGCGTCAGCAATGCCAACATAGCGTTCGAGTAATTCAGGCTGCGCGCGTAATTGCGCGCTGCTGCCAGAGTGAACAATTTGTCCGCTTTCGAGCAAAATAACATCGCGAGCAAAGCGCAGGGCATCGTCAACCTTTTGCTCAACCAGCAAAATCGCTACACTACCGTCGCGTGCAAGCCGCTCGAAAGCAGCCATGAGTTCCTGGCAAATAATCGGAGCCAGCCCTTCCAGCGGTTCATCCAAAAGTAGCAGGCGCGGCTGACCCAATAATGTGCGGGCAACGGCCAGCATTTGCTGCTCTCCGCCTGACAGCTGGGCCCCGCCATTGCTGCGCCGTTCGGCCAGGCGTGGAAATAAGGCATAAGCTTCGTCGATACAGCGCTTGTGGCGGCCCTTCAAACCTGCCAGTAAATTTTCTTCCACGCTCAGGCTGGGGAAAATATCACGCGTCTGCGCGACATAGCCAAGCCCGGCGTGGGCGCGTTCGCGGGGTGTAAAGCGCGTCATGTCAACGCCCTCAAAAAAGACACGCCCACGACTGACATCGGCCAGCCCCATCACGGCTTTTAGGGTCGTGGTCTTGCCGACACCATTGCGTCCTATCAGCGCCAGCTTGCCGCCTGTCGGCAGCTCAAGCGTGATGCCATGGAGCACCGCTACCGCACCATAGCCCGCATGAACGTTGTCGAGTTTTAGCAGCGCGCTCATCGCTTAGGCCTCTGCGCCCGCTTCGATACCCAGATAGGCACTGCGCACTGCCGGGTGCCTGCGCACACTATCGGGTGGCCCTTCAACCAATACCGCACCATCGGCCATAACCACCATGCGTTTGGCAAAACTGAAAACCAGGTCCATATCATGCTCAATCATCAAAATAGCCAGTCCGGATGGCAGCGTTGCCAGCGCATTCAAAATCACCTGGCGTTCACCGGTTGGTACACCCGCCATAGGCTCATCAAGCAGCAACACGGCAGGTTTTAAAGCCATTGCCAGTGCGATTTCAACCAGCCTTTGCTCACCGTAGGCCATATCGACAGGACGACTGTTTGCAAGTCGGCCAAGCGACAGCGTGTCAAGAATTTGCCTGGCCTCGATGGCTACTTCGATGAAGGCGTCAAGCGGCTTAAACAAGCGTTTGCTTGAACCCAATCGCTCGTGAATCGCCATTTCGACCTGCCGGTAAACAGGCAGCAAAGGTGCCAGTTGCGTGATTTGAAAAGTCCGCACCAGTCCGCGTTTAACGCGCTGTGCCTGGCTCAGACGGCTCACGTCTTCGCCATTGAGGCACACGCTGCCTGAGCTGGGCGCGAGCACACCCGTCATCAAATTAATCAACGTGGTTTTTCCAGCGCCATTGGGGCCAATCAAGCCAACGCGCGCGCCAGACTCAAGCGACAATGACACATCGCGCGTCACCCGCAAGCCACCGAACGATTTATTGAGCTGACGGATGTCAAGCAGGGCTGTTTCAGGCATGGCTGGCTGCCCCTTTTGGCTTGCGCACAAATGCCAGCCAACGCTCTCGTGGCACCAGTACCACAAATACCAGCATGCCGCCAATGATGAACAGCCAGTGGTAGGGGTTGACGCTGGATGCCAGATGGTGAATACCCATAAACACCGCCGCACCTGCCATCGCGCCGTAGAGCGAGCCCGCCCCGCCAAGCACCAGCATGACCAGCGCTTCAGCTGAAAGTTCAAACCCCAGACTGTCCAGCCCCACTATCTGACTGGTCTGGGCCGACAGCGCGCCGGCTATGCCAGCAAACAAACCCGACAGGGTGTAGAGCTTGAGTAGCGTAGCATTCAGGTCATTGCCCATAGCAGACATGCGCAAGCGGTTCTGGTGAATGCCCATGCACGTCAGGCCAAACGGCGATGCCATCAAACGCCGCATGACAAACAGACACACCAGCAACATCACGACGCAATAGATAAATGCAACCTTGCCATACATGTCAAACGACGCCATGCCCAGCAATGGCTTGATGCTGTAGCCCGACAAGCCATCGTCACCGCCAGTCCAGCCACGCAGCTTGCTGGCCAGGTTTTGCAAAATCTGACTGACAGCAATTGACAGCATCAAAAATGTCAAGCCTTGGTAGCGTAGCAAAAACAGCCCTGATAGCGCCGCTGTAGCAGCTCCCATCAATGCGCCCGACAGCAGCCCAATTAAAGGGTCGCCGGTCAGGCGCGTGGCAACAATACCGGCCGCGTACGCACCCACGCCGTAAAGCGCCGAATGCCCCAGCGTTGCCAGACCACCATAGCCGACGACCAGGTCAAGCGACATCACAAAAATCGCCATGATGGCCATACGGGCTGCCAGTGGCAGTTGGCCCGGAAACAGGAAATAGATAACCAGCGCTATCGCAATGAGCAGCGCGCAGGCGAAGCTTTTTTTCAATGCAGAAAGTAAACGGCTTGCCATCGCGTTGCTTTAGCTTTTCAGGCGACTCGCTGAATTCAGCAAGCCATGGGGTCGCCACGCCAGCAGCAGAGCCATCGTCACAAAGAAAAACAGGCTGCCGTAACTTGAAGCCCAGTACTTGGTTGCCGTCTCGACAATGCCCAACGTCAGTGCAGCAACCAGAGACCCGGCAATGCTGCCCATGCCGCCCACCGACACCACCACGAGGACCAGCACCAGATACTTCAGCGGGTAATACGGCTCCAGCGGCATCAATTCAGCGCCAAGAATGCCACCCAAACCAGCCAGCGCCGAGCCTGTTGCAAAAGTCAATACATAAACCAGTTGAATCGGAATCCCTAGGGATGAGGCAGCCGCCGTGTTGTCAACCGTGGCACGCAGCCACACGCCAAAGCGCGAGTGTTTCAATAGCCAGGTGCTTGCCAGCATGACCAGTACGCCAGCCGCTACCACCACCAGGCGCTGCATTGGCAAGGTGCGGACACCCAGATTCACTGGTGCAGACAGCCAAGCGGGCAAAGGAATCAACTGCACTTCAGGACCAAACAAAGCATTGGCTGTGGCTACAAACAGGAAGGTCAGGCCAATGGTGAACAGCACCTGCGTGAGTTCGCTGCGCTGGTACAAGCGCCGAAGCACCAGCACCTCAAGCGCCGCACCCAGCAAGCCCGTCACCAGAACAGCCGCAAGCACGCCAGGGACAAAGGGCCAGCCCTGCACCCTTACCAGCCAAGCAGCCAGATAGCCGCCCGTCATGGCGAACGCGCCATGCGCCAGGTTGATAAAGCGCATCAGCCCCATGGTGATGGACAGTCCGACGGCAATGATGAACAGCACCATGCCATAGGACACACCGTCAATCAGGATGTTGGTGATTTGCATCGCACGCCAAGCGTTTGACTCAGTCGGTAAAAATCCCGCTTTATTTCTCCAACCCGTGATCAGCATGTGGGCCGAAGTTTTGTACTTCTTTGTTGA
Organism: Polaromonas sp.; assembly: GCA_043781295.1. Classification (GTDB taxonomy): domain Bacteria; phylum Pseudomonadota; class Gammaproteobacteria; order Burkholderiales; family Burkholderiaceae_C; genus Polaromonas. The sequence continues at coordinate 18,412 of JAYWBS010000237.1, forward strand.
CCATCAAGCCGCCAGCGCCTTTTTCAACGTTACGCAAATAAACATTTTGCGTGATGTGGCGCGTAGTCGCATCCATCGACACCGGGCCTCGCGGGCTTTCCCACTTCATGCCTTTGGCGGCTGCCATGGCTTTGTCACCGTCGCGCTTGCCGCCTGTAGCTTCAATCATTTTGTGTATCACCACCATACCGTCCCAGGCACCGACTGATGCGTAGTTGGCAACCACATCCTTGTTTTGTTTGGCCAGCGCCGCCACAAACACTTTATTGGCAGGTGAGTCATGCGCAGCCGAATAATGAAAGGCCGTCGTCAAACCCAAAGCCGCATCGCCAAATTTCTGTAAGTCAAACTCATCGGTTTCGGCCGTTCCAATAAACTCAACACCAGCCTGCTTCAAACCGTTTTCGTTATAGGCTTTTACAAAGCCCAGGTTGGGCGGACCACCTGGCAGGAAAACATACACGGCTTGCGCGCCACTGGCTTTAATGCGCTGCGCAAACGGTGCAAAGTCAGTGGTTTTGATCGGCATGCGAATGCTCTCCACCACTTGCCCGCCTTGCTTGCCAAATTCCGCTTTAAATGCAGTTTCAGCATCCACGCCGGGCGCGTAATCGGTCACCGCCGTCACGACTTTGCGCAAGCCTTTTTTGTAGGCGTGCTGCGCAGCAGGAACAGTGACCTGCCACAAGGTATAGCTGGTACGCAGGTAGTAGTCAGACTTGGTTGTAATGTCAGACGTTGCCGCATTGAAAATCACTATGGGCGTCTTCGATTCCTGGATCAACGGGGCCACCGCAAAGGCGTTCGGTGAAAACACGATGCCACCGAGGTAGTCAACCTTGTCCTTGATGATCAGCTCTTGTGCCAAAGCCTTGGTATTGGCCGGATTCGGCCCGCCCTCATCGCGGTAAATAAACTCAATGGTCTGCCCCGCAAGCTTGCCACCCTGGCTTGCAACGTAAGCTTCAGCACCCGTTTTAAACAGCTGCCCGTAATGGGCAAATGGACCAGAGAATGGGCCAATGATGCCGACCTTGACAGTTTGCGCAGAAGCCGTACTGACAAGAAAAACCGCAGCCATGATGCCGACAAAGGGGGTGAGCAAAAAACGCATGTCTGTCTCCAGTAGTTAAGACTTGGCCCATCACGCCAAGTAGGGGTGTTGCTGCCAAATTCCGATTTTCTACTTTAAGACAAAGTAGTTGGCAAATCAACCAGTAGACATGGCAACTATCTAGGCGTTTCCCCTAGGAAGTTAGTTGCACCTAGGAGCCGCTCAGGAGTGAAACCGCATGTCAAGGCGTGCGCTCCAGTTGTCGGTACACCTCGCCTGAAACCCGGGCAAGTTCGGCCTTGTCCGCGTCAGCAGAAATAGCGTAGCCGAAAGCTCCGTTGACCCAATAGAACACATTGACACTGCCCTCCGAGGCAAACCGGAAGGCTGTCTCCTGGTTCTTTTGGCCCTTGGTGGTGATGCTCTGATCGGCTATCTCATGAGACACATACAGCGTCAGCTTTGCACCCGCACCATCGTGGTACATGAACTGTGCAACGGGTCCTTTGTCACCCGGCAACAGCCTGCCACCGTCAAGCGCATAGCCAAGGGTCTGCAAATGGGGCGGCTTCATGGGCGATCCCATGCGTTTGGAAAGCCACGCCACCAGCTGGTCTTCATGATCGGCGCCGACTTCAACGGCGCGCCGCACATCGGGGCTGTATACCGCATGCGCAATCGCAGCGCGCTGCGCAAAACCACTTGCTGATGTCATGGTGATGGCGTTTGGCGTGCGCTGGGCAAGCGTGCTTGCGCTCTGACCGACACCCGTACCGCCACGCAGCCCCCAGCCTGCTGCGCCACTGATCACAGCAATTGCCAGACCAGCAACCAGGCGCTGCATGTACCAAGGTGTCTGGAGGGTCGCTGCGATCCTCATGCGTTTTGGGAGGGGTTCATCCAGAACCGGATTGAAGAGCGCACGCAGTTCCCGCTTTTGAGCGATATAAATGTCCACACGCTGTGCCTCTTCAGGCCGCCGGGCCAGATAAGCTTCAATTTCAAGCTGACGCTCAGGCGTGAGCTGATGGTCAACATAAGCCTGTAGTTCAGCTTCAGTGACTGGTGAAGGGGTAGGAATAGTGGGCTTCATAAGAATTTGCAAGTTTGCATGCAGGTTGACTTGAACAGTGTCGCCGACCTATTTCACGACTTTAAGGCGCACTGGTTCAGGCTGCCCTTCCATCAGGGAGCGCAGTCTTTCGCGCCCCCGTGACAAACGCGACATGACAGAGCCGATAGGTATCCCCAATGTCGCGGCTACTTCCGCATAGCTCATGTCCTCCAACGCAACCAGGAGGATGATCTCCCGTTGCTCGACTGGCAGTCGCTCCAGTGCAGCCTGAAGGTCCAGCACCGCGAGGCGTTCGCCCTGCGTGCCAGCCACCGGAACCTCAGGCGTGTCATCATCAAGTACGACTGTATGCAACTTGGGGCGCCGAACGCCATCCACATGCAGGTTATGCATCAAGCTGAACAACCACGCCCGCATGTCTGCCACACCGTGCCAAAGCGACGACTTGACCAACGCACGCTCCAGCGTGTCTTGCACCAGGTCGTCTGCGTCATCACGATTGCCCACCAGAGCCCGCGCATAGCGACGCAAGCGCGGCACCCAGGTCAGCAACGAATCATCACTGTCGCCGGCGTAGTAATCGTTTTGCACAATCAGATCCGATCACTGCGTCAGTTTTAAGCGTCATTCCTTGACAATATGCCAGATGTCCTTGAAGTTGTCGCCGCTGCGTTCACCCGCTTTTTGGTCAACCTTGTAGAAGTAAAGCGGTTTGCCTTTGTAAGCCACTTGGCGCACGCCGTCGTCGCGTATCACCACACTGTAGTCACCGGCTGGCTGGTCAGTAGTTGATGCCATCAATGGCGGCCACAAGCCAGCGCAAGGGCCATTGCAAACGCTCTTGCCACTGCCGGCCTTGTCGTTGTCAAAGGTATAAAGCGTCATACCGTTGGGTGCAACCAATGCGCCGCCCGTGATTTTGGCTGGCGCATCGGCAGCCACCGCAGACACGCTGACGGCCATGGATGCAGCGCTGACAACAAACAACATGGCGGTGGCGCAAGCGCTGAGAGAAAAAGTTTTGAACATGAAAGGCTCCTGTTTAGGGTGGGGTTTGAACTCAGTGGCAGGCCGAAATATCTGCCTGACACTGGGTAGACGGAACCATCCATCGGTTTATTCCAACCAGGAGCAAATCTTTTTAACTTTACTTTTCTGGGTCAGCAAAAGCCGTATCAGATCACTTGGTTGTAGCCTCTGCCGCCAATCCCGCAAGCGCTTTTTTTAGATTGTCGACAACCGCACATTGCGCAGCGCCGTGGCGTTGTGCAATATAGGCTAGGTCGTTATAGCCGAGCCAGACCTGACCCTCAACGTCTTGCCAAACCAGCGCCTTGAGCGGCAAATCAATGCCTGCCGTCTGGGCACATTCCATCAAAGGTGTGCCACCGACCGGATTGCCAAAAATCAGCACTTCGGTTGGACGCAAGGTCTTGCCGACTTTGGCAGCACCCGCTGCATGGTCTACCCTTGCAATGACCATCAAACCTTTGCTTTTGGCAATGGACTCAAAGCGGTCCATGGTTTCTTTCGCGCCCAGCGGGCTTTTAAGCGCGATCAGCCCGTCTGCTGCCCAACTGCTGGCGGACAGAAAAAACGAGCATGCAAGAAAAAACACTTTAAAAGTTTTCATTGGGGGTTCCTGAACTGGTTAATAAATAACGAATGCCCGCACCTTTTACCACGCATTACCCGACTTGTTGACTCAGTGAGAGCTTCAAGACTACAGCCAAGAGAACTGACATGGGAAGCTGTCACCAGATTTCTAAAGAATCAGCAATTTGAATTCAGTGGAGGGCTAAAAAATTGACCTGCTCACGATTGAACGCGCCAGGGTTCTTCGCCGAAGTAGCGCTGGTCACACGCGATGCAGCGTTACTTCGATGCGATATCGGCACCCTTGCCTTCGTCGATATAGATGAGATTTACACCATCAACTTCGGCGTTTTTTAATATCCCGGCAGGCATATTGCTTCGGCCCAATGAAGTCTCAATTTCCATTCGAGCTGAGCTTGTCGAAACCAGTGCAACCCTTCGGCAAGCCCAGCGCAAATGGTTCATACATCACGGGGCCGGATCAATAGGCATTCAAAGGAACAGACTTGCGTACCTGCTGAACGCGCCGGTTCACCACTCCCGCAGCAACCATCCACTTGGCCCGTGTCAGCCAGCCCATCTTGAGTTGTGGATGCTCCTGGCTTGAATAAAACTGCTCCGGGTCATGCGCAAGACCCCAGTCATGCGTCGGCAAACTTGATGTGTCTGAATCGGCATACTGCCCATGTGCATGCTGGTGCCCATTCCAAAAACGGCTACCCTGCATATGGATGCCATAGCCTATGCTGCGGTTCTGCTGTACCAGCAGCGATGCTGCGCGCGCTTCAAACAGTGAATCAGTCACGTAGGTATCCGTCTGAAGCCAGCGCTCGTTCAGATACACCTCGCCAACCGCATGCGTGATGGTGCTCTGCCCGACGTCAATGATGCCGTGCAAAAAAGCGCCAGACAGCGTGACAAATCGCAACCGTGCAGGCACGCCTGCACAACGAAGCAGCGCCACAAAAAGCGTGCCTTTGGTGTGGCAATCACCACGGCCGCTTTTCAGCACGGCAGCAGCGGGCAGATGGTCAAAACCAGCGATGCAGCCAAACGGCAGAGACTTGATGTAGTCATGAACCAGTGTTGCTTTCTGAATATCTGTCGTGGCGAGTTGCGTGAGGCGCATGCTCTGTATCCGGAGCTTTGAATCGTCGAGGTCAAGCAGACGAGTAGCACCCAGCCATTCAGCGGAATTGTCTGTGGTGGCTGTCATCTATGAAGTCCGCCGAGAAATAAGGCTGGAACGAATTTTTGTCATAATTTTCAATTTTTATGTTGTAATTTTTACCCGACATAAATGATGTGATTTTTACGTCCTGCAACTAAAACAAAAATGGCCTGATGTGTGACTTATGTACGCTGCTAAATCTATTTCAGTTTCAAAAACCAAACATATTTCATATGCCACAGGTCTTTTCATTGATGCGGCGAAGCGTGTCCGCTGCGCCTGGTGCCAGGCCACAATGCTGTATCAAAACTACCATGACACCGAATGGGGCTTTCCGGTGGCAGACGAGCGCCGTCTGTTTGAAAAAATTTGTCTGGAGGGCTTTCAGGCGGGCCTGAGCTGGTTAACGATTTTGAACAAGCGTGAAAACTTTCGGGCAGCGTTTGCCAATTTTGAGGCCGAGCAGGTGGCGGCCTTTGACGACAGCGACATTCAGCGCCTGCTCCTTGATGCAGGCATTGTTCGCCATGCGGGCAAGATTGCATCAACCATCAACAACGCCAAACGGGTGCTGGAACTGCGCCGTGAATTCGGCTCGTTAGGCGCTTATGTCTGGCATCTTGAGCCTGATGCTGCCAGCAGGCCGCAGGTCATCACGCATGAGGTGCTCAAAACCGCCACCACTTCGCTAGACTCCATCGCCTTGTCCAAAGACCTGAAAAGGCGCGGCTGGACGTTTGTAGGTCCGACCACCATGTATGCCTTCATGCAGGCGATGGGGCTGGTCAATGACCATATTGAAGGTTGCCACAGTCGTACCAAGGCGCTGGCTGCGCGCAAGGTTTTCAGGCCCCCGGTTTAAGCTGGTCTCAAAGGTTTGATGGCCGCCTCACGAATAGGCAGGTTGACCAGTGCAGCGCCTGCTGCCAGCACGATGTCGATGTACCAGACCCAGTCGTAGCTGCCTGTGGCCTGAAAAATTGCGCCGCCCAGATACGCACCCATAAAGCCGCCAACCTGATGCGAAAGCATGACAATACCAAACAGCATGGCCATATTGGCAGTGCCAAACATTTTGGCAACCAAGCCTGCGGTGGGCGGCACAGTTGAAAGAAATGTGACGCCCATCACCGCCGCAAAAATCAGCATCACCGCAGGTGTTTTGGGGGCCAGCAAAAACACCAATACAGCCAGACCACGCGTCGCGTACAGCAGCGCCAGCAGCGACTTCATGCGCCAGCGGCCTACAGCCCAGCCCATGGCCAAACTACCCACAATATTGAACAGCCCAATCATTGCGAGCGCCCAGCCGCCAATGGCAGGCGGAAGGCCGCAAGCTGCCACCACGCCCGGCAAGTGCGTTGCCAAAAAAGCGACGTGAAAGCCGCACACCAGAAACCCAAGGCTTAAATACCGGTAGCTGGGCGTTGCCAGCGCCTGGGCAATCGCCTGACCCGCGCCAAGCGCCTTTGCACCGCTTGCTGCGGCCGCCTGCGCGGCCAGCGCTTTGGAATTGCCTTTAAGCACCCACACGGCGGGCAGTGCCAGCAATATCAATACACCCAGCCACTGCAACGCACTGGCCCAGCCCACCGTCGCCATCAGGCCAATCGCCATCGGTGCCATGGCGAACTGCCCGAACGAGCCACCCGCATTAACGATACCGCTGGCCAGGCCGCGCTTTTCAGGCGCGACCAAACGCGTGGTGGCGGCCATTAAAACCGAAGGCCCCGCCATGCCTGCGCCCCCTGCGGCCAGCACGCCAATGGCAAAAATAAGGCCGGCCGTGGTCGTCATGAGCGGCGTGATGACGGTACCCAACGCCACCAGAAGCACGCCCATAAAAATGACACGCCCAGTACCAATGCGGTCAGCCACCGCACCTGCAAACGGTTGCGTCAGCCCCCACCAGAGCTGACCAAAAGCAAACGCCAGGCTGATGCTGCCAATGCCTAACCCGGTCGAGGTGTTGAGCGCGCTTAAAAACAGGCCCATGGTCTGGCGCACGCCCATGGTCAACGCAAACACGCCACCAGCAGCCAGCAGTACCAGCCACACGGCGAAGCGGGGTTTCTCAACCGATGTGCTTGTTGCGCTTGTCGTGGTTTTTGGCTTATTCATCATCGGCTCCAGATTCAGCAGAAACATCAATGGGGGTTAGCAGCTCAAGTGATTCGTTTATCAAGCTGTGCAGCGCCAGCACGCGTGTGGCACCCAGTAACTGGTTCAGGCTGTTTTGTGCCACCTTCCAGCGTTGGCGCGCTTCTTCACGCTTGGCTCGACCAGCAGGTGTGATGGCCACACTGCGGCTGCGCGCATCGCTGCCAGCAGCCACGACAAGCCAGCCAGCATCCATCAGGGGTTTGAGGTTGCGCGTCAGCGTTGAGGCGCTGACCTTCATGCTTTTAGCCAGGTCACCCGGGCGTACCGGGCCCAGTTTGAGCACATGGCTGAGCAGCGAATACTGGGTGGTTTTAAGCCCGGCTTTCACCATCTCGACGTCGTAGTGCTGTGCCACGCGACGCATCAACTGGCGCAGCCGCAGATTGGTGCACCCTTGGGCTTTTAATTCAGCCAGGGTTTTGGGGCTAAGTTTTTCAGGCATTAAATAATTCTCTTGCAATGATTGTAGCTACAATCATTGCATATACAACTTTATTAATTTTATGACCCCACAAGAAACATTGACGCAATGGCTGGAACAGAGCGCCGCAGTACGCGCCAGCATGATCGCTGGCGGCGGCAAACCAGGACTGGCGAACCTGGAACAACTGGCAGGTAAAACTGGCCTACAGCAAATGCAAGCCATGCTGTCAGGCGGCATGCCCTATCCCCACATCGCAGAAACGCTGGACTTTTCTCTGGTTGACATTGAACACGGTAAAGCCGTCTTTCAGGGGACGCCTCAGCTCATGCACTACAACCCGATGGGCACCGTACACGGCGGCTGGTACGCAACGCTGCTTGACTCTGCTGTGGGCTGCGCCATCCACACCATGATGCCGATTGGCAGGGGCTACACCACCGCAGAGCTGAGCGTCAACATCGTGCGGGCCGCCTCACACAAGAGCGGCCCACTGCGCGCCATAGGCACCGTCATTCACTGCGGCAAGCAACTCGCTACCGCTGAAGGCCGCATTGTTGGGCCTGATGGCAAGCTGTACGCGCATGCCACCACGACTTGCCTGGTGTTTGAGCTGGCCCGATAGCCATTGACAAGACACAGACAAGAAAAACAAACCAAACTGTTTCATAATCTTTTAATGCGATTACTCCACACCATGCTCCGCGTTGGCAATCTCCAGCGCTCTATTGACTTTTATACCCAGGTCCTAGACATGCAGTTGCTGCGACGGTCTGAAAACCCGGAATACAAATACAGCCTGGCGTTTGTCGGCTACGAGGGCAACCCGGCGCAGGCTGAAATTGAATTGACTTACAACCACGGTATCGACGGCTACGACATGGGTACCGCCTACGGTCACATTGCACTTGGCGTACCTGATGCATATGCAGCGGTAGAAAAAATCAAGGCTGCTGGCGGCAACGTGACACGTGAAGCCGGGCCTGTGAAAGGTGGCAGCACCGTGATTGCTTTTGTCACTGACCCCGACGGCTACAAGATTGAACTGATACAGCGCAAAGAAGATGCTGCGGGTGCGGGACTGCGCTAAGTTGCAATATTTTTGCTATATTTTAAATAGCTGCTCGCGCCCGAATCTATTGGTCTACAGCCCTACTTGATAGCCAAAAATGGCAAAAAATCATCGCCGCAGCATCAAAACTGCGCTGACAGGCCATACAGTTTGCTATTCAAGCGTCAAACCAATTTCACGCGTCAAGTTTCGGTAACTGGCGTAGGTTCGGTTGATGAACTGTTGCAGAGGAATGCCGGTTAGCGGCACATCGTCAGCGGCAAGTTGTTCACGCACGGCTTTGACTTTGGAAGATTCAGTAACCGACTCCTGGATCAGACGGGCAATACGTTCCACCACATCGGGCGGCGTGCCTGCGGGGCCAAGCAGCATGTTGCACTCTGCCAGGTCTTCAAACGCTGGCCCCTTGAACCCCGCATCAACCCAGGTGGGTATGCCTGGCAACTTGCTGGAGCGGCTACCGATGATGATGACCACCGGGCGTACCAAACCCTTTTGCACACCTGCACCCATGCCCGCCAGAGAGCCCGCACCAACTTCAATTTGCCCACCGTACAAGTCCAGCAACATGGCACCGGTGCCTTTGTAATTGACGGTGGTAAATTGCGCGCCCGTTTGCGTCGCCAGTTTGGCCAGCATCAGTTGCCAGCCAGAACCAATCGCGTAGTTGCCAACTGACACAGGCCGTTTGCGCGCCAGCTCAATCAACTCTGCCAGGTTTTTAACCGGCAGGTCTTTATGCACAACCGCCACCACCGGCCCCACGCCTATAGAGCCAATGGCGACCAGGTCTTTTGACGGGTCAATCGGCGGCTTTTTTAACAGCACGGGCGCTTGTGCCAATTGACTGTGCAGGGTGATCAAAAAAGTGTGGCCATCAGGCGCGGAGCGTGCTACTGCCTCGGCGGCAATCATGCCCAAACCACCCGGTTTGTTTTCAACAATAACGGGAACGCCCAATTTGGATGAAAAATAGTCAGCCCAGGCCCGTGCGGTCGCATCGTTTGATGAGCCTGGCGCTTGCGCTGCATATATTTTGATGGGCTTGGACGGCCAGGCCTGCGCCTGAACTTGTGCCTGCGCCCTGCGCGGCAACCAGCTTGCAGCTGCTACGCTGGTCCCGGCCAATAGCCATTTTCTGCGCTGCTCATCAATATCCTGCAACGGTAAATGCATATGGTTGTTCATGTTGTCTCCTGTTTTTTAAACGATGCTCTTCAAACGCTGTTTTTAAACTGCCACTTTGGCAGCACCCACCGGACGCTCCCGAAACATGAGCAGCCATAACGCTAACGCCAGAGCCAGCACAGCCTGCACGCCAAACGCCAGGCTGAATCCGCCAGGGCCAGAGACAATCAGGCCAAACAAGGGCACGCCCACCATAACGCCCAGAAAAGTGCAGGCCAATATGCCCGATGTTGCCTTGCCAACCGACCCCGCTGGCGCTTGGCGCGCTACCTCGGCCAGATAAACGCCATTCCAGCCGCTGGCACTGGCACCGAAGACAAACATCAGCCCCGCCAGCAGCGCGCCAGACGCAGCCTGCGGCCACAGCGTCAAGCTGCTGGTGGCCATAGCCACCAGCGCGATGACCAGCGACAGCAAAGCCAGTGTCGTTACCGGTGCCATGTAGCGGTCGCTGATGTAGCCCCAGGCAATGCGGCCCAGTACGCCGCCCATTTGCGACAACGCCAGCAAGGTGCCAGCGGCCAGGGCGCTCATCAGCAGCCCCGTGGTGAGGTAGCTGACCAGGTAACTGGCAAGTGAAACTTGTATGCCTGACAGCACAAACGACACCGCTACCAATGCGCGCAATTTTTTGTGCCCAAAGATGACAGCAAGGGGTTCCAGTAGCTGTTGCACCAGCATGCGCAACGACAGGGCTTGGGGCGCACCAGCCGTCATTTTTAAGGATGTTTGCGCGTCCAGTCGGGCTTGGATCGGCCAGGCTGAAGCAGCAACGGCTATGCAGGCCAGTGCCAAAATCATCAGCGTCCACATCCAGCCAGTAATCGCCAGGGGAGGTATACAAAAACCACTCAGGGCCACGCCCAGCGGCACGCCGGTTTGCTTGATTGAAAATACAAGATTCAGCTGCCTGGCAGGTGTGGTCTGTATCAGCACATGGGAACTCGCAGGTGTGATGGGCCCGTAGCCCATGCCAACCAGTAACGCCGCCAGCAGCAAGGCGCCGGGGTAGCAGGCGGCCAGCAACAAACCGGCAGCCGACAGCAGCAGCGCCCACTGGCTGGTGCGGATGGCACCCCAGCGGTCTACCAGCGCCCCGGCAGACAGGCTGCCCAGTACCGCACCGGCATAGGCACACAACACATAAACGCCAATGCCTGCCGGGCTCAAGCGCGGCAGCCCCAGCTCCACCGGAATCAGCACTGGCACAGCCATCAGGCTCAAAGCACTGAAGGACTGGATCAACAGCGTTACCAGCAGCGGTACAAAGGTGTTCATGTGAACAACTGCCGCAGGCTTGGCAGGCTTTCCAGCATGGCGATGCGCTGGTATAACGCCGCGCCGTCAAGCGCTGCGGGTGCTGACCCAGATGGGGCTGTCTGGGATGCTGCGCCTGTGGCCATGCAATCCATGAACTTTTGGCGCAGGCCGGCGGCATCAATCGGCAGCTTGGCATGGCCGATGGCAAAGCGGATATCACCTGAATCGAACGAGCGCCCATCCTGCAGCTCAATCACCACCCGATCGGCATACGAAAACGCGGGGTCAACCGGGCAAGCGCGCTCGGTGATGTCAATCACCACCTTGCCCATCAGGCTGCGTACCCGGTCATCAGCGACAAAATCGTCAGTCAATTGCGCCAGGCCAACTTGCCGCACCACCAGTGCAGAGGCGACCGCAAACTCTGCGCTGAATTTGGCCTCCAGGCCCGTCTGCGGCATGTGGTTGCGCAGCATGGATGCCTGGGCTGGCCCGATGGTGACCCGTACGCGGCTGATCTGCGCAATTTGAAGGTTCTCCCGCTCGGCAATGGCCAGCACGCCATCAATCACGCGGTGGCTGGAATAGCACACCGGGTAACGCTTGATCGACAGGCCAAACGCCAGAATGCGCAGCGTTTTACCCAGCTGGTCCGCCGGGCGCGTGCGGTCTACCCGGCCCGCAGGCGACAGCGCATTCAGGTAACCTGCCGGGTGCTCAAACACATCGGGCGCAGCCGTCATGCCAAGTTTTGCCAGGCGCACGGCTTCTATGCCGCTGGCCGCTGCGCGCCCTGCATGAAACGGCTTGGTCATGGTGCCGAAATTAGCCACCAGCCCGCTGGCCATGCTGGCTGCAATCGCCAACGCGTGGCATGTTTGCGCCTGCGGCAAACGGTGCAAATAAGCCACGGCAGCAGCAGCGGCTACGCTGCCAAAAACGCCGGTGGGGTGCCAGCCCTTCAAGTGGTATTGATCAGGCTCTCTGGCAAACAGTTCGGCCCAGACCTCATAGCCCACCACATAGGCACGCAATGCCTCAAGGCCCGAAACATTCAGCAAATGGCCTTCGGCCAGGATGGCAGGCACCAGCACCGTGCTGGTGTGCGCAGACATCGCCACATCGTCAAAATCAAGCGCATGCGCCGCGACACTGTTGATGCAGGCGGCCTGTGCGGCTGGCAACATGGCACCTGCAAACGGCACCACCGGTGCCTCAGCAGGCAGGTGGCTGATGCCGGTATAGCCCAGCTGCGCTTGCACGATGCGCACCACACTCTCTTGTTGGCCCGCCAGCATCGTGGCCAGGGTGTCCATGAAGCCGGTTTTGGCGATAGCGCAAGCCGCTTGCTCATCACTGGTCAGCGTCGGTTCAGCCACAAACGCAGCCAGCGCCTCGGTCAGCGTTAAAGGGGGCAAGGTTGTTGGGGTCATGTGGATTTTCAAGCCATGGATTAAAACGAACGCGGCATGCCAAGCATGTGCTCGGCGATGTATGACAGCACCAGGTTTGTCGATATGGGGGCAATCTGGAACAGCCGCGTTTCACGCCATTTGCGCTCCACATCGTATTCACGCGCAAAGCCAAAACCGCCGTGGCTTTGCATGCAGGCTTCTGCGGCGTGCCATGACGCTTCAGAGGCCAGCAGTTTGCCCATATTCGCGTCATCGCCACACGGCAGCCCGGCCGCAAAGCGCGCCGCAGCCCGGCGCAGCACCATGTCTGCCGCCTCGATTTCAGCATGCGCCCGTGCCACCGGGAACTGCACCGCCTGGTTCTGGCCAATCGGCCGACCAAACACCCGCCGTTCACTGACATAGGCCGTTGACGTTTTGGTAAACCAGCGGCCATCACCAATGGCTTCGGCAGACACCAAAATGCGTTCGGCATTCATGCCATCAAGGATGTACTTGAAGCCCTTGCCCTCCACGCCAATCAGGCTGCTGGCGGGAATCCGCAGGTTGTCAAAAAACACCTCGGTGGTGTTGTGGTTGATCATGGCCTTCAGCGGTTTGATGTCCAGGCCTTTGCCCAGCGCGTCCCGTATGTCGAGTAAAAATACCGACAGTCCTTCGCTCTTTTTTTTCACCTGGTCAAGCGGTGTGGTGCGCGCCAGCAGCATCATCAAATCCGAATGCAGGGCGCGCGACGTCCAGACTTTTTGGCCGTTGACAACATAGCTGTCGCCGTCGCGCACGGCGCGGGTCTTGAGCTGGGTCGTGTCGGTGCCGGTGGTGGGCTCGGTCACGGCGAATGCCTGCAGGCGCAACTTGCCGCTGGCAATTTGCGGCAGGTACAGCTGCTTTTGCGCCTCGCTGCCGTGGCGCAGCAGCGTGCCCATGGTGTACATCTGGGCATGGCAAGCGCCTGCATTGCAGCCTGACGCATGGATCTCTTCCAGAATCACCGCTGCCGCGCGCAGCAACATGCCGCTGCCGCCATAAGCCTCTGGAATCAGTGCGCCCAGGTAGCCGGCCTCGGTCAGGGCTTGCACGAAAGTGGTCGGGTAAGCCTCGGCTTCTTCCAGCTTGCGCCAATAAGCGCCGGGGAAATCAGCACACAAGCGGCGCACACTGTCACGAATATCCGGGTAGTCCTCGCCGACTTCAATGCTCAAATTTGCCGTATTCACTTGCATTTCAAACTCCATTTATTGTCAGGCCATCAAGCCAAGAGGCGCTACGCTGCACCACATCGATCAGCAGCCCTTGAAGACCGGTTTGCGCTTCTCGTTAAAGGCCTTCACGCCTTCCATCCGGTCTTCGGTGTCAATCAGGTGGTTGTAGGCCTCCACCTCAAAGCGATAGGCAGTGCGCAACTCCATTTGCCCACCATAACGAATCGATTTTTTCACCTGGCGTATGGACAGCGGCGCATTGCCAGCGATGGCTTGCGCGGTTTCGAGTGCGCTGGCCAGTACGTCGCCCAGGGCATGCACCTGGTTGATCAGCCCCCACGCCAAGGCCTGCGCGGCATCAAACGGCTTGCCGGTCATGATGATTTCTTTGGCCCGGCGCTCGCCAATCGCACGCGGCAGGTTTTGCGTACCGCCTGCGCCCGGCATGATGCCCAGGGTCACTTCGGTCAGCGCAAAGCGGGCGGCGCTGCTGGCGTAAATAAAGTCGCAGCACAAGGCCATTTCCAGTCCGCCCGCATAGGCGTGGCCGTTGACGGCGGCAATGATTGGCGTGGGCAAGTCGGCCAGCGTCCAGTACTGGCGCTCAAACAGCTCGTGCTGGCGCTGCCAGGCTTGCCGGGTCATGCCATTGCGCTCTTTCAGGTCACCGCCAGCGCAAAAGATTTTGTCGCCTGTGCCGGTCAACACCACGCAGCGCACGGCGCCAGGGTCTTCGCTCAAGCGCGTCCACACGTCGAACAAATCATGGGCCATTTGCGTGTTCAGCGCGTTACCCACCTGTGGCCGGTTCAACGTCACCTGCAGCACATGCGCGCCCACCATCTGGGTGGTCACAGTGTCGTAGTCAGGAAAGCTCGCAGGCAAATCAGTCATGAAGGGTGTCCTTGAAAAGCAATGCGCTGTGCTCGCCCAGTTTGGGCGGTGCAGAAACGGGTTGGGGCCGCTGCCCGTCAAGGCTAAGCGGCAAGCCAACAAACTTCATCTGTGTGCCGGGCACGCTTTGTACCAGACCCAGCGCACTGGTTTGGGGGTGCGCCAGCATCTGCGCCAGATCATTGACGGGCGAGCAAGGCACGCCAACGGCTTCCAGGCAGGCTATCCAGTGCGCGGTGGTTTCGCCAGCCATGATGGCGTCGATCATGGCGTAGAGCGCCAGCTGATTCGCTACCCGGCTCGGGTTATCACAAAAGCGCGGATCAGTGACCCAAGCCGGATGGCCCAGCGCACCCGCCAAGGCAGAAAACAGCGCTTCGCTGCCTGCCGCCACCACGATTTCACCGTCCAGCGTGGCATAGCCTTTGTAGGGCACGATGCCGGCTATTCCCGAGCCCAGTCTGCCCGCCAGTTGGCCAGACGCCAGGTACTGCGCAGCCAGCAGCGATGTCCAGGTGGTGGCGGTTTCAAACAGCGACACATCCACCAGAGTGCCCCGGCCAGACGCATGGCGTTCATGCAGGGCGGTCAAAATACCAATGACAGCCCACATGCCGGTACCCATGTCAACAATCGACGCGCCTACCCGCACCGATGGCCGACCCGCCTCACCGGTGGTGCTCATGATGCCGCCAAAAGCCTGCATCAGCGGGTCATAACCCGGCCGGTCTTTCAAGGGCCCGGCGTTGCCGAATGCGCCCATATTGCAGTAGATCAGTGATGGCTTGAGCTTGAGCAAACCAGGCCCATCAAGCCCCAGCTTGTCCACCTGACCAGGCCTCAAGTTCTGGATCACGATATCGGCCTGGCTAACAATCATCTCCTTGAGTGCCGCCAACTGCGCCGCATCGCGCAGCTCACACACCACCGATTCTTTGTTGCGATTGAGCGCCTGAAAAAACGCTGAAGCGCCCTCCCAAAACGGCGGCCCCCACTTGCGTGCATCATCCCCATCGGCTTTTTCAATCTTGATCACGCGTGCGCCCAGTTCACTGAAAATCTGCCCCGCAAAAGGTGCGGCAACGCTGTGGCCCAGTTCCACCACCACCAGATTGGCGAAGGGTTTGGGGGCGCTGCTATCAGAAAGGCGTGTGTCAGTCATGGGCGGAATTTACGTCAACAATGCGCATGCGCAATGCGCGCATACAAGCTTGATTGTAATGTACGTACAAGTGAATATTTGCAAGTATGAGCTTTGAACGTATAAAGTAAAAATTGTCTGCCCGTCCATGTGCCAAAAGCCCTTCCAGCCGCGCCGCAGTCACATCACCGCGCTATGTCTGGCTGCACGATTGCCTGCTCAATGACATCAAAAGCGGCAAGTACCTTGTCGGCAGCCTGCTGCCTACTGAGGCGCAGTTGGGCAAGACTTATGGCATCAGCCAGCGCACGGTTCGCGACGCCACTCTGATGCCTGCGGATGCCGCTATCGTGCTGCACCTGCCCGCAGGTAGCCCGGCATTGCGCATGCTGCGTTGCTACTTTGACCAGGGCGGGCAGTTGCTCACCGCATCGGTCAATCTTTTTATGGCTGACCGTTTTCGACTCGTCACGTCATGGAACCCCAACACGCCACAGACAGGGGAATAAAGCTACTATTTTTATAGCTGATTGCGCCCGTATTTATTGGGCTACAGGCATTTTTGTTACATAAAAAGGCCCTGAAAACGGCAAAAAAAACTCACATTGACCTGGAATTCAAGCGGCTGGCCTGAAACGCCAGGGCGGTAACTTGCGCCCAGTTACCGCGTGCCAAGGCGTCAGGCGGTGTGAGCCACGAACCACCTACGCAGACCACATTGGGCAGTGCTAAAAAGTCCATGGCATTGGCCGCCGTCACGCCGCCCGTGGGGCAAAAACGTACATCAGAGAATGGCCCACCCCAGGCCTTGAGCATGGCTGGGCCACCGGTTTGCATGGCAGGGAAAAATTTCAGTTCTGTCAAACCATCTTCTTGCGCCATCATGATTTCGCTGCCCGTGGCCACGCCTGGCAACAGCGGCAAGCCGACGTCTCGGCATGCCTGGCCGAGAGCGCTTGTATAGCCCGGGCTGACGATAAAGCGGGCGCCCGCCATGGCACTGGCTTGTGCGTCTTGCGCACTGCGCACCGTACCCGCGCCCACAACGGCTTCAGGTACATCACGGGCGATGGCTTCAATGCAAGCCAGGGCTTGCGGTGTGCGCAAAGTAACCTCCAGCATGCGAATGCCACCCGCCACCAGGGCGCGCGCCATCAGCACGGCCTGAACCACGTCGGTCAACACAATCACGGGAATCACAGGCGCGTCCTGCATGACTTGCAGCGCAGTGAGTTGGCCTCCTTCGCCAATAATTTTGTCTAAATTCAAATCCATGTCAGAGCACCTTCTTCTGCGGTCAATGCACTACGGCGCATGTTGGTAAACAGTTCGCGGCCCATGCCCTGGCTGTCATTTTCGCGCAGGGCCAGCGGCATGATGTCAATGGTTCTCGCAGCCCATTGATCAGCCGCTACCAGCACATTCAATTCGCCCGTCAACGCATCCAGCCTGATCACGTCGCCATCACGCACCTTCGCCAGCGGGCCGCCCGCTGCGGCTTCAGGCGACACATGAATGGCGGCAGGTACCTTGCCTGATGCGCCGCTCATGCGGCCATCGGTGACCAGCGCCACTTTAAAACCCTTGCCCTGGAGCACAGCCAGCGGTGGCGTGAGCTTGTGCAGCTCAGGCATGCCGTTGGCTTGCGGGCCTTGCCAGCGCACCACGCAAATCACGTCCTGCACCAACTCGCCCGCATTGAAAGCATCGAGCAGGCCTTGCTGCGAATCAAATACACGGGCGGGGGCTTCAATCACATGGCGGTCATCTGGCACGCTGGACACCTTGATCACGCTGCGGCCCAGGTTACCCGTCAAGAGCTTTAAACCACCTGTTGCGCTGAACGGTTTTGCCACGCTGCGCACAATCGATTCGTCTTTTGAATCACCCGCCTCTGCCCAAGCCAAAGACGCGCCGCTTAGATAAGGCTCCCGCGTGTACTCACGTATGCCACCAGGGCGCACCGTCAGCACATCGGCATGCATCAAGCCCGCATCGAGCAGCTCTTTGATCACCAGGCCCGTCCCGCCTGCAGTTTGAAACTGGTTCACGTCCGCACTGCCGTTGGGGTACACATGGGTCAGCGTGGGCACCACCTCTGACAAGCTTGAGAAATCATTCCAGTCGATGGTGATGCCTGCTGAATGCGCCACCGCTACCCAGTGAATCAAGTGGTTGGTTGAGCCACCTGTCGCAAGCAGCGCCACCATCGCATTCACAATCGCACGCTCATCAACAATATGGCCGATGGGCGCATATCTTTTTGATTTGATGATGCTCAAAACAGTACGCGCAGATTCACGCGTCAGCTCGTCACGTAAATCCCCGCCCGGTGCCACAAACGCCGTACCGGGTACATGCAGGCCCATGGCTTCCAACAGCATCTGGTTGCTGTTGGCCGTGCCGTAAAAGGTGCAGGTGCCAGGGGCGTGGTAGGACTTCATCTCGGATGCCAGTAGCTCGGCCCGCCCGACCAAACCTTGCGCGGCCAGCTCACGGGTTTGGGCTTTTTCTTTGTTGGATATGCCCGACGGCATGGGCCCGGCAGGCACAAACACGGTGGGCAAGTGGCCAAAGTGCAGCGCACCTATCAACAGGCCCGGCACAATTTTGTCGCACACGCCCAGCAGCAAAGCGGCATCAAACATGTCATGCGACAGCGCAACGGCGGTAGACATGGCAATCACGTCGCGGCTGAACAAACTGAGCTCCATGCCAGCGGTGCCCTGCGTCACGCCGTCGCACATGGCGGGCACGCCGCCTGCAACTTGCGCGGTGGCACCATGCTTGCGGGCCTCGGCTTTGATCAGGTCTGGGTACGGCTGCATGGGCGTGTGTGCCGACAGCATGTCGTTGTAGGCCGTCACGATGCCGATGTTGGGGACATGCTGGGCAACGATTTTGAAACGGTCGTCCGGCGGGCTGCCTGCGACCGCGTGAGCGAGATTGGCGCAACCCATGCGGTCAGCGCTTCTAGCGCGGGTGGAGGCTGCGTTGATTTGCGCCAGGTAAGCGCTGCGCCGGTTGCGGCTGCGCTCAATGATGCGCGCCGTTACCCCGACAACCATTGAGTGAACGACAGTCGGCGTAAGCGGATTTGAATCGGACATAAAGCGTACCTTGGAAAAGCTTTTAAATGGTGTTATGTAACTTTATTACTTGCGCAATGGTAACTGGTTACCGCCTGATTTCATGCGACTTGGGTTACCAACCGGGTACGAAAAACCGCCTGCCCTGACGCGCGCACTGTAAAGTTCAGGGGTGACAAAAAGTCTGCTCAAACACAACACGCGTGACCCGGCACGCATGCTGCAAACCGTGACCCACGAATGGGGTGGCAAAAGCGACCTGTGGATTT
Source organism: Polaromonas sp. (assembly GCA_043781295.1). Taxonomy (GTDB): domain Bacteria; phylum Pseudomonadota; class Gammaproteobacteria; order Burkholderiales; family Burkholderiaceae_C; genus Polaromonas. Next base: position 37,422 of record JAYWBS010000237.1, read on the forward strand.
TTGGCTATGCCTCACTGATCTGGCGACCCGAGTTTGAGTTTGCCGAAGAACGCTTTGCGACCATTTACGGCTACCACCGGGCACTCAAAATGTGGAGCCGCCTGAACCGGGGCACCCCCGAGCGGCCCGGCCTGGTGTTTGGCCTGCTGCACGGCGGCAGTTGCAAGGGCGTGGCGTTTCGCATCCCCAAAGAGCGGGTCAAAGCCCAGTTGCCCGCCCTGTGGGAGCGCGAAATGCCCAACGGCGTGTATGACCCCAAGTGGCTGCGCTGCCAGACAGAACTTGGCGACGTCATGGCGCTGGCGTTCACCCTGTCAAAACGCAGCCCCAACCACACCGGCGTGCTGCCAGACGACACGTACCGGCAGATATTTTCAGACTCCTGTGGGCGCTACGGCACAACACGGGAGTATGCGCAACTGACCTACGACAAGCTCAAAGAGCTGGGCATTGAAGATCATGCGCTGGGCAAGCTGCTGGGGCTGGTTGAAAACCAAAGGAGGCGCTGAGCCAAAAGATTTTCAGCGTGCTGCAAGTCATCCAGCGTGTCAACATCGGTGATGCAGCCCACATCATCCAGCTCCATAAATGCTATTGAATCAGTAGCTGCTCGCGCCCGAATCAATTGGGCCGCACCCTGATTTCCTTGCAAATTGAGGAGTTCTTGGGCACATTCCAGAGCAAAGCGCACCGGGTGACCGCGTTGACCCTGCACCACAGGCACGGTCACAGCGTACGGCGGTGCAAAGGCAATGGCCTTCAATGTGTCGCTGCTGATCAGCGGCAAGTCTGCAGGCAAAATCAGCCAGCCGTTTGCATTGAGCGTAGCACGCACACCCGCCGCAATCGAGTCGCCCATACCCGGCCTTGCAGGGTCAGCATCCACCACGTGGTACGGCAAGCCGCTGGTTTTGACAGCATCAAGCACATGGTCAATCACACGTTTGCCCGCCAGCAACGCCTGCAATTTATGCACCGTACCGCCCGACGCAGCAAAACGCTCGCCACGGCCAGCGGCCAAAACAATCACGACTGGAAGTTGGGGCATAAGCGCAGGTTTTGATGCAGTTGACAAGCAATCTTTATACTTGAAATATGTCAGACCCTAGCCCCTCATCATCATCCATAGCCGATCTGCGCAAAAGCTACGAGCGCGCCGAGCTTGACGAAAAAGCGTCACAAGCCGACCCGTTTCTGCAATTCGACCAGTGGCTGAAAGAAGCCATTGCGGCCAAGGTGCCAGAGCCCAACGCCATGACGCTGGCCACTGTAGGCAGTAACCTGCGCCCCTCAACCCGCGTGGTGCTCATCAAGGGCTTCGACGAACGCGGCATTGTCTGGTATACCAACTACGACAGCCGCAAGGGCCAGGAACTGGCGGGTAACCCGTATGCAGCGCTGCAGTTTCATTGGGTAGAGCTGGAGCGCACAGTGCGTATTGAAGGCGTTGTTGAAAAGGTGTCAGCCGAAGAAAGCGACGCCTACTTTCACTCCAGACCGCTTGACTCACGCATAGGCGCATGGGCCAGCCCGCAAAGCGAAGTCATCAGCGGGCGCGGCGTGCTGGTTGCCAATGCCGCAAAATACGGCGCCAAATTTTTGTTGCAGCCACCCCGCCCACCGCATTGGGGGGGCTACCGCTTGAGGCCTGACAACTGGCAGTTTTGGCAGGGCCGCAGGAGCCGCTTGCATGACAGGCTGCGGTACACCTTGCAAGGAGATGGCGGCTGGTTGCGGGAGCGGCTGGCACCTTAAGTTTCAAGCGGCAAATCGACTATGCGCTTGATATGCTGATCTTTCACCAGGCATAGCTGCGAAGCATTGACAATCCCAGGCACAATTTCAGCCAATGGCACCAACACAAAAGTCCGCTGCCACATGCGCGGGTGGGGCACGGTTAACTGCGGCGAATCAATGCGCCCTTGTCCGTACAGCAGCAAGTCCAAATCAAGTGTGCGCGGTGCGTTGATGTACGGGCGATTTCGGCCTGCTGCAAGTTCTATCTGCTGCAAATGCTGAAGCAGCAAGGGGGCTGGCAGCTGGGTTTCAATTTCCACAACCGCATTGACGTAGTCGCCGCCAGACGCATGGCCAGGCAAGGTTTCAAGCGGTGCTGTTTTGTACAGGCCGGAAGTCTTTGTGACGGTGCTTGCGGGCATGGCGTTGATGTCGGCGATAGCTGCCTTGATGGCGGCAGTTGCATCGCCCAGATTCGCGCCCAATGCAATATAGGCCGTCACCATAACCATCAAGCTTCCGGCGTTGCCCCGCCTTGGCCAGCATCGCCCCGGTTGCTCGGCTTGCGACGGCGGCGGCGCTTTCTGGCGGGTGCAAACTCATCTTGTGGCCGATCATCGGGCGCGGTTTCTGTCGTTGCAGCAAATCGCACATCCACGGCGGGTACATCCGCTTTTTTAACACGTACACGCGCTTGCTGCGGCTTTTGCAGTTGCGCCAGGCGCATGGTTTCGATCATCACGTGACGTTCGTCGTCATACGCTGTACTGAACTTTTCCCACCACTCGGCGAGTTCCATCTCAATCTCGCCGGTTTGCGCGCGCAGGCGTAAAAAGTCAAAACCTGCGCGAAAGCGCGGTTGCTCGAGCATCGAATACGGCGATGAGCCGACACGCTTTTCAAAGCGCGGTTGCATGACCCATATCTCGCGCATGTCGGTACCCAACTTGCCACGGCCTGACACATCACCAATCTTGGCGTTGAAAGCATCGTCAATCGCGTCATGCAGCGCAGGCAACGTATGCTCGCCATGGCTTAGACGCTGATTCCATCCATCGCGCACATCAGCCCACAAAATACACGACAGCAAAAAGCTGGGCGCAACGGGCTTGCCCTCGCCCACACGGCGATCGGTGTCTTGCAAGGCCAGGTTTAAAAACGGCTCGTGCGCGTTGCTGACCACCACATCGAGCAGCGGGTAAATGCCGTTCAAACCCAGCGTTTTGAGCTGCTCAATACTGGCCAGTGAATGGCCGGTTTGCAACAGTTTGAGCATCTCGTCAAACAGGCGCGACTGCGGCACATCCAGCAGCAGCTTGACGCTGCTTTTAAGCGGCTGCACGGTCTTGTCTTCAAACTTGAAGCCCAGCGCATTCAGCTTGGCAGCAAAGCGTACGGCGCGAATGATGCGCACCGGGTCTTCGCGGTAGCGCACCGCCGGGTTACCGATCATGCGAATGATTTTTTTCTTCGCGTCCTTGATGCCGTTGTGGTAATCCACCACGACCTGGGTTTGCGGGTCGTAGTACATGGCGTTGATGGTGAAGTCGCGCCGGGCGGCATCTTCTTGCATTGGGCCCCAAACGTTGTCGCGCAGTACCCGGCCCGAGCTGTCGACCGCGTGGGTCATGCCGGCCAGATCGCTCTTGCTGGTGCGCTCGTTGCCGCCAACCTGTTCAGCCTGGCTGCTGTCCAGATAAGCGCGAAAGGTTGACACCTCGATCACTTCATGCTCTCGGCCACGGCCGTAAATGACGTGAACAATGCGAAAGCGCCTGCCAATGATGAAGGCACGCCTGAACAGCCGCTTGACTTCCTCTGGCGTGGCATCGGTGGCCACGTCGAAGTCTTTGGGCTTGAGGCCGACCAGCAAATCACGCACTGCGCCACCGACGATATAGGCCTGAAAACCTGCCTCTTTTAACGTGAGCACCACATCCATGGCGCGTTCATCTACCAGCTTGGGGTTGATGCCGTGGTCTTTGACCGTCAAGTCGTTGCGTGTGCCGAAGGGGGATTTTTTGGCTGGTTTGGCGGTGCCTGTTGCAGCATCCGTTTTGCCAAACAGTTTGTCGATAAATTTTTTAATCATGAAGTCAATGGTTTCAGGAATTCACATGCCACGTTGGCTGGCGAACTCGACTGATACAGGGGGAAAAGGGTTAAAACAGGTCAAGTATGCGCCATCCGCGCTGTTTGGCCAGCGCGCGGAGCCGATCATCGGGGTTGGTGGCCACCGGATAAGTGGCTTTTTCAAGCAATGCCAGATCGTTCAGGGAATCGGTGTAGAAGGTGGTTTCAACATCGTCCCACCCTAAGCCCCTGCTTGCCAGCCACTGCGCCATGCGCGTAACTTTGCCTTCACGAGCTGACGGCGTGCCTTTGATTTCACCCGTTAATTGCCCCTCAGCATCGCGCTCCAGCTCAACGGCAATCAATTCTTTGATGCCAAAAGCATCGGCTATCGGGCGCGTCACGAACTCGTTGGTCGCGGTGATGATGACCAGCTCGTCACCGGCCTGCCGATGGCTTTGCACCAGGTCTGTCGCCTGTTTTTTGATGGTTTTTAGCACCACAGCCTCCATGAATCGGGCGTGAGCAGCTATTGATTTGGTAGCGCCTTGCTCCCGAATGGCCTGGGTGGCAAAACGCACATAGTCATGAATATCGAGCGTGCCCGCACGGTAATGCGCAAAAAATTCAGCGTTGCGGCGCTTGAACACACTGACATCGCACCAACCCAGCGCAATCGTGAACTCCCCCCACTCGTAGTCGGAATCAATAGGCAGCAATGTGTGATCGAGATCGAACAAGGCAATCTTTTTTTTCATTCGCTGTCCAGCATCGCTTTAATCAGCGGAATCGTGACTGCACGCTGGGTTTGCAGGGCGTAGCCGTCCAGCTTGTCGAGCAACTGCATCAGGCTGCTCAGGTCGCGCGAGAAGCGTGTCAGCATGAAGTCCATCGCTTCGTCGCTTAAAAACACGCCTCGCGCATCAGCTTCCTTGCGTAGTACGGCGCGTCGCTCGGGCTCGGTTAACGCGTGCAGTTCAAACACATGGCCCCAGCCCAGGCGCGAACGCAAGTCGTCACGTAGCGCCAGGTCAGCGGGCGGTAAGTTACCCGCCGCCAGTACCCAGCGCGGGTGGCCGTCAGCCGAACTCAACGCGTTGACAAACCAGTTGAAAGCCGCATGCTGCTGCACAGCGGTGTACAAATGGCACTCGTCCAGAATCACGCCCGCCCAGGCTTCGTTAAATTCTGGCGGCTCTAACGTTGATGCGTCCATCCAGCCGACGCGCGCGCCTTGCTCGCGCAGCGTCTCCACGACCGCCTTCAGCAAATGGGTTTTGCCGCTGCCCGGCTCGCCCCACAGGTAGGTGGGCACGGGCGAGCGCAGGCTATTGCCAGCCCACAGTTCCAGGTGCTTGAGGGCAGCATCGTTCGGTCCGGCAAAAAAATTGGCGAACGATGGGCTGGAAGCAAGCCCAATGTCCAAAGCAATTTGCTTCATACTCGCCACAGTGTCACTGCCCCTTGTACAGTTTGCTGGCCATGTAGCGCTGCTTGATGCGGCGTAAGGCCACCAGCAGCACGGCACTTAGAGGCAGCGCAATCAATACGCCAACAAAACCAAACACCTGACCAAAAGCCAGCAATGCAAAAATAACCGCCAGCGGATGCAGGCCAATGCGCTCGCCGACCAGACGCGGCGTGAGCACAAAGCCCTCCACCACCTGACCAATGCCATAGACAACGGCCACCATCACCAGTGCTTTGAGCGAGGCAAATTGCAGCAACCCCGCGAGCACCGCCAAAATCAGGCCAATGCCAAAACCCAGGTAAGGAATGAACATCGCCAGCCCGGTAAAAATACCGATCGGTAAGGCCAGGTCCAGCCCGAACAGTGCCAGGCCAATCGCGTAAAAAATGGCCATGGCCAGCATCACCAACAACTGCCCCCGCAGATACTGGCCGAGCACTGAGTCAGCCTCGTCGGTAAAGCTGTCGAAGGCAGCGCGCATAGGCGCTGGCACCAGCTCGAGCAGGCGAGCAACAAACTTGTCCCAGTCCATCAGCAGGTAAAACAGCGCCACAGGTATCAGCACCAGATTGCCTATCACTGCCAGCGCCACGCTGCCACCTAGCCGCAGCGACGACAGCAAAGAGCCAAACATCTCTTCGTAATTGGCATTGAGGTACTTCAGCGCAAGGGTTTTAAGGCTGCCTGCGTCAAGCGACACCTTGATGCCGAATTGCGCCAGCCAAGGCGTTAAACCCGTGGTGAGCCTGTCCGCCAGCAGCGGAACCTGTTCACGCATCAAAGGGATTTCTTTGGCCACAATGGGCACGATGAGCAGCACCAGGCTCAATGCCGCCACAATAAACAGCAGTTCGACCAAAATGACCGTCACCACACGCGGCAAGCGCCCTTTGCCCATGTCATCCAGTTTGTTGACCAGCGGGGTCAGCGCATAAGCCAGCACGGCAGCCACCACAAAAGGCGCGAGCACCGGGCCGAGCAGCCACAGGGCCAGTACCACCAGCGCGGCAATCAGGCACCAGGCAGAGGCGCGTTTTTGGGTCTGGGTAAATTGCATAGAGCCTTTAGAATGTGCAGGCACATTCTATCGAGCTTGCACCCGTGCAAGCCCACCCTTCCCCACTGACTCGCCCAACATGACAACTCCAAATACCCCAAAACCCATCAGCTACAAAGACGCTGGCGTTGACATTGACGCGGGCGATGCGCTGATTGAACGCATCAAGCCGCTGGCTAAAAAAACCATGCGTGAAGGCGTGCTGGCAGGCATTGGCGGCTTTGGCGCGATGTTTGAGGTGTCCAAAAAGTTCAAAGAACCGGTTTTGGTGAGCGGCACCGACGGCGTGGGCACCAAGCTCAAACTGGCGTTTGAGTGGCAAATGCACGACACGGTAGGCATTGACCTGGTCGCCATGAGCGTGAACGACGTGCTGGTACAAGGCGCCGAGCCGCTTTTTTTCCTCGATTACTTTGCCTGCGGCAAGCTGGATGTTGATGTAGCCGCTGCGGTAGTGGGCGGCATTGCCAAAGGCTGCGAGCTGAGCGGCTGCGCCCTGATTGGCGGCGAAACGGCCGAGATGCCAGGTATGTACCCGGCAGGCGAATACGACCTGGCCGGGTTTTGCGTGGGCGCGGTTGAAAAATCAAAAATCTTGAGTGGTGCGGGCGTTGCACCCGGCGACGTGGTACTGGGCCTGGCCAGCAGCGGCGTGCATTCGAATGGTTTTAGCCTGGTGCGCAAGTGCATTGAACGTGCAGGCAGCGACTTGCCCGCTTCGCTGGATGGCAAACCCTTCAAAAACGCCGTGATGGAGCCAACCCGGTTGTACGTCAAAAACGTGCTGGCAGCCCTGGCCGCTCATCCCATCAAAGCCTTGGCCCACATCACTGGCGGCGGCCTGCTGGAGAACATTCCCCGCGTGCTGCCAGAAGGTACAGCAGCCCACCTGGTCAAAGGCAGCTGGCCGCAAACCGAGCTGTTCGCCTGGCTGCAAAAGACTGCGGGTATTGACGACATTGAGATGAACCGGACGTTTAACAACGGTATCGGCATGGTTGTCGTCATTGATGCGGCGAATGCGACAGCGACTGCAAAAACGCTGCAAGATGCGGGTGAAGCGGTGTACAGAATTGGCGTGATTGCGGCCAAGGGGGATGGGGCCAGCGTGACGGTGGCTTGATTTGATGTCCTGAGCGCGGCAGAATTACTATGATTTTAATAGCTGCTTGCGCCCGAATCTATTGGGATACAGCACCAAACGATGCTAAAAAAAAGGCATTGCTAACCTTTTTGCACAGCGACTTACCTTGACCAGCAGCTCGGTTTGGTCGATTAATCCGCCGACCCACAAGCCTGCGCACGCGCCAGCAGCAGCGCGCGTTCTTGCGCGTTGTGCGTCATGTCTGCGGCGCGTTCAAACTCTGCTCCAGCCTCGCTGTGTCGGCCCAGTTTGACCAGCAAATCTGCACGCACGCTGGGTAGCCAGTGGTAGTTTTTGAGTTGCGGGTTGTGCACCAGCGTACCCACTATTTCCAGCGCCGCCGGGCCCACAGCCATGCTGACCGCCACGGCGCGGTTCAGCTCAACGATAGGTGACGGGCTGGCTAATGCGAGGGCATCGTAAATCGCTACGATGCGGGGCCAGTCCGTGTCTTGCACTGTTTTGGCACGGGCGTGGCATGCGGCTGGGTCATGGGTCGTTTATGACTTGTCAACCATCGCCTGAAACCCGCCAAAAATCATGCGCTTGCCATCAAACGGCATGTCCAGTGGCTTCATTCGCGGGTCGGCCATGAATTTCTTCATGCCTTCCTCATGCGCCTGCTTCGAAGGCCATTCCACCCACGAGAAAACCACCACCTCATCAGGCTCGCATTTCACCGCCAGAGGAAAGGAGGTCAACTTGCCTTGCGGCACCTCATCACCCCAGCATTCCACAATTCTTAGCGCGCCATATTCTTTAAAAATCTGGGCGCCCAGCTCAGCCATCTTGAGGTAAGCCTCACGCTTGGCGGCTGGTACGGCAAGGACATAACCGTCGATATAGTTCATGGTTGTTCTCCTGTGTTTAAAAGCAAAAATGTTATGCCGGAAGGTAAGGCAGCATGTCACCGTTGACAATCCACGGCGTGCCAAATCGGTCGGTCAGCATGCCCCAGGTTTTGGCCCAAAAGGCAGGCTGCATCGGCATTTGCACCTGGCCGCCCACCGCCAGCGCATTGAAAATCTGGGTCGCCTCGGCCACTGTGTCGTAGTTAAGCGCCAAGGTAAAACCCTTCATACCCTCGTATGGCATGTGTTGTGGGGCATCGCCTGCCATCAAGATGCCGTTGTCGGGCAATTCCAGGTAGGCGTGTAATATCAGGTGATGCGCTTCCTTCGGCATGTGCTCAGCCATCGGCGAGTCGCCGTTGCTCATCAGTGCTTTCAGATGGCCTTTAAGCGTTGCCTCATAAAAGCGCATGGCTTCGGCGCAGTTGCCGTTGAATGACAGGTAAGCGGTTGGAAATGGCATGGTGTTCTCCTTGTGAATTCAATGGACGTGTCTACTAACCAGAAATTTCAGGCTCAACCAGCCTGGCCAGGTTTTGCAGTGATTGCTGCCAGCCTAAATAGCAGGCCTCTACCGGGATGACATCGGGCAAGCCTTCTTGCACGATGTTCAATTCCGTACCAACAGATACCTTTTTCAAGGTCACCGTCACTGTGATGATGCCGGGTAAATTCGGGTCATCAAAGACGTCGGTGTAGCGCAGGCGCTCGTTTGGCACCAGTTCAAGGTATTCGCCACCAAACGCCATCGCTGTGCCCGTGGTGAAGTTGGTAAACGACATTTTGAAAGTGCCTCCCACCTTCGCATCCATGTGATGCACCTGGCCGGTAAAGCCATTGGGCGGCAGCCAGCGCGCCATCGCGTCGGGGTCAAGAAAAGCGCGGTAAACCTTCTCCGGTTTGGCCGCCAGAACGCGGTGCAGATGAACGGAATTTGTCTTGGTCATGGTGTTTCCTTTTCGTTACGGGTTGGGGGTTATTGATCGCTTGGTACCGCATCGCTGGGGCCAAAGTCTTCCAGCTCAAACAGTTGGCGCACTTCTATCTCGGCTTGGGCGCCGTCAATGGTGGGGTTGGGGAAGCGGCGCGTCCACTCCAGCGCTTCTTCACGACTGCGTACCTGGATAAGGGTGTAACCTGCGATGAGCTCTTTGCTTTCGGCAAAAGGGCCGTCATGTACCGTACGCTCACTCAGCTTTTTGCCTGCGTAACGAATGCGCCAGCCCTTGCTGCTGGCTCGCAGGCCAGCGTAGTCAAGCAGCACACCTGCCTGGGACAGTTGCTCATGGTAAGCGCCCATGTCGGCCAACAGTGCGCCTGGCGGCATCACGCCGGCCTCTGAATCAGGCGTGGCTTTGACAATGATCATGAATCGCATGGCTGTGCTCCTGTAGAAATAGTGCTCTTCATTCCTACGACGAACCAGCAAGATCGAAATCGACACAACATCGAAAAATTTCTAAATAAAAATCCTCAACCTTGTCAGTCGCCTGCGCAGTTCAGGCAAAACAAGGCCCGACCTCACGCACCTCCACCGTACACCACTTGGCGGCCGGGCATTCGGCGGCAATCGCAATGGCTTCAGCCTGGGTTTTGCAGTCGAGCAAAAAGAAACCACCCACCATCTCTTTGGCTTCTGCAAACGGCCCGTCGATCACTTGCGGCTTGCCGCCCCGCACCGTGACACGGGTAGCCGCAGCGTGCGAGGTGAGCGACTGGGTGGCCAACAGCAAACCTCTGGCCTGGAGTTGCCCGGCGAACTGCACCATGCGCTCATACACCGCATGCCCTTCGACTTCGGTGCGGGTGTTGCGCTGCTGGGGGTCTTCAACGATGAGCAGGGTGTAGGGCATGGCGTGGCTTTCAAATTACAGGACAAGCTGGACAAACAGGGAAATATTATGAGCGCCGAGTTAAGGCGTGCTCAAAGTCATGTGGGCAAGCTCATTTTTAACTGGTTTTTGGCATTTTTAACCATTATTTAAGGCTACAGACCAATAGATTCGGGTGCAAGCCGCTATTATTTATATAGCGCTTAAGCAACAAGCTGCATCTGACTTGCTTCTTAAAAAACAAGGTCTTAAATTTTATTAGTACAAATATGCTACAAAAATCCTAGCTGCTTGCGCCCGAAATCATTGGCTCGCTGGACAATTCAATAAGTTTGTATCAAACTGTGAGTTTGGTGAAATTCAGGAATCTACATGCCAGTCATCGCAGTCGTCAACCGCAAAGGAGGCAGTGGCAAAAGCACGCTGGCTGCGCACATGGCGGCGTGGTGCGCGTTGCAGGGCAGCACGGTAATGCTGGGCGACGTGGACCGCCAGCAATCAACCCGGGCCTGGTTAAAACGCCGTGATGCTGCCCTGCCCGCCATTGCGCCCTGGGCGGTTGACCAAAAAAACATGCTGCGCGTGCCCACCGGCATCACCCACGTGGTGCTGGACACGCCCGGCGGCATGCACGGCTTTGAGCTGGCGCGGGTGGTGATGTTTGCGGATGCCATCATCATGCCGGTGTGCAACTCGATGTTTGACCGCGAATCTGCCGCCGCCTGCCATGCCGAGCTGATGAGCCTGCCTCGCGTGGCCAGTGGCCGCTGCAAGCTGGTCACCATTGGCATGCGGATTGACGCCCGAACCAACGCCGCGCAAACCCTGCGCGAATGGTCTGAAGGCCTGGGCGTGCCCTATTTGGGTGCGCTGCGTGAAACCCAGCTTTACGTGCGCAGCCTGGAGCGCGGCATGACGATTTTTGATTTGCCACCCACCACCGCTGCAATTGACTTGCAGCAGTGGGAGCCGATATTGAACTGGCTCAAGCCGCTGCTGTACCCACCACAGGCAGCCAACGATGCCTCGCCTGCAAGCCCAGCAGCAGGGTTGTCGAGGCAGCCCATTGTCAAATCAGTTTTTGCCCCGGGGAACCGGCCCGCTCAAGCTGCCGCGCCCGACAGCCCAGCACGCGCCAATGCTTCACGGCTCGGAAGTTCATTGCCCCATAGCCTGATGCCCGCGCAAGAGTCGATGGTGCATGGCGGACGCATGTCAGTGCTGGGTAACGGCCGGGCGGTTGCTGCGCCCATCGTGTCCACAGGCAAGCCTGCTCTGGCGCGCAATGTCAACTCATCTGACGGCTTGCAAATTCCACAGTTTTTAAAGCGTGCGCCGCGTTAGGCGCTGACTATCAAGCGCTGACTTTTATTGCGTTTGCCGACGCAATTGCGCCAGTCGCTGAGCCACCACATCCAGGTCGGCAGCATCTGCGGCGTGTGCCAGGTATTTTTCAAGGTCAGGCATCGCACGCGCCGCCTGCCCCTGCACAGCCCAAGCCAGACCACGGTCGCGGTACTCGGCCCAGGCGCTGGGGTGCAGCACAATCAGGCGGTCAACCACAGCAATCAGGCGCTGCCAGTCCTCTTGTGTTTTATGAATTTCTTTCAGGTTGCGCAGCATGCGGCTGATGATGTCGCGGGGCGGCGCTGACTGGAGATACAAACCGATAGGCGCTTCAAATTCGTTGTCCCGAACCAGGCGCTGCCGAAACGGCTCCAGGCGTTCGGCCAGCTCTTCGCGGCTTAACGACTGGCCGCTGAAGGGGTCAATCACCACTTGCCCCTTGGGCAGGTTGACCTTGACCATGAAATGCCCAGGAAAAGCCACGCCACGCGCATTTAGCCCCAGGCTGCCAGCCAGCTCCAGCCACAGCACCGCCAGGGTGATCGGTATGCCGCGCCGGGTTTTAAGAAGCACGTTCAGATAGCTGTTGTCGGGATCGTAGTAGTCATTGATGTTGCCGCCAAAACCCAGGTCACGAAAAAAGAACTGATTCAGCAGGCGCAGCTTTTGCAGGGCAGATGCATCAGCGGGCAAGCGGCGTTTGAGCCTGGCCTGCAGCTGGTCAACATCGCCAAGGATTTGCTGCACATCCAGGTCAGGGTATTCGTCCTGTGCCAGGCTGATGGCGGCCTCCAGCAGGGGAAAGTGCTCATCGCTTTGCACCAGGCTGGCAAAGTATTGCAGTGCGGACGGTACCGCCAGATTTAATTGCATGGCCCTACTTTCTCATAAATCACGCTTGAAGTCATCCAAAAATCAACGCCACATCACCGCCGTATCAATTGCCTCAATTTGAGGCCCGACACCCAAAGCGCTACAAAATAAATAGCACTTGAGGCACATAAAACAGCGACCAGCAGCCCAATACGCTGTAAATAGGCAGTTTTAAGGCCGACCCAGCTCACCGCCCCCGCTGACCAGAGTAAAAACACCGCCAGTAAACCGCTGGCTGCAATGACCTGCAACACAAACACGCCCCAGCCTGGCGCAGGCTTGTAGCTGCCGCGTTTGATGAGGCCCACCAGCAGCCACAGCGCATTGATCAGCGCACCGATCCCAATCGCCAGCGCCAGACCGGCGTGCTGCAAGTACGGCACAAACACCATATTCATAAGCTGGGTGACGACCAGCACCACAATGGCAATCCGCACGGGGGTTTTGATGTCCTGGCTGGCATAAAAACCAGGTGCCAGCACCTTGATGGCCACCAGCCCCACCAGCCCCGCGCCGTAGCCCATCAGCGCGGTGGTGGTCTGCGCAACGTCGCGGTCAGTAAAAGCGCCATAGTGGTACAGCGTAGCCACCAGCGGCTGGGCAAACGTCAGCAGCGCCACGGCGCAGGGCACAGCCAACAGCACCACAATGCGCAAGCCCCAGTCCAGCATGTTGGAATATTTTTCGGCATCGTTGGCGGCTTTGGCAGCGGCCAGTTGCGGCATCAGCACCACGCCAATCGCCACACCCAGCATGGCGGTGGGGAACTCCATCAGGCGGTCGGCATAGGTCAGCCAGCTAACGCTGCCGGGCGTGAGATGCGAGGCAATTTGTGTGTTGATCAGCAAGGAAATTTGCGCCACACTGACACCCAGCAGTGCAGGCAGCATCAGTTTTGCTATATTTTTAGTAGCTGGGTCCGCCCATGCCTGCTTGGCTACAGCCCAATTAAAGCTGATTTTCGGCAACAAACCAAGCTTGAGCAGCGCGGGCACCTGTACCGCCAGTTGCAACACGCCACCCGCCATCACGCCAGCGGCTAGCGCGTAAACTGGCTCCATGCCGTGCACCTTGAACCACGGCGCGCCCAGCCACGCCGCAGCAATCATCGCCACATTCAGCAGCACCGGTGTGACCGCAGGCACCGCAAAGCGCCGCCATGTATTGAGCACGCCTGACGACAGCGCCACCAGCGACATGAAGCCAATGTAAGGGAACATCCAGCGCGTCATGAACACCGCCGCCTCAAAGCCACGTGGGTCTTGCTTCAAACCGCTGGCCATCGCATACACCAGCCAGGGTGCAGCCGCAACGCCGAGCACACAGGTCAACAGCAGCGCCCAGCTTAAAAGCGTGGCCACCCGGTCAATCAGCAGCCGGGTCGCTTCTTCGCCGTTTTGCGTTTTGCTGGCGGCCAGTACGGGCACAAAGGCCTGGCTGAAAGCCCCTTCGGCAAACAGGCGGCGAAACAGGTTGGGGATACGAAACGCGACGTTAAACGCATCGGTCATGGCGCTCGCGCCAAAAGTAGAAGCTATGAGCAGTTCACGCACCAAGCCAGTGATGCGGGAGACCAGAGTCAATAGCGAAACGGTAGATGCGGATTTAAAGAGTGACACTCGCCAAGTTTAGGCGACTAAGTGGCAGCTACCCTGGCAACTTCCAACTCGACTTGCTCCAGCCTGTCTTTGCCAAAAAACATCTCGCTGCCAACAAAGAAAGTCGGCGAGCCAAAAGCACCGCGATCAAACGCGGATTGGGTGTTGGTCAGCAGGCCTTCTTTGACTTCAGGCAATTGAGCCGCCTCAAGCAAAGCCTGCGCATCCAGCCCAGATGCCTGCAAGACTTTGCCAATCTCGGCCGGCTCAGCCATGTTGAGCCCCTGCTCCCACATGGCTGAATACACGGCATCTACATAAGGCGCAAAACAACCCAGCTTTTGCGCAGCAACCGCCCCACGCATGATGGCCAGCGTGTTAACGGGGAAAAACGGATTCATTTTGAACTGACTGAGCTGATGCCTGACGATGAATCGCTTCATCTCCAGCCTCTCGTAGGCCAGCTTGGCTGGAATGTCAGCAAAAGCCTGCATCGGTGAGCGGTTGTTGGCGAGTTTGAACAAACCGCCCAACAGCACAGGCACATAGTCAAACGTCACGCCGCATCTCGCCTCGATCTGCGGGATAACTTTGTGGCACAGGTAGGCATTCGGGCTGCCAAAGTCGAACATGAATTGAACGGTAGGGGTAGTCATGATTTCATTCCAGTTTAAAAATGATCAGCGATTCATTACCAGGCTTCAAGCCACGGCCGCAGCTCAGTTTCATGTGTCCAGGCATCGCGTGGCTGCATGTGGATTTGCCAATACGCCTCGGCAATGCTGTCGGGGCTCACAATGCCTTGCTGGTCTTTCATCGCGTAGCGCTCAGGGAAGTTGGAGCGGATGAACTCGGTGTCAATTGCACCGTCAATAATCGAGTGCGCTACGTGAATGCCTTTGGGCCACAGCTCGCGTGCCATGCTTTGGGCCAACGCGCGCAGGGCGTGTTTGGCGCCCGCAAAGGCAGCAAAGCCTTCGCGGCCGCGCAAACTGGCCGTTGCTCCGGTGAAAATAATCGTGCCCCGCCCGCGTGGCAGCATCACCTTGGCGGTTTCGCGCCCCATGAGAAAGCCGCCAAAGCAAGCCATCTCCCAGACTTTTTGATACACACGCGATGTTGTCTCTGTGATCGAAAAGCGCACATTTGCGCCGATATTGAATACCGCCACTTCAATCGGCGCGATGTCCCGCTCGATCTTTTCAATCAGACGGACCATGTCTTCTTCTTTGCGCGCGTCGCTGGCAAAACCATGGGCCTCGCCGCCGCTGGCACGAATCTCATTGACCAGGGGTTGCAGTTTTTCTTCAGTGCGGCGAGTCACGCAGGCGATGTAGCCCTCACGCGCAAAACGCCGGGCAATCGCTCCGCCTGTGGCATCGCCCGCACCGATAACAAGAATGGCTTTTTTATCGTTCATGCTCGTCTCCTTGCAGTTTTGATTGCCATCGTATAATGGAAGGCTTCGCTTGCAACATCCGCAGACCCATTTTCGGCAAAATAAACATTGCGCCGAGACCAAAGGAACTAAATTATGGCAACCGCCAAACCCAAGAAAAAGAACCCGCGCCTGGCATCAGGCCGCAAGCGCGTCCGTCAGGACGTCAAACTTAACGCTGCGAACACCTCGCTGCGCTCCAAATACCGTACCGCTGTGAAAAACGTCGAAAAAGCCGTTGCCGCAGGCGACAAAGAAAAAGCCAAAGACGCTTTCGCCAAAGCCCAGAGCATTGTCGACACCGTGGCCGACAAAGGCATTTTTCATAAAAACAAGGCATCGCGGGATAAAAGCCGCCTGTCAGCCAAGGTGAAAGCCCTGGCACTCGCTGCTTAAAAAAGCAGCAAACTAGCCCGGAGAGCCGTCAAAAGCCCTCTGCCGTTTTGCCGGGTGCGCTGCAAGCGAAGTCAAAAAAGCCGTCTCACGACGGCTTTTTTGTTTTCGCTTGACGGCGTTAACTTTTTGGCAAGTCCGGAATCAAACAAGCCTCGGCCATCTGCAAATCATTGTCTTTGGCAAAGTTCATGGCAAAGTCCCAGGCCATGGGCTCGGCGTCACGCAGTTCGGCGTTTACCACCACGCAGCGCACACCGTTGATCAGCGTGGGGATACACCAGGGCGAATATGTCAGGTGGCTGCCAGGCTGTGGGCCGCCCGGTCGAAACGGGCTCATCACACCACATAGCCTGTCGGTCCAGTCACTGGGCCGGAAAGTTTTGCCGTCATGGGTGATGCCCTGAATAAAAACTTCTTTGATGGGGTTGTGTTGCACCGCACCATTATTGCATCTTATATAAGACTTGGCTCCATAGAGCCGCAACACAGTGATGCCAAATCGTCAACTCACTGGCCAGGGTCTGCCTCTAAAATCACCATTCAATTTTATAACGCTAGCCCGGAGTCACCCATGACCGCTGCCCTGCCCCACCACATCGAAGCCACCTCCCCCCACGTGATGAACACCTATGGCCGCCTACCCATTGCGCTGTCGCACGGCCAGGGCTGCCGGGTGTGGGATGTCAATGGCAAGTGCTACCTCGACGCGCTGGGCGGCATTGCTGTCAACACGCTGGGCCACAACCACCCCAAACTGGTGCCTGCGCTGCAAGAGCAAATCAGCAAAATCATCCACAGTTCCAACTACTACCATGTGCCGCTGCAAGAAACACTGGCCGCCAAACTGGTCGAATTGTCGGGTTTAGAGAACGTGTTTTTCTGCTCAACAGGCCTTGAAGCGAATGAAGCCGCCCTGAAGCTGGCACGCAAATTTGGCCATGACAAAGGCATTGAGCGCCCCGAAGTGGTGGTCTATGAAAAAGCCTTTCATGGCCGCAGCATTGCCACCCTGAGCGCTACTGGCAACCCGAAAGTACAGGCTGGTTTTGGTCCGCTGGTAGAAGGTTTTATACGCGTGCCCTTGAATGACATTGAGGCCATCAAGGCAGCCACCGCCAACAACCCCAATGTCGTGGCTGTGTTTTTTGAAGCGATTCAAGGCGAAGGCGGCGTATACCCAATGAGCGACCAATACATGCGCGATGTACGCGCCCTGTGCGACGAGCGCGACTGGCTGCTGATGATTGACGAAGTGCAATGCGGCATGGGCCGCACCGGCAAGTGGTTTGCGCACCAGTGGTCAGGCATCAAACCCGACGTGATGCCATTGGCCAAGGGGCTGGGTTCAGGCGTACCGATAGGCGCTGTGGTGGCTGGCCCCAAAGCCGCGTATATTTTTCAGCCAGGCAACCACGGCACCACCTTTGGTGGCAACCCGCTGGCCATGCGCGCCGGGGTAGAGACCATCCGCATCATGGAAGAAGACGGCCTGCTGGCCAACGCTGTCAAAGTCGGCGAGCACCTCAAGTCAGCTTTAACGCGCGAGCTTGCAGGAGAAAAAGGCTTGAAAGAAATTCGTGGGCGCGGCCTGATGCTGGGCATTGAGCTGACCGTGCCCTGTGGCGAGCTGCTCAAGCGCGCCGCAGACAATGGCCTGCTGCTGAGCGTGACGGCAGACACGGTGATCCGCATGGTGCCGTCCCTCATCATGACGGTGCCTGAAGCCGATGAAGTGGTAGCTATTTTGGTGCCGCTCATCAAGCAGATTCTTAAAGAAAAAAATGCCTAAATTGATCAAGCACTACCTGCAATTCAGTGACCTGGATGCGACTGAATACGCCTATCTATTTGAACGTGCAGCCCTGATTAAAAAGAAATTCAAGGCCTACGAAAAGCATCAGCCACTGATTGACCGCACGATGGCCATGATTTTTGAAAAAGCTTCGACCCGTACGCGTGTGAGCTTTGAAGCCGGCATGTACCAATTGGGCGGCTGCGTCGTCAACCTGACCACAGACAACAGCCAGTTGGGCCGCGCCGAGCCGATTGAAGACAGCGCCAAGGTCATCAGCCGCATGGTTGACCTGGTGATGATTCGCACCTACGAGCAAACCAAGATTGAACGCTTTGCAGAGCACTCACGCGTGCCGGTTATCAATGGCTTGACGAATGAGTTTCACCCGTGCCAGATTCTGGCCGATATCTTCACCTACATCGAGCATCGCGGCAGTATCCAAGGCAAAACCGTGGCCTGGGTAGGCGACGGCAACAACATGGCCAACACCTGGTTGCAAGCCAGTGAAATTCTGGGTTTCAAAGTGCACCTGAGCACCCCAGGCGGCTACGAGGTCGACCAGTCGATTGCAGGCATCCGTTCAGCCGAGAGCTACAAGGTTTTCAAAGACCCGCATGAGGCCTGTGCAGGCGCGGACCTGGTCACCACCGACGTGTGGACCAGCATGGGCTACGAGGCTGAAAACGAAGCCCGCAAAAAAGCCTTTGCCCACTGGTGTGTCGACGAGGGCATGATGCGCGCCGCAAAACCTGACGCGCTCTTCATGCACTGCCTGCCCGCGCATCGGGGTGAAGAGGTTTCAGCCGATGTGATTGACGGCCCGCAGTCTGTGGTGTGGGACGAAGCTGAGAACCGGATGCATGTGCAAAAGGCGCTGATGGAGTACCTGTTGCTTGGGCACCTGACCTGAAGTACAGGTTGATGACGATTTGACGATACACCAAAAAGAAACCATAATGGTTTCTTTTTGGTGTTCCCATTATGCCAACCACGCTGACGTTAAAAAATATCCCGGATGAAATTTATGGCAGGCTGAAACTGGCGGCGCAAACGCATCGCCGCAGCATGAACAGCGAAGTCATTGTGTGCCTGGAGTCGGTATTGCTACCAGTCAAAATAACACCGTCCGAGCGACTGGCCCGCGCACAAGAACTGCGTAGCACCTTACCTCAAGTCAAGTTCAAAGCAACTGATATCGACCTGTTGAAACGCCAGGGTCGCCAATGATTGTGGTCGACACCAATGTACTGGCTTATCTGTACTTGCCAGGCGACTACACCGCAGATGCAGAAGCACTGCTAGCACGAGACCCACAATGGGCCGCACCCCTGCTCTGGCGCAGTGAGTTCCGTAATATTCTGTCGGGCTACATCAGAAGAAAAACGCTGACGTTTGAGCAGGCGCTGGGCTTGCAAAGTGAAGCTGAAAGTCTGCTGGCAGGATCAGAGTTTGAGGTCGATTCACATGGCGTACTTGATCTGGTACGAGGTAGCGATTGCTCAGCCTATGACTGTGAATTCATCGCACTGGCCATGAGACTGGAAACCAAATTGGTGACGATGGATGGCAAGCTCCTCAAAGCATTCCCAAAACGAGCAGTAGCACTTAACGCGAGCAAATCACATTAGGCGGGAATCAACCGCGCCCCACAAACGGCATCTTCGTGGCCATGATGGTCATGAACTGTACGTTGGTTGACAGCGGCAGCGCGGCCATGTGTACCACGGCATCGGCCACCTCATTCGCATCCATCATCGGCTCAATGGCAATCTCGCCGTTGGCTTGTGGCACGCCTTTGGCCATGCGGGCTGACAGCTCGGTCAGCGCATTGCCAATGTCAATTTGACCGCAGGCAATGTTGTACTTGCGGCCATCGAGCGAAATCGATTTGGTCAGGCCGGTGATGGCGTGTTTGGTGGATGTGTAGGGCGCTGAATTGGGCCGGGGCGCGTGGGCTGAAATGGAGCCGTTGTTGATGATGCGGCCACCTTGCGGGCTTTGGTCTTTCATCATTTTGAAGGCGCCTTGTGCACACAAAAATGAACCCGTCAGATTGGTATTGACCACGTTTTGCCAGGTTTCAAACGCAATGTCTTCAAAGCCTGTGCCAATGCCGCTAATGCCCGCATTGTTGAAAATCACATCCATGCGGCCAAACGTGTCTTTGATTTTGGCGAACAGCGCAGCCACTGATTCTGGATTTCCAACATCCGTAGCAACCGCCAGTGCGCGGCCTGCGTCTGCTTGCCCGGCTACAACATCCAGCGGCTCTTGCCGCCGCCCGGCCAGCACAACGCTGTAGCCTTCACGCAAAAATGCCAGTGCCACGGCTTTGCCGATACCGGTGCCAGCACCAGTGACGAGAGCGACTTTTGGAGTTGTTGTCATGAGAACCTTTTTATTGAAAGTAATCGCAAATTGTGCCGCAAGCCAACCAGCAACTATTTTCTAACCCTGTTGGAAATAACCGACACCACAGGTTTTTCAGCGGTGCTACCTTCATGGCTATGACCTTTTCGACCCAATTACCGCCACGCCAAATCTGGGACATTTCACCGCCCGTGGATGAACACGCGGCCGTGTTCCCCGGTGACACCGCCTATTCGCAGCGCCTGCATTTTGCGTTGGGCCCTAGCTGCCCGGTCAACGTCAACAGCATCACGCTGTCACCCCACACGGGCGCACATGCCGATGCACCCATGCACTACGCCAACGGCGGTGCAACGTCGGGCGAGCTTGACCTGGCACCCTACCTGGGGCCATGCCGCGTGATTCATTGCATGGGTTGCGGGCCACTGGTGTTGCCCGAGCACATTGCGCATGCGCTAGCTGACTTGCCGCCGCGTGTGCTGCTGCGCACAACACATACTGCCAGCCAATCCTGGGCATCATTTACCGCCATAGCGCCCGAAACACTGGCGCAGCTAGCTACTAAAAACGTAGCACTCATCGGTATTGACACACCCAGTGTTGACCCTGCCAACAGCCAACCCTTGCCCAGCCACCACCAGTTGCTGACCCACAACATGCGGGTGCTCGAATGCCTGGTACTCGACGCCGTGCCCGAGGGCGACTACGAGCTGATTGCCCTGCCCCTGAAACTGATGCGTGCTGATGCTTCACCGGTGCGGGCCATCTTGCGAGAGCTTTAATCAAATGACTATGACCACACAACAAGACTGCCGCGCACTCGACGCGCAAGACCCACTGCGCAAGCTGCGTCATCAATTCACCTTGCCGGAGGGCGTGATTTACCTCGATGGCAACTCACTCGGTGTGTTGCCCAATACCACAGCTAGCCGCGTGGCCAAGGTTGTGACTGAGGAGTGGGGCCAGGGCCTGATCCGCTCATGGAACAGCGCCGGCTGGTTTGACATGCCGCAGCGCCTGGGCAACAAAATTGCCAAGCTGATTGGCGCTGCACCCGGCGAGGTGGTGGCCACTGACAGTACATCGATCAATTTGTTCAAGGTGCTTTCAACCGCACTCAGCATGGCAGCCATCGACATGCCAGAGCGCAAGGTGCTGGTCAGCGAGCGCAGCAACTTCCCCACGGATTTGTACATTGCCGAGGCCCTGTGCAAAGAACGCGGGCTCACGCTGTTGCTGGTAGATGCACAAGACATTGAGGCAGCCTTAACGCCTGACGTAGCCGTGCTGATGCTGACCCATGTCAACTACCGCACAGGCGCCGTGCACGATATGAACGCCATCACCACATTGGCTCACACTAAAGGCATATTGACTGTTTGGGACCTGGCGCACAGTGCAGGCGCAGTACCGGTTGACTTGACTAGCGCAAAGGCCGACTTTGCCGTCGGCTGCGGCTACAAATACCTGAACGGTGGCCCAGGCGCACCCGCTTTTGTGTGGGTCAACCCCAAGCACGCCGCGCGCGATGTGTGGCAGCCGTTAGCTGGCTGGTGGGGCCACAGCGCGCCGTTCGCCTTCACACCTGAGTACCAACCTGCGGCGGGCATCAACCGCTACTTGTGCGGAACGCAACCGATTTTGAACATGACGGCGCTTGAATGCGGGCTTGACACGGTGCTGGCTGCGCAGCCATTGGGCGGCATGAATGCATTGCGCAAAAAGTCGCTCGCGTTAACTGACCTGTTCATCACACTGGTTGAAGAGCGCTGCGCTGGTCATGGCCTGGGCCTGGCCACGCCACGCGCGCACGGCCAGCGCGGCTCGCAGGTTTGCTTGACGAAACACGAGGGTGCTTACGCCATCATTCAGGCCCTGATCGCACGCGGCGTGATTGGTGATTTCAGGGCAGGCGATCCTTCGACAGGCTCAGGACGAACGGGGAGTTTGGACATCCTGCGCTTCGGTTTCACACCGTTGTACATCGGCTTTGAAGACGTATGGAACGCGGTTGAACATTTACGACAGGTGCTCGAATCAGGTGAATGGAAACAGGATCAATTCAACCAAAAAAGTGCGGTGACTTGATATGAAACCCATCGACATCGTTCACAGTGAAAAAGCGCAACTGGACTTCAGCAAGTCCATGACCTACGGCGACTACTTGCACCTGGATGCCCTGTTAGGTGCCCAGCAGCCGCTGTCGCCCGACCACAACGAGATGCTGTTCATCATCCAGCACCAAACCAGTGAGCTATGGATGAAGCTGATGCTGCACGAGCTGCGTGCCGCGATTGCTGATGTGGCCAAAGACGAACTCAGCGACGCGTTTAAAAAGCTGGCGCGAGTCAGCAAAATCATGGAACAACTCGTCCACGCCTGGGACGTGCTGGCCACCATGACACCGCCCGAGTACAGCGCCATCCGGCCTTACCTGGCCAATTCCAGCGGCTTTCAAAGCGCGCAGTACCGCTGCATTGAATTTGCATTGGGCAACAAAAACGCCGCCATGCTAAAACCCCATGCGCACCGGCCTGACTTGCTGGCGCAGGTGCAAGCCGCCTTCGTTGCGCCTTCGCTGTACGACGAGGCACTGCGGCTGCTGGCCAGGCGCGGCTTGGCGATTCCCGCCAGTCACCTGGAGCGCGACTGGACGCAAGGCTATGTTGAAAGCGATGAAGTCGAACAGGCCTGGCTGGTCGCCTACCGCAACCCCAAGCAGCACTTTGACCTGTACCAGTTGGGCGAAGAACTGACAGACCTGGAAGACGCCTTCAGACTCTGGCGCTTTCGTCACGTCACCACGGTGGAGCGCGTCATCGGCTTCAAGCGCGGCACTGGCGGCACAGGCGGCGTGAGCTACCTGCGAAAAATGCTCGACGTGGTGCTGTTTCCTGAAATCTGGAAGCTGCGGACGGCTTTGTAGCTGATTTGAGGACGTTTTGGGTTATTTTCAGCCATTTTTAGGGGTCGAATTGGCCTACAGCCCAATAGATACGGGCGCAAGCAGCTTCTGAATTAATAGCAAATTCACTGCTACTGTTCTTATCAACTCAGCCAGCGACCCTAAACCAATCACCCATCTCACCCCATCGCTAAAATTTCATTCTGCGATTAGAGTGTCGATAAATATAAAAAGGCAGCCATGCAAACCGTCACCGTCTCACCCAAATTCCAGGTGGTCATTCCGTTAACCATTCGCGAAAGTCTCAAGCTCGTGCCCGGCGTCAAGATGCAGGTGGTGCAGTTTGACAACCGCGTGGAGTTCATCCCCGTACAACCCGCCAGCGCCCTGCGTGGGTCATTGCGCGGCATCGACACAACCATTACACGCGACTCTGGAGGTGTTTAACAAAGTAGCCCAGCAGCGCGGCGAAGGCGTTACGCTGCAATATGTGGCGGTCATGCAGCAGGGGCGCGTGGTAGCGCTTGATGCACCGCTGGCGTTACTGGCCGCGTCGCTAGGTGCGCGCCCCAAGTTGCCATTGAATCGCCCCGGGAATTGAGTAAGCTCGAACTCTGGCCTCAATAGTCGCGCCTTACCTTGTATTGCCATGCACAACGGCAGCGAAGATAACGCCGGGGAACACGCGGTACTGATCTCCGTCTTTTCCCCACCCAAAAGAGGTCTGCATTTCTGCAGGAGGACTGTAGTAGGCAAGAAAATCTGCTGATGTGAGCTTCTTTACGCGTTCTGCAACATCCGGTAAAAGCCTTGCTACTTCTTGTCGTGTTGTCTCGGTTTCTCGTTTGCTGGTAACTTTTCTACTTAACCGAATTACCAGCAAACCAATCGAAACAGGGGAGCTATACAACGCCCTTTCCGGCAGAGAGCGCATGTGAACTAAGGCTTCCTTTGCTTGTGAACTTACATTTCTCCATTGGTTTGAGAGACCGCTTTTTAATTTGGCATCGCCAATAGTGGAAATTGGACAACGCTTTAACTCAAGCGCTATCTGTCGCGCGCCATATGTGCCGAGGAAGTCAATACGACCGCCCTTTGACGAAGGCTGACCGTCCTCGCTTTCTCGCTTTGATGATGACCGGGAGATTGGATGCTCCGGTCGAGAGACCGGGCAGACGCGAGAAAGACCAATTGCAAATAGACCAGAGACCTGACGCTCATTGGCTAGAAGCGGTGGCCAACAATGGGTGTACCCGTCTTGCTCAAAATGGTGTCGATACGATAAGTGTTCGCTAAGGAAGTAACGATAGTTTTCGCTTATGACTTCCACCAATAGTTGCTCAAGAAACAGTTGTACGTTACCAAGTTTTGGATTTGTAGCGCCCTTAAGAGAAACTTCGCTGAGAACAGTGAGCATAGGATGTTCGTGTAAATTTGGCTACAGGAGTCGAAACTATTAGAGTTGAATCTGTGCGTAATTGTGTGCTGGCACCATGCCAAAATTAAAAACAATTTTGCTCTCCGAATATCACGCTGCTACTAACTCCACATCCACTCGCTTACCCAAAGCCGCAGCCGCGCTTGCCAGTGTCGTTAGCGTCAAGCTTTTATCCTTGTCATCTAGCAAACGATTGAGCGCAGCTCGGCTGGTGCGCATACGTTGCGCCATGGCTGTTTTGGTCAGACGCTGCACTTACATTTCATTTTTAATTTGAAACACCAATACCTTTTTGATGGCAATGGCAGTGGTAATTACAAAGATGCCTTGTTCTTTCAAGAAGTCATCGAAGTCGCTTCCAATCGGCATGATGCTTGCCTCTCTTTAAAAATCGATCTGAACTGAGGCAAGTTTACTGTCGCGGCGATACCCAAACAGCCAAGGCATGTCCAGCAGCTTCTCCCCCATCAGCTTCATGGACACATCGCGGCCCCAGCGCATGGGCCCGTGGGTGTGGAAGATCTGGCCATTGCGTAGCGCCCGGGCTTGCACGCGTGCGTTGCGCTGCCAGCGGTTGGTGGCGTATTGCTGCAAGGCAGCAGGTACGTTTTGCGAAGTTACCCCATGCATGACTGACCCCAGCTCAGCTGCGTCTTCAATCGCCATGCCTGCGCCTTGCGCCAGGTAGGGCCGCATCGGGTGCGCGGCATCGCCAAGCAGCGCCACACGGCCCAGTGCGTGCTGGTATGCGCCCTGCATGGGCGGGCGGTCATGCATGACCCACAGCCGCCAGTCGGGCACGGCTTGCAGCAGGTCTTGCAATTGAGGGCAGCAATCCGTGAGATGGCTTGTTAAATCTGCTGCATTGGCGCTGTGGTCCCAGTTTTGAAAATCATCAGGTACATCACCGTGGATAAACACCACAACATTCAACCATTCGCCACCCCGCACCGGATACTGCACGGCGTGCATCTTCGGGCCCAGCCAAGCGGTGACGTTGTGGCTGCGCAGTGGCTCTGGCAGATCGGTTTTCTTGATCAAGGCGCGGTAAGCCAGATGCCCTGTGCGGCGTGGTGGGCCGTCGTTTAGCAACTGCTGGCGGGTATTGCTCCACAAGCCATCAGCGCCCACCAAAACATCTACTTGGCTAGCTCCAGCATTCGTCTGCACAGAAACTATCTGCGGTGTTTGCTCAAAACTTTGTACTGCGCAATCAGTGTGCAGCACCGTCGCTGTTTGCTGCACCGCTTGCAGCAGCAAGCCGTGCAAGTCCGCGCGGTGCAGCGTCAGGTACGGTGCGCCGTAACGCGCGGCCATGGCTTGCCCCAAATGCAGTTCACCCAACAAGCTGCCAGTGGTGGCGCTGCGTACCTGTAAACGATCAGGCGCAGTTGCTACCCGGCTTACACCTTCAAGCAAGCCCCAATCTTGCAGGATGCGGGTGACATTTGGGCCGAGCTGAATGCCCGCACCCATCTCGCTGAACGCAGTCGCTTTTTCAAACAGCTCAATCTGCTGCCCCGAGCGCGCCAAAGCCAGCGCCGCAGCCAGCCCGCCGATGCCGCCGCCTGCAATCGCGACCTTTAGTTTCATGAAGCCAGCAACTGCCGCAGCACGTAGGGCAAGATACCGCCGCTCTGGTAGTAGTCCACCTCAATCGGCGTGTCTACCCGCAGCGTGACGATGATGTCTTGCACCTTGCCATCGGCGCGTGTGATGCGCAGTGTGGCATCGCTTTGCGGTTTGAGCGCTGGATGCGGAATCACGTCGATGACTTCATTGCCTGTCAGCCCCAGCGTTTGCCATGACTGCCCGGCCTTGAACTGCAACGGCAACACACCCATGCCGACCAGGTTGCTGCGGTGAATGCGCTCAAAGCTGCGCGCCACCACCGCCTTGATCCCCAGCAGCTGCGTGCCTTTGGCGGCCCAGTCGCGGGACGAACCGGTGCCGTATTCTTCACCTGCAAATATCACGG
Organism: Polaromonas sp.; assembly: GCA_043781295.1. Classification (GTDB taxonomy): domain Bacteria; phylum Pseudomonadota; class Gammaproteobacteria; order Burkholderiales; family Burkholderiaceae_C; genus Polaromonas. The sequence continues at coordinate 63,725 of JAYWBS010000237.1, forward strand.
TGGGCGTACCTTCAGCGATGTATTTCATCGCAGCGTCGTAAATGAATAGCTTTTCGCCCGAGGGCTGGAACAGCGTCACACCGCCCTCTTCGCGCGAGCCTTCAGCATCCGCCGGAATCATCAGGTTTTTAATCCGCACATTGGCAAACGTACCGCGCATCATCACGTCGTGGTTGCCGCGCCGCGCGCCGTAGCTGTTGAAGTCGGGCTTGAGCACGCCATGCGCCTGCAACCACTGGCCCGCGGGCGATGAGGCCTTGATCGACCCGGCGGGCGAAATATGGTCGGTGGTGATCGAATCACCAAACAGGGCCATGATGCGGGCGCTTTTGACGTTGAAATTGTCTGGAAAATGGCTGTTTTCACCCTCATTTAAGGCTGTAGCCGCCTGTTTTCGGGCGTTAGCAGCTACATTATCCATAGCAAAGTCTTTGAAGAAAGGCGGCTCTGCAATGTAGGTGCTGTTCGGCCAGGTGTAGGTATTGCCCGTGACACCCTTGATTTTTTCCCACAGCTTGCCGGGCTCGCTTTTCACCTTGGCGTAGTTGGCGCGAAAGGCTTTGCCATTCATGGCGTACTTCATCAGGGCGTTAATCTCGTCCGTGGTCGGCCAGATGTCGCCCAGGTAAACATCCTTGCCTTTGTGCCCTTTGCCAACTGGCTCGGTCATCAGGTCGCGCATCACGGTGCCAGCAATCGCATAGGCCACCACCAGCGGCGGGCTGGCCAGAAAGTTGGCCTTCAGGTTGGGGTGAATGCGCGCTTCAAAATTGCGGTTGCCTGACAGCACCGCCGCGCACACCAGGTCGCTTTTGGTAATGGCTTCGTTGATCTCGGGCGTCAAATCGCCTGCGTTGCCGATGCAGGTGGTGCAGCCGTAGCCTGCCAATGCAAAGCCAAGCTTTTCAAGGTAAGGCAACAAGCCTGTCTCGGTTAAATATTCGGTCACGATGCGTGAGCCCGGAGCCAGTGATGTCTTGATGTGCGGCTGTACTTTCAGCCCTGCCTCCACCGCCTTTTTAGCCAGCAAGCCAGCCGCCAGCAGCACGCTGGGGTTGGAGGTGTTGGTGCAGCTGGTAATGGCGGCAATCAGTACATCACCATTGCCGACCGTCAACGCCTTGGTCGTATCGTTCGGCAGCTCGCACACCATAACGGGATCGCGCCCTGCGACTTGCGCCGTGGCCAGCATCGGGCG
>JAYWBS010000238.1:0-3297 GCA_043781295.1 Polaromonas sp.
CTGGCGGTACGTCGGCATCGGGTTCAGTCAAATACATCACTTCACCGCTTAGCACGGTGGTTCTGCACAAACCGCACTGACCATTTCGGCAACTGAAAGCGGGGCGCAGGCCTTGTTTTTCTGCCAGCTCCAGCAACGACATATCGTCTTCCTGACGCCAGCCAGCAGTCAGCGCGCTGCGTGCAAACTGCACCTGTGCGGGTGCTATCTGCAAGTGCTCCAGGCTGCCCAAGCCGCCAGCAAAAGACTCCTGCACAATCGATGTGTCTGGCACACCCATGTCAACCAAAGCGCTGCGGATGGCGTCCATAAAGCCTGGCGGACCGCACAGGTAATAGGCACAGTGTTCGGCTTTTAAAGTCACCCATTTTTCTGAAAACCAGCAGCCAATATCGCTGAGAATTCGAGTCAGTTCTGATTTGTCCAAGCGGTTGGTAGACGTGGCGCTGGCGGGCGCGCTGCTGTAGATGGTGTGGGCCTGAAACTGTGGGTGCTTTGCCACCAGCGCATCAACCTCGTCTTTGAAGGCGTGGGTCTGGCGGCTTTGCGTTGCGTGAATAAAGTACAGGCTGGGCAAGCGTTTGTCGGCGCGTGCTGTATGTGCATTGAGCATGCTGACCATCGGCGTGATGCCGACGCCGCCACTGATCAACACCACCGGCTGCGCAATCGCACCACGATTTATGGTGAAGCGCCCGCTCGGAGGCATCACGTCTAGCGAGTCACCAACGGCAAGCTTCTCATGCATCCAGGTTGAGGCCAGCCCTTGCGGCTCTTTTTTAATGCTGATGCGGTAGCCCTGCAAGCTTTCGTCGTAGCCAGAAATGCTCCAGCAGCGCGTCACAGATTGGCCATCTTCCAGAGGGCCATCTTCCAGCGGAATTCTCACTGTTAAAAACTGACCCGCACGGTAGCCCGCCACGGGTACGCCGTCGGCAGGTCGCAAATAAAACGACTTGATGTCTGGTGTTTCTTGCACGATGCGTTGCACGCAAAACTTTTTCCACCCCGTCCAGCGGTTGCTTCTGACCAGATTTTTTTCAGTCAGCAGGTTGCGGGTGGCCATCATGGAGCTGAGCATTTGCAGGCCCATGCCAGGAATGCTGATTAGCCTGTCCAACTCGGTGGGGTCAGGCTGCGGGTTCATGAAAAATAGCGCCAGGTCAGGCACCGAGATGCTCTCAATCCCGCAGCCGATGTGCTCGACAGCGTCGCCTGCCTGAATCACGCCGGGTTGCAACACCTCGAGGTACATGCCTGTGCGCCCAGATGCCTGGTAGGCGCTTAAAAAACTCGTGGGCAATTGCATGTGCCACAAGAAGTTGGCGCAGGGCTCACGGCAGCCTGACACCTGCAAAGTGACGCCGCCGATTTTGAACAGGTCACCGATGCGCACCTGACTTTCGTCGATGCCTTCAAGGGTCAGGTTTTCACCCACGCCGCCATACGCCCAGGGCTGAGCTGGCTTGAGGGTGTCGTTCCAGTAGGCATAGTTTTCTGAGCAATAGGCAAACACCGCGTTCTTGTGGTTGGCAACCTCATTGCCTTCCACGCCGTGGCTGGTCAGCGTGACGGGGCCTTCCAGTTTTTGTTTGCGAATGGCGGTTTCAAAAGTGACGTTGTCCGCGCTGTAAGCTTTTGTTTTGCCAGCGTGAATTGAAACAATGCGTGCCATGGGTCGAGCCCTCAAAATGGAATGGGAAACTTGTCCTTGCGCTCTTCGGGCCGATGACCAATGCTTGGCTAGGCAGCCGCTGCCCACGGGCCAGCCACTGGCACGGCCTCGCCCGCCTCTGGGTCCGTTGGCCAGGGCGGCATGGTTACGCACACCGCGCCCAGCGGCTGGTCAGGCGCTGCCCGAAACTGAAAGTGCGTACCCAAGGGAATCGTGAGGCAAATGCCGGGCATCAGCGTGACTGTTTCTTCAACGCTGCCCTGTTTGCGCCACATCTCGCCGCGCCCTTGCACCACGTACCAGACTTCTTCAACCGTGCGGTGCGTCACTGCCGCAGCGGTTTGCCCCGGTTGCAGCGAGAAGTGCGCCATGCTGCCGCCGTCAAGGCGAAGCAGCACCCGCACATCAGAACCATCCGGTGCCACCACCGTGCGCATGGCGGGCAATGGCAGCGTGGCAAATGGCGTAAGAGGCGTAAGGGGCATCACGCTTTTTTGCGATTTTTATACATCGGCGATTCAGCCATCACGTACAAAATGTCCATGCCCAGCGTGGCCCCCAAAATGGCTGTGATGTGCGACGGGTCATAAGGCGGGGACACCTCCACCACATCGCCGCCCACAATGTTCAGGCCGCTCAGGCCCCAGATGATCTCGCGCTGCATGGCCGACGTGATGCCGCCCGGCAGTGGCGTGCCTGTGCCGGGTGCGTGGGCCGGGTCCATGCCATCGACATCGAGCGAGATGTAGCAAGGGCGGTCGCCCACCACCTGGCGGATTTTTGCAATGATGGCCTTGCTGCCGATTTCAATGCACTTTTGGGCGTCGATGATCGTGTAGTCGCCTTCAGGGATGAAGGTACGGATGCCGATCTGGACCGACGACTTGGCATCGATCAAACCCTCCTTGTCAGCAAACCAGAACATGCTGCCGTGGTTTAGCACCTCGCTCGGGTGGGTGTCGGTGTGCGCATCAAAGTGAATCAATGACAGGGGGCCATGGCGCTTGGCATGTGCCTTGATGGCCGGGTAGGCCACGATATGGTCACCGCCCAGACCCAGCGTGCCCACGCCCGCTTCAGACATGCGGGTGATTTCTTCCTCTGCATTGACCAGCATTTCACCGACCTGGCCGGGATAAAAACCAATGTCGCCGTAGTCAATCAGGCGGTGGCGCCGGGGAAATTCATAGTCAAACGGCCAGTGAATGGGAACCACGTTCACATAGCAGGATTGCTCCCGAATGGCGCGCGGGCCGTAGCGGGTGCCGGGCCGGTTGACGATGCTGGCATCACACGGTATGCCGTACACCGCAAAGTCAGCGTTGGCCAAGTCTTGCGAGTAGTCTGCCCGCCAAAAGCTGGTGATGCCCTGGTAGGGGATTCTGCTTTTGAATGATTTTTTGTCTAAGAATCCACCGGCCATGATGTGCTCCTGTTGTAATAAAAGTTACGGACAGTCACAACTTTATTCCACTTGACAGGTTTTGTACATGGTCCAAAAGTACCAGACGATTAAATACTTGTACATTGCGGAACTGCGATGTGAGAATGTAAAAACGCGAATGCAATAGACGTATTTTGAATGGGTCATAACAAGTGCATGCGTATTACAAAGGAATCAA
>JAYWBS010000239.1:0-9895 GCA_043781295.1 Polaromonas sp.
GTCCGCAAATGGGTTGACAAAGGCTACGACTTTGAGCGCCGCCGCGGCATCGTCAAGACCGGCGGGTTTTCCCGCGAGGCCTACACCCAGCTGGCAGAGCTCGGCCTGACCGGGCTCTACATACCCGAGGCCGACGGCGGACTGGGCATGGGGCCGGTAGAAGGCATGGTTGTCATGGAAGAGCTGGGGCGCGGTATCGTGCTGGAGCCGTTGGTGCAGACGCTGATTGCCGGCGCCGTTCTGGCGGCTTACGCGCCGCCGGATTTGAAGGCGCTGCACCTGCCTAAAGTCGCCTCGGGCGAGAGCCTGGTGGTGCTGGCCTACCAAGAGCGCGGTGCCCGCTACAACCCTACAAAATGCGATGCAAAAGCGGCTCTGGCCCAGCAAATATGGGCGCTGACAGCTACAAAAAGCATAGTGCCTGCGGGTGACCAGGCAGACGCCTTCATCGTGCCCGCCATGGTGGATGCCAAGCTGGCGCTGTTCCTCGTCGAGCGTACGGCGGCTGGTGTCACCACGCGCGGCTATGTGACGCAAGACGGTGGGCGCGCCGCTGAAGTCACGTTCAAAAATGCATCGGCCACCATGATTACAGCCGATGGTGCAACCGCACTGACGCATGCGATTGACATCGGCATAGCCGCCACCTGCGCTGAAGCCGTCGGTGTGATGGACAAAACGTTGGCTGTCACGGTCGACTACATGAACACCCGCAAACAGTTTGGCGTGTTGATCAGCAGCTTTCAGGCGCTGCGCCACCGCGTGGCCGACATGAAGATGCAGCTGGAATTGGCCAGATCCATGAGCTACTACGCCAGCATGAAGCTCAATGCGCCCGCAGCCGAGCGCTCAGCCGCCATGGCCAGAGCCAAATACCAGTTGGGCGTGGCCATGCGTTTTGTGGGCCAGCAGGCGGTACAACTGCATGGCGGTATTGGCGTGACGGATGAATACATCGTCAGCCACTACTTCAAAAAGCTGACCCAGCTTGAAATGACGTTTGGCGACACGCTGCATCAGCTGGGGGAAGTCTCTGGGCGCATGCAGGATACGGCAGGTGTGTTTGCGTGATGCCCAGAACGAATCCCCAGTCGTGTGATTTTTTAGACAAAATCAGGAATTCCTGTAAGCGCTTGTAATCCGTCCATATAGAATATTTGGATGTATGAATTCGATACTGCTTAAGTGCTAACCACGACCCGTTATCTTTTATGTTTGCTGTTGTCGCTTCTGGCCTGGCTGCCGGGCAGCGCCTTGGCGCAGTCGGCATGTACATCGGTTTGGGGTGTCGCCACCGACTTCACCACCTACAGCTTGCGCTATTTGAATACAACCACGGGCCAATGGTCGAACCCCCTGCTAACGCTTAACAATTCAGGAGCATCTGGTGCCAATGCCTTGGCAGGCTCAAAAATCAACGGTTTGCTGTATTACGTTGATAGAAGTAACCAGAACCTGTACAGCATTGACCCAGGAGCAACAACACTGGCGTCCACCTTGATTGGAACAATTCCTGCCCCTCCGTTGCCAGCGGTAGCCACCAACATGGTGGGAGCAACCAGCAACTCTTTCGGTGATTTGTTCGTCTATGCCACGAGTGGCAATCCAGTCGCACCCAGCTATAGCTATGTGACCGTGGCTCAAGTCAGCGTAGCTACAGCAGCTACTGTGACTGCCTGGACGCAACTTCGCACGACGGCAGGCGACACCCCAACATTGGCGGGCAGCGGCGACAGCTTTATTGACGCTGGCGGTAGCAATTGGATTATTTCCAACACCCTACCACCCACTTTGCACCAGCTCAATTTAAATCCCGGGGCCAGCTTTGGGCAAACCAATTCGCCGGCGCTGGTACTGATCGGTGTGGGCAATGTTAGGGTGGGGGGCGTATCGACAGACCCTTTAACAGGTAAAACCTATCTTTCGGGTGTCGACAACACAACACTTAGCGCTCCTCCTTTTGCGAGTGTGACTTTTGAGGTGAATTTGGTGTCCGGTACGACCACACTGTTAGCGCAAACGGATACCAGTTTTTTAATCGCTGACATGGGCAATTGCACGGTCAAACCTGCGCCACCTACAGTTTCAAAAACTTTTACCCCCACCTTCAGAGCTGTATCGCCGGGCACGTCGACCCTACAAATTACTCTGGGTAATATCAATACAGCAGCGGTTTATATCAACCAAGCTTTGACCGATACGCTTCCAGCAGGCATGGTGATTGCTGCGACACCCGTGTTGCAGGGCAGTTGCGTGACCGTACCCAACAACACCGTAACAGCTGTAGCAGGTGCTGGCAGCGCGAGCATCAGTGCGGGTAGCCGCATACCGCCGGGCGGTTGCACTTATTCGTTTGTGGTCAGTGCTGCAGCCAATGGCTCGTATATCAACACCATCCCTGCTGGTAGCCTGACCACGACAGCAGGCACCAATGCCGCGCAGGCGCAAGCCACTTTTCAGGTCGCGGTGAATGATTTTTCAATCGACAAACAGCAGCGCTCTGGCACGTCCGGGACTTACACCAACGCACAGATATCCGTAGCTGGCAGGAGCACGGTGCAGTATGTGATTGCTGTTACCAACGGCGCGGGTTCGCCCGGTTCAGGGACGGTGACGTTTACCGATACATTGCCACTACAAATCACACCGGTTTTGACGATTGTTGTCGGCACCTCGGGCGTGGGGCAGTGCAGTACCGCCACGTCGGTGGTAGGCGGCAGAACCGTTGTGAGCGGCACGTACACCGCTGCGGCTCCTGGCGCTATATGCAGCATCACTGTTACCGCTCAAACTACCATCACTGGCGTGATCACTACCTTCACCAATGTGGCCACCTTGTCGCCTGTGGCACCCTCGACCGATTCAAATGCTGCCAACAACAGCTCGACTGTGACCATGAGCATCTTGCCGGGCACCACGCTGACAATAGCCAAGACCGACGGGAAACTCACGGCAACAGCGGGGAGCATCAATTCTTATACGATAACAGTGGCCAACCTTGGCCCGGCGGCGGCGGATGGTGCGCTGGTCAGCGACCCGCCAGCAACCGGCCTTAGCTGCACGGCAGTAACTTGTACCGTAACGGGCGGTGCCGTTTGTCCTGGTGCACCGCTGTCATTGGCCACTTTTCAAACCACCGGTATTCCCATAACGACTTTCCCGTCAGGCAGCACCGCCGCCTTTGTCCTGACGTGTGGGGTAACTGCGACAGGGCAGTAGCCAAGGCATTGGCACGCCTGAAAAAAGCGCGCGCCAAAATTATCAAACGTACAAACGCGGCGAAAACTCAGATCATCACGCGTGCAGGCGTGACGTTTTTGGAATGTGCGCCATCAAAAACTCCATCTGATCCGCCAGAATACGGCGGTTGCGCAAAATGAAGTCCTCCCACAGGCTGGGCACATACGGCGTATACAGCAGCGGCATACCGGCTTGCTCGGGCGTGCGGCTGCTTTTGCGGTGGTTGCAGGCGCGACAAGCGGTGACGACGTTCATCCAGGTGTCGATGCCTTTTTGCGCAAACGGAATGATGTGTTCGCGGGTAAGCTCTTCTTCATGAAAGTGCTGGCCGCAGTAGGCGCACACATTGCGGTCGCGCACGAAAAGCTTGCCATTTGTCAGGCCGGGTTTCAATTCAAACGGATTGATTTTCGGCACGCCCTTGGTACCAATGATGCTGTTGATGGTGATGATGGACTGGTTGCCCGTCATGGCGTTGTGGCCGCCGTGAAAGGTGGCCACATGCGCGCCCATTTCCCAGCGCACCTCATCGGCTGCGTAGTGAAGTACGGCTTCTTCAAGGCTGATCCACGACTGTGGCAGCCCCTGGGCGGAAAGCTTCAAGACCTTCAAACTAAACCTCCATCAAAAATGGAATGTCGTTGTCACGATACCCTTCAATATACAGGTAAAACATGACAAACTGCCCGTAAGGGCTGATTAACCCGCCGCAACTGCTATTAAAACGATAATCAGGGCATGAAAGTCTTTCGCGGTTACCGCCATCCTCAACTTACCTCAGCATGTGCCCTGACGATTGGCAATTTTGACGGTGTGCACCGGGGCCACCAGGCCATGCTGGCGCTGCTTAAAAGTGAGGCGCAACACCGGGGCGTACCCAGCTGCGTGATGACGTTTGAACCGCATCCGCGCGACTATTTTGCGGCACTGGCCAAGAAGCCCGAGCTGGCGCCGCCGCGCATTGCCACGCTACGCGACAAGCTGACAGAACTCGCTGCCTGCGGTATTGACCAGACCGTGGTGCTGCCGTTTGATGCGCGTCTGGCAAGCCAACTACCCGAGGCTTTCATTGACGACGTGCTGGTACAGGGCCTGGGTGCCAAATACATTTTGGTCGGCGACGACTTTCGTTTTGGTGCCAAGCGCGCTGGCGGCTACGCCATGCTGGACGCAGCCGGGCAATTGCGCGACTTTGACGTGGCACGTATGAACAGCTATGAAGTTCAGAGCACACGCGTCTCCAGTTCGGCGGTACGGCAAGCGCTTGGCGCGGGTGACATGGCGCAAGCTGCCAGCTTGTTGGGCAGGCCCTACAGCATTTCAGGCCATGTGGTGCATGGCCGCAAGCTGGGGCGCGATTTGGGCTTTCGCACGCTGAACCTGCGCTTTTCCCACTGGAACCCTGCCGCGAGCGGCATATTTGCCGTGCATGTGTTTGGCTTGACCGACAAACCGTTAATCGGCGTGGCCAACCTCGGCATTCGCCCGTCCATCGATGCGAACGACGTGAACGGTGGTCGTGTACTGCTGGAGACCTATTGCCTGGACTGGCCAGCAGCCCTGGGCGCTGAAGGTGGGTACGGTAAAATCGTACGCGTGGAGCTGCTGCACAAATTGCATGATGAATTGAAGTACGACGGTCTGGATGCGCTTAAAAAGGGCATTGCGAAAGACTGTGATGATGCCCGCGCATTTTTTGCTTCGATGCACAGCGAGTGCGCCCGCCAAACGACGCGCGACCGAATTTAGACGATCCGTCAATGCGGGTTTGGCCCGTAATTTTTCGTCTCTTCCCCAAATTTCTGGATTGCGGATCAAGTCCGCACTGACACCTCAAGCGATTGCCATGACCGACACCAACACAAAAACCGACTACCGCAGCACCCTGAACCTGCCCGACACGCCCTTCCCGATGCGCGGCGATTTACCCAAACGCGAAGCAGGCTGGGTCAAAGACTGGGACGACAAAGGTATTTATAAAAAGCTGCGTGTTGCCCGTGCAGGTGCGGTCAAGTTCGTACTACATGACGGCCCACCGTATGCCAACGGCAAGATTCACATCGGCCACGCCGTCAACAAAATTCTGAAAGACATGATTGTCAAAGCGCGCCAGCTCAAAGGCCTGGACGCGATTTATGTACCGGGCTGGGACTGCCACGGCCTGCCGATTGAAAACGCGATTGAAAAGCTGCACGGCCGTCATTTATCGAGAGATGAAGTGCAAGCCAAAAGCCGAGCCTTTGCGACCGAGCAAATCGCTGGCCAGCTGGAAGACTTCAAACGTCTGGGCGTCCTCGGCGAATGGGACAACCCCTACCGCACGATGGACTACGCCAATGAAGCGAACGAAATCCGCGCGCTCAAACGCATCATGGAGCGCGGCTTTGTGTACCGGGGCTTGAAGCCCGTGTACTGGTGCTTTGACTGCGGCTCGTCGCTGGCTGAATTTGAGATTGAATACGCTGACAAGAAATCGCAAACGCTGGATGTGGGTTTTAAAGCTTATGAGCCTGAAAAAGTCCTTGCTGCATTTGGCTTGCCCTCACCCCAGCCCTCTCCCGATGGCGGGAGAGGGAGCGAAGACGAATTACTCCCTCTCCCTCTCCCTCTCCCTCTCCCGGGACGGGAGAGGGCTGGGGTGAGGGTGGCCCCGATTTTTGCCGTGATCTGGACCACCACCGCCTGGACCATCCCAGCCAACCAGGCCCTGAACCTGAACCCGGAACTGACCTACGCGCTGGTAGACACCGAGCGCGGCATTCTCATGCTGGCGGAATCGCTGGTTGACAAGTGCCTGGAGCGCTACCAGCTTACCGGCCAGGTCATTGCCACCACACAAGGCAAAAACCTGGCGCTACTCAACTTCATGCATCCGTTTTACGATGTAGACGTGGGCTACAAGCGCCTCAGCCCCGTATTTTTGGCCGACTACGCCACGGCAGACGATGGCACAGGTATCGTGCATTCGTCACCCGCTTACGGGGTAGAAGACTTTAACTCTTGCGTTGCCAACAGCATTGCCTATGACGACATCCTGAATCCGGTGCAAGGCAATGGCCGCTATGTGGATGACCTGCCGCTGTTTGGCGGCTTGAACATCTGGAAGGCTGCGCCGCTGGTGATTGACAAGCTGCGCGAACACGACCGCCTGTTTGCCACGGTCAACATCGAGCACAGCTACCCGCACTGCTGGCGGCACAAAACCCCGGTGATTTACCGTGCGGCAGCGCAGTGGTTTGTACGCATGGATGAAGGCGACGGTGTCTTCACCAAAGACAAAGCACCTAAAACCTTGCGCCGACTCGCACTCGATGCCATTGAACAAACGAAGTTCTACCCCGAAAACGGCAAAGGCCGCTTGCGCGACATGATTGCGGGCAGGCCCGACTGGTGCATCAGCCGCCAGCGCAACTGGGGCGTGCCACTGCCGTTTTTCATTCATACAGCCACGGGTGAGTTGCATCCGCGCACCATGGAGATCATGGACCTGGCTGCCAGCATGGTGGAGATAGGTGGTGTTGAAGCGTGGAGCAAAGCTACGGCGGAGTCAATCATCGGCAAGGATGCACCTGACTACATCAAAAGCACCGACATTCTCGACGTGTGGTTTGACTCCGGCACCACGCATGACCACGTGCTCAAGCACAGCCATGCCGCACAATCAACCTGGCCAGCAGACCTGTACCTGGAAGGCCACGACCAGCACCGGGGCTGGTTTCACTCCTCCCTGCTCACGTCATGCGCCATGTACGACCGAGCGCCGTACAAGGGCTTGCTCACGCACGGCTTCACGGTTGACGGCAAGGGCCGCAAGATGAGCAAGAGCGAAGGCAATGTGGTCGTACCGCAAGAGGTATCCGGCAAGCTGGGGGCAGAAATCATTCGCCTGTGGTGCGCATCGACCGACTACTCGGGCGACCTGGGCATTGACGACAAAATTCTGGCGCGGGTGGTTGACAGCTACCGCCGCATCCGTAACACGCTGCGCTTTTTGATGGCCAACGTCAGCGACTTTGACCCTGCCAAACACGCTGTGCCGTTTGATGAATTGCTGGAGATTGACCGCTACGCATTAAGCCGGGCTGCGCAGCTGCAAGCTGACATCCTGGCGCATTACGAGGTCTATGAATTTCAGCCTGTGGTGTCCAAACTGCAAATTTATTGCAGCGAAGACTTGGGCTCGTTCTACCTCGACATTTTGAAAGACCGACTGTACACCACAGCTGCGGGCTCACATGCACGCCGCAGCGCGCAAACCGCCTTGCACCAGATCACCCACGCCATGCTGCGCTGGATGGCACCGTTTTTAAGCTTTACGGCTGAAGAGGCGTGGACAACATTTGGTGCGTCTGAATCCATTTTTCTGGAAACGTATGCGGACTTCAAACCTCAAGACGACGCACTGTTGGCCAAGTGGACACGTATCCGCGAAATTCGTGATGCGGTGAATAAAGACATCGAAGTTCTGCGCGCTGATGGCAAGTTGGGTTCGTCACTACAAGCCACCATTAATATCCACGCAACCGGACCTGATTTCGAATTGCTGGAATATCTCAAGAACGATCTCAAATTTGTGTTGATAGTTTCCGAGGCTTCCCTTCACGGCACAAGAGGGGCATTGCTCTCCTCAACGAGCCTTGCTCAATCAGGCCTTGAGCACGAACAAAGTAGCTGGTTGAAGTTTTTCGTGGAGCCATCTACAAAACCCAAATGCGAACGCTGCTGGCACTATGTTGAAGATGTTGGCGTAGCCCCCGCTCACCCCACCATTTGCGGCCGCTGCACCAGCAACCTGTATGGTGCAGGTGAAACAAGGCAGTACGCATAATGGCCAAAACCACCTTCACCAAATCGTCCAGCACCCTGCTGCCGTGGCTGGGGCTGGCGCTGTTGATCCTGATTGCAGACCAGTTCACCAAGGTACTTATCTTGGGCTACTACAAGCTGGGTGATGCAACTTATGTGGCGAGTTTTTTCAACGTGGTTCGCGTACACAACAGCGGCGCAGCGTTTTCGTTTCTCGCCAATGCGGGCGGCTGGCAGCGCTGGCTGTTTACGGGTATCGGCGTTGCTGCCGCTTTATTTATTGTGTGGATGTTGAAAGCACATGCTGGACAAAAGCTTTTTTCGTTTGCCTTGGCATGCATTCTGGGTGGCGCGATTGGCAACGTGATTGACCGAACGCTGTATGGCTACGTGGTGGATTTTCTGGATTTTCATGTCGCGGGTTGGCACTTCCCAGCGTTCAATATCGCCGACAGCGCCATCACCATCGGTGCTGTTTGTTTGATTCTGGATGAGATTTTGCGCGTCAGGCGGACTCGTTAATGGCTAATGGCTAATCGCTGACAAAAAGTCATGAAGCATTTACTCAATCTGCTGGCCGCCATCGCGCTGCTGGTCTGGGGCACGCACCTGGTGCGTACCGGCATCCTGCGGGTGTTTGGAGCCAACTTGCGCCACGTGCTGTCGCGCAGCATCAGCAACCGTTACGCTGCTGCCATCTCGGGCATTGGCGTGACGGCATTGGTGCAGTCCAGCACTGCTACTGCGTTGATTGTGTCGTCGTTCGTGGGCCAGGGCATCGTGACTTTGCCGTTGGCATTGGCCGTGATGCTGGGCGCTGACATTGGCACCAGCTTGATGGCGGTGGTGTTCTCATTTGATTTGTCGTGGCTGTCGCCGCTGTTTATCTTTGTTGGCGTGGTGCTGTTTATCTCACGCGACTCGCTGAGCTTTGGTCGTTATGGGCGCATTTTGATTGGCTTGGGGCTGATGCTGCTGGCGCTCAAGCTGGTCACCGCCTCGACGGAAGTGCTGACCCAAGCGCCAGCGGTCAAGGCGCTGCTGGCATCTCTGAGCAGCGATCTGCTGCTTGAAATTACGGTTGGGGCTTTTCTGGCGGTGCTGTCGTATTCAAGCCTGGCGATGGTGCTGCTGACCGCCACGCTGGCAGCGTCTGGCATGGTTCCCGTTGATGTGGCTCTGGGCTTGGTACTGGGCGCCAATCTGGGTAGTGGCCTGCTGGCGGTGCTTACCACAGCGCGCTCTGCGATTGAGGTGCGGCAAGTGCCGTTGGGTAATCTGCTTTTCAAAGTGTTGGGCGTGCTGATAGCCGCACCATTCGTAGGCGTTTGGCTGCGCCACGTGCGCCCTTATCTGGGTGACCACGCCAGCGTGGTCGTGCTGTTTCACTTGAGCTTCAATGTGCTGGTGGGAATGATCTTTATCGGCTGGACTACAGCGATTGCGCGCTGGGTTGAAAAGCTGTTGCCCAAGCCCGTCCAGTCAGCCGCCCATAGCAGGCCACAGCATCTGGACGCATCAGCCCTTAGCACGCCATCACTGGCAATTTCTTGCGCAGCGCGCGAGGCCATGCACCAGGCTGATGTGGTGGAAACCATGCTGGGCGGCATGCTGGACGTGATTAAAAAAGACGACCTGAAGCTGGCGGAAGAACTGCGCAAACTCGATGACACCGTTGATGCCCTCTACTCATCCATCAAGTACTACCTGACAAAAATATCACGCGAAGCGCTGGCCGAAGACGAAGCCCGCCGCTGGACGGACATCATCAGTTTTGTCATCAACATGGAGCAGATTGGCGACATCATCGAGCGCGTGATCCAGGACATTGAAGACAAGAAAATCAACC
>JAYWBS010000240.1:0-3275 GCA_043781295.1 Polaromonas sp.
CTGCAGCAAGCAGTAGTGACCAAACCCGTGACCTACCGGGACATTACTCGAACAACTCAGGAAATGGCAGAATCAGCTTAGTGGAGCTAAGCGGATACCCCTTATATTATTACAGTGTTTAAAACTAATCCTTCCACCTCCCTGCAAACCGTCCAGCGCAAGCTGGCCGTGTTGGCTGATGCAGCCAAGTACGATGCCTCGTGCTCGTCCAGCGGCACGGCCAAGCGCAACTCGGTAGGCGGCAAGGGCATCGGTTCTACCGAAGGTTCGGGCATTTGCCACAGCTACGCGCCAGATGGCCGCTGCATCTCGCTGCTCAAAATACTACTGACCAATTTTTGCACCTACGACTGCCTGTATTGCGTCAACCGGGTTAGCAGCAACGTACCGCGCGCACGCTTCACGATTGATGAAGTCGTTAATCTGACGCTTGATTTTTACCGCCGCAACTGCATTGAAGGCCTGTTTTTATCCAGCGGCATCATTCAAAGCCCCGACTACACGATGGAGCAAGTCGTTGAGGTGGCGCGTTGCCTGCGGCAAGACCACGACTTTCGTGGCTACATCCACCTCAAAACCATTCCTGATGCATCGCCCGAGCTGCTGGCCCAGGCGGGCCTGTACGCTGACCGCCTGAGCATCAACATCGAGCTGCCCACGCAGGAAGGCCTGGCAGCCCTCGCCCCTGAAAAAAACGGCCCGGCCATCCAGCACATGATGGCGCGGCTGCGTAGGCACATTGACGATGCCAAAGGCGCAGCACAGGACCAGGCCAAAAGCAGCGTCATCTCGCTGCCGCAATCGCGTTTGATGCGCCGCGCCGCCGCGCCACACTTTGCACCCGGCGGGCAAAGCACACAAATGATTGTGGGGGCTGACGCTAGCAATGACCGCACGATATTAAGCGCCAGCGCCGCGCTGTACAGCGGCTTCAAGATGCGGCGCGTGTACTACTCGGCCTTCAGCCCCATACCGGATGCCTCCCGGTATTTGCCGCTGGTGCAACCGCCTTTGATGCGCGAGCACCGCCTGTACCAGGCCGACTGGCTGATGCGCTTTTACGGCTTTGCCGCGAGCGAGATCGTGCCTGATGATGCCAACAACGCAGATAGCACCAGCGGCATGCTGTCGCTTGACATGGACCCCAAGCTGGCCTGGGCGCTGGCCCACCGCATGCAGTTCCCCATCAATATCAACACCGCGCCGCGTGAGATGCTGCTGCGCGTGCCCGGCCTGGGTGTGCAGTCGGTGCAGCGCATTTTGCAGGCGCGCCGTGTGCGGCTGGTGCGGCTTGACGATTTGCTGCGCATGCATTTGCCGCTTAAAAAAGTCATGCCCTTTGTGTTGCTGCCAGACCATCACCCCGGTGCCACGCTCGACGCGCACAGCCTGGCCGCACAGCTGTCGCCCCCACCCCGGCAACCCGGCCTGTTTGACGAGCCCGAACATGCGCTGCCAGCGCCCACCAGATCGGCACCTTTGACTACACCGCCGCCCGAACCATTTCACGCAGCATCGGGTCAGAGCTTTGAAAAACAACGTGACGAAGAACGGAGTCTTGTATGGGCCTGATGAATGACCTGCTGACCAATGATCTCTTTCCACAAGCGCTACAGCCCATCATGCTGAGCGGCCCAACGGATCTGGAAGGCTTTCGCCATACCGCACGCTACCTGCTGGCGCAAAACATACTGCCCGAACAAGTGGCGTGGCACAGCACTGGCAGTCCAGCGCAAGACCTGTTTGCACAGGGCCGCAACAGCACCCCCCACCTGATTGCCGCGCACATCGCCGCGTCAGGCAGCTTGCCCCCCATAAGTGTGCCGCCTGAATTCATGACGCTTTGCCAAAGCGTCATCTTGCACAGTGACCCCAACCGCTTTGGTCTGCTGTACCGGCTGTTGTGGCGCATGACGCACGAGCCCGGCTTACGGCATGACCCGCTGGATGCAGACATGGTCAAGGCCGGGCAACTGGCGCAAGCGGTGCGCCGTGACATGCACAAAATGAAAGCCTTTGTGCGCTTTCGCACGGTGCAAGACGAAGCCTTTCGCTCCAACCCCGAAGGCGGGCTGCTGCACGTCGCGTGGTTTGAGCCCGAGCACCATATTGTTGAAGCTGTGGCGCCATTTTTTGCGCGCCGCTTCACGCAAATGCGCTGGGCCATTTTGACCCCCGAGCGCTGCATGGCCTGGGACGGTGCCCATATCCGCTTTAGCCCCGGTGCCGAAAAAAGCGATGCGCCACCGCCCGATGCAGGCGAGGCGCTGTGGCTCACCTACTACCAGCACACCTTCAATCCGGCACGCCTGAAGCTCAAGATGATGCAAAAAGAAATGCCGCGCCGCTACTGGCACAACCTGCCCGAAGCACAATTCATCAGCCCCTTGAGCACCAGCGCCAACCAGCGCCAGGCCCACATGATGGCGCAAGCACCCAGCTCCCCCGAGCGGTGCATACCGGCCTTCAAGGTGCGTGGTACCGCACAGCAAGTACTACAAATTTAATAGCTGCTTGCGCCCGAATCTATTGGGCTAAAAGCCGATTTGATGCGTGAGGCCTATCCTGAAGTAGATTGACAGCAGGTGGTGATCAGTCGTCTTCTTGAAAAATTTTTTGATCTCGACATCATGCCGATCAGATCAATTTGAACGTCAGCCAAGCCATGCATCCCGCCAAGGGCAGCGTTGCCAGCCAGGATAGCAAGATGGTACGCAAGGCGCCGCCATTGAGCGTCCCGGTTCCCGCGCCTACGCCAGCAATCGCGCCGACCGAAACATGCGTGGTGGATACCGGCAGAGCGAACTGGCTGGCCATCAGAACCAGGGCAGCTGTGATCAGGTTAGCCGATAGACCTTGCGTGGGGTCCATGCGCGTAACGCGCTGACTCATGGTTTCTGCAACGCGCCGTGAAAGCAGCAGCCCGCCCAAGGTCATAGCTGCTGCCATCATGACCAGAGATGCCCGCGGGGACAGCATGCGAGAGGCGGCCAGCAACGCGGCGAGCTTGGGCGTGTCGTTCACCGCACGCGCAAAACAGATCAGGCTTGCAGAAAATATATGCAGCTGATCTAACACACGGGGGATTGACAGGCGGAGCAGCATGGAACGCTGTAGAGTTTTTGATCTGTTACAGTCCGCGTCACTCGCCAACACCAGCCGAGGGATAGTCGCGTGCTGTAGTACGGCATCAGATGTCGTCACCATGGGCGCTGGTGTTGGCGCTGCAATGCAGGCGCAATCGGTTTGAATAGGCCACATGCGCAGCAAACGGT
>JAYWBS010000241.1:0-9888 GCA_043781295.1 Polaromonas sp.
GAATTAAAACTTTTAATACCGACTGCTCCAGCGGCGAATGAAAACCAGTGATTACCACCGCCTTCAGCTTGGCTTGCTGCAAGGCCCAGTCCATTGCAGCGCGTATGGCGGTGCCTGGGCATTGGCGCGAGGCAAAAAACGCTGTCATGGGCAAGTCCAACAGGTCAGGGTGGCCCGTACAGAAGACCAAAACGCCACGCCAATTGGTTTGTACAGGGGTGGCAAGTTCTTTGCGATTCACAGTGACCACCTGAACACGCCAAGGCTGATCACCGACGATACGAACAAGGCGGTGTGGCAATGGCCTTACTCAGCGTTTGGGGATAACAAGCCTACGGGGATCTTGAAAGCTACTACCAACCCGAACAATGCGTATACGCAGGATCCGACGACGAATGCCAGATTGCAGGCAACTAACCCCAACATCGCCTACAACCCACGTTTCGCGGGCCAATACTTTGATTCTGAGACTGGGCTGCATCAGAATTTCTTCAGGTCTTATCGGCCTCAAGACGGGCGGTATACGCAGAATGATCCGATTGGGATGGATGGCGGTTGGAATCGGATTGGATACCAGAACCTTAAGCACCACCACCAACAGCAGCGTCAACCACGCGCTAGATGAATCTTCCTGGGTTTGAACTGACCCCTAGAAGTTGGACAAACTTCAAAGGGTTTCATGGAAAAGTAGTTGCCCCCCGGCACAGCTATGCTTCCAAAAGTGGCACGGTTATGCTTCCAAGGACACGTAACGCCTCAAAAACTGCCTTTTTCACTGGAGAGCGGATTTTTTCTTCATACCGGCTTCAGCTGGTAATGTGACATCGCACAAGATTGATGGTATCTATGCCGGTACGTTGGAGCGCGGCTCATCAGGTATTAATTTAACCCAAGAAACCTCAATTTGCTGCAAGCTGCATCCAAGCCTGAATGCCCATGAGCGCACCAACTAGAGCCATCAATCCGCTGGAAAAGTAAGGCATCTTGCGGGCCAGATCACTGAAACGACCGTTTCCCCATCGTTTTCCAACCTGGCGAGCGCCCCACGCTGCAATGACCCCGACGCTCACCAGCGAAATTGCCAGCCCAAGGCTGAAGCTGGCGACCATCGCGGCACCCAGTGTGAATCTCTTCAAATGAAGACAAATCATCAGAATCGTTACCGATGCTGGACAAGGCACCAGACCACCCGTCAAGCCAAACATCGCAATTTGTCCGTTAGTAACCTTTTGGCCGACAAAGCGACGTTTGATATCTTCGGCGTGTGCCCGTTCGTGGGCGTCTTGATAAGTTCCATCGCCACCCAACAGGTCGTCTCCAACGTCATTGGTGTGGTGATGCCCATGGTCGTGGTCGTCTTCGCAGAAGCTCACTTCGAAACGGTGTACGTGGTCTCCATGCCCCATGCTCAGAACAGCCTCGAAATCGTGCGGCTCGGGTACCTCCTGCTCTGACTCCAGGAACACTCCAGATGCCTTGAGCTTGAAGATTTGCTTTGTGCCGTCGGAGCGAAGTGTTTCAATGCACACCGTGTCGTGATCGTCGAAAACCTTGGTCGCCATGGTGTTGTCATAAGTGTGGAGACGGAACCGGGGTGGCACGCCGGCTTCAAAAACTTCCAGTTCCACGATTCCGTGCCCGGTGTTGATGATCTTGCCGCCACGCGGTGCGTGATGATGCGCTTTTGCGGACAGCTCGTCGCGGCGAGTGCGCGCGAACATCCAGATTGAGACACCGATTACCACCAAAGCTGAAAGGAGCATGAAGTAGGGTTCAGCCTGCTCGGCAATCAATTCATTGCCAAACTTCAATGCGGCGGCGGCGAGCGCCCAGACAATGAGCGAGTGGGAAAAAGCCGCGCACAATCCCAAAAGTGCAGCCTGTCCCACTGAGCCCTTAACCGCAATGATGAACGATGCCATCATCGTTTTGGAGTGCCCAGGTTCCAGTCCATGCAATGCGCCAAGCAAAATGGCGGTGGGGAAAAAAATCCACAGGTTCGTGGCTCCTTGCTGAATGAGTTCTGCAATGGGCGGCATGGTGTTTCCGAATGTTTAAGTCGCGCTCAGAATTTTTTAAAAATACTATACCTCAGTATGCTATATTAAATTTATATGGCAAAGAAAGCGATTCATGGCACACACAATCAAAGGCAAAGCGAAGCTGCTCACCCGTGTTCGGCGCATACGCGGCCAAGCCGATGGCCTGGAGAAAGCTTTGCAGGCGGAAGTGGACTGCGCCGCGATTCTTCAACAGATCGCAGCCATTCGTGGCGCGGTTAATGGCCTGATGTCTGAAGTTCTGGAACATCATCTGCGCGATCACCTGGGTGCTGATGCTACTGACGCGAAGCAGCGTGGGCGTGACCTCGAAGAGGTGGTGTCAGTCTTGAAGTCTTATCTCAAATGAAGAAGTTTGTTTTCCATTAATCTTGCAGAGATGGATTCAAAACAACAACACAATCGGCGGCAGCGTCAGCCCATGACCTGCGCTACGGTGAGAAGTTCCACCTCAAGCACCGCATCAAGTCGCACTTGACGTCGCAGGCCATCTACCTTTTATTGTTTTTAAGCTGCTGGATTTTGCGAAGTCTACACGTGGTCGGGTTGTCAGAGGCTTAGCCCCAAAGCGGATTCCACGTTTAAGCTGTAGCGGCACCGGATCGTTCGTAAAACAAGCACACCGAATCCTGAAAAAAGCCATAGACCGAATGCGCACCTGAATCCTAAACTGCTTGTACATACTAAAGAATCCCGAGAATCCAGCGTGTGCCGAGTGCGGCTTAGGCGGGTCAAGCTTAAAACAGGAGACAATATTGAGAACTCACAACTATTCAGCAGGAAGGGTTGCCTCTGCCTGTAGCGGGAGAGCTTGCGCGCAACCGATGATGTTCGAATTCAGGATGATTGCCCTGGTCGGCGAGGGCAGTGCGGCACATGGTGCACTGTTGACATCCTCTAGCCTTTAGATCTGGGCCGATAGCCATGGTGACAATCACGCCCACCAATCCTAAGCAGGCCGCAGGCGCGCAACAGACAGCTCAGACCGGCGAAGACTTTGCGTTTGTCCTTGCACGTTTTGCCTGCGGGATCTCGTTGGACAACTTGCCTGGTGATGTGATCGCCGCCGCCAAGGCCAATATCTTCGACACGCTGGCCTGCGCGGCCGCTGGTTCCAGCGCGCCCGCTGTGGCGGAAACGCGCGGTCTGGCCACTGAATGGGGCGGCGCGCCTCAGGCAACCATTCTGGCCTTTGGCGATAAGGTTCCGGCTCACCATGCGGCATGGGTCAACGGCACCATGGCGCACGCATGCGATTACGACGACACCCACGACGCGGCCGTGCTGCATGCGGGCGTGTCAGTGGTGCCCGCCGCGCTGGCGGCGGCGGAACTGCGCGGCGGTGCAAGCGGTGCAGATTTCATCGCTGGTGTTGCTGCCGGCCTGGAGACGATTTGCCGTCTCGGCGTCGCAACCCAAATCGGCATCGTCGAAAGTGGCTTCATCTACACCCCCCTGTTCGGGTATTTCGCGGCCACGGTCGCCGCTGGACGGGTGCTCGGGCTGGACCGGGCGCAAATGGTAAATGCGATCGGCATTGCCTATTCTCAGGTTTCTGGCAATCACCAGGTCACCGTTGACGGCGCGCTTACCAAGCGCATGCAGCCCGGATTTGCCGCGAAGTCTGCGTTGATGTCGGTTCAACTCGCCCAGCGTAATATCCGAGGCGCCCAGGCGACATTCGAAGGGATAGACGGGTTCTTGCGCGTGTACCTGCGTGATAGATGCGATCGCGAGGCGCTGCGGGACGGCCTTGGCGAGCGCTACGAATTCACACAGTTGAGCTACAAGCCCTATCCCTGCTGTCGCTTCAATCACACCGCCATTGACGCCGTACTCGCGCTGAAGGCGGCTAAGGCTATCTCCGCGCAGCACGTGCTCCGGGTGCGCGTCGGCGTGACCCGTCAGGCCTATGCGGCGGTGTGTATGCCGGTAAAGGTACGCAAGCTGCCCCAAAGCATCGTCCACGCACAATTCAGCATTCCCTTCAACGTTGCGGCCGCGCTGATCGATGGTGGCGTTGGATTGGGACACTTTAGCGAAAGCTCGATCCATCGTGAAGATATTCTGGCGTTGGCGCAACAGGTAGACGCGTTCGTCGACGACGATATCGAGCGCGAATGGAGCCGCAGTATTTCGCCGGCCAACGTCCAGATTGATATGCAGGACGGCACGACTCACACGCTACGCGTGGACGTTCCGTTGGGCCACCCGAGTCGGCCCATGTCCACTGCCAGCTTCGATGCCAAGGCAGCCGATTGTTTTGGTGTATCCGTACAGCCGTTGCGCGAGAACGCGCACCGCGAGTTGCGCGTTCTTGTTGATGGGCTTGAATCTCTGGCCGACGTTCGCGCGCTCGCGCGTGTTTTGGACCCTGCATCTTTCAAGGAGACAAAGTGAATCATTTTCTGAGCTTGTTCACCACTCGCGTGCTGCTTGTTGCAGCCGCTTTCACTTTGCTGCCGCTGCAAGTGGGCGCGCAAGGTCAGTGGCCCAACAAGCCGATCAAGCTCATCGTGCCGTTCGCCCCGGGCGGCAGTAACGACAACATCGCGCGCGTGCTGGCCGCCAAACTCGGTGCGCGGCTGAGCCAGTCTGTCGTTGTGGAGAACAAGGGCGGCGGGGGCGGCACTATCGGTACCGATTTTGTGGCCAAGTCGCCAGCCGACGGCTACACGCTTTTGTTTGTTTCCGGCTCGATAGCCACGAACGCCTCAAGTGGAAAGAAGCTTCCATATGACCCGCTGAAAGATCTGGAATCAATTGGCGGTATCGCGGCGAGCCCGTTCGTCATCGTTGTGGCCAACGATGTCAAGGCGGGTACGTTGAAGGAATTCATCGACCTCGCGCGTGCCAAGCCAAAGAGCATCAGCTACGGCACTGCTGGCATTGGCGGCATTAACCATCTTGGTACAGAGCTGTTTGCATCGGCGGCCAAGGTGCAGCTCACGCACGTGCCCTATAGAGGCATCGGCCCTGCCTTCATAGACGTGATGGGTGGCAACCTGCAGATGGTGCTGCCAACCCTGGCATCCGTGGCCCCACATATCCGCGCTGGAAAAATGCGTGCGTTGGCGGTCACCAGTATTCAACGATCCCCGCTGATGCCCGAAATTCCGACTGTGAATGAGGCGGGTTTACCAGGCTTCAAGCTGGAAGTCTGGTTCGGCCTGTTGGGTCCGGCGCGCATGCCGCCGGCCGTGGTGAAACGGCTCAATGAAGACCTCAATGCCGTACTGGCACTTGCCGATGTCAAGGAACTGCTGGCCCGCGAAGGTGCAACGGCACAACCCAGCACGCCAGAAGAGTTTGAAAATGTGATCAAGTCGGACATCACGCGCTGGACCCGCCTGATCAAAGACACAGGCATCCAGATCGAGTGAGAATCTGGTGCCAAAGACGATCCCACTTTCACAACTGCGCTTCGCGGACCTGCTGCATCCGCATGACGTCATCACCTGGCCGCAGGGGCCGGGAGAGCCGCTCGCCCTGACAGAAGCGCTGGTGGCGCAGCGCGAGGAACTGGACTCGCCTGTACTGCTGTTCGGCCTGACCCAGTCTGACACCCTTCGTCCTGAGCTCGCAGCGCACTTCGGCTTACGGGCACTGAATGGCGCCGGGACCAGTCGGCGTGTTACCGCGCTGGCAGAAATCATTCCTTGTCATGTCAGTTCCATCCCTGGGTTGATGCGCTCCGGCCAACTGCGCGTGGATGTTGCACTGATTCATGTCAAGCCCTTGCCGAATCACAGCTTCAGCCTCGGCGTCATCTGCGATTTCACGCAGGCAATGATCCGACAGGCGCGTATCGTCATTGCGCTCGTCAATCCGGCCCTGCCAGCCATGGGTGGCGATGCGTGTGTGGACAGCGCAGACATAGACCTGCTGGTGGAGAGTGATGAGCGCATTATTGATATGCCGGATCCCGAACCCTCGGTCATGGAGTGCGAGGTGGCAAAGCAGGTGGCGGCCCTCATCCCCGATCGCGCGACGGTGCAACTGGGGGTGGGCACGCTTCCGGCAGCAGTGGCTCGGGCGCTTGCAGGTCATCGGGACCTTGGCGTGCACAGCGGCGTCGTTTCCGATGTGCTTGTCGATCTGGTGGAGCGAGGTGTGGTCACCAATGCCTGCAAGGTTCAATATGCCGGTCAAACAGTGACAGGCGGATTGTTCGGAACACAGCGCCTGCGCAATTTCGCCGCCCGCTCTGGCCTCATCGCCATGCGGAACGCGGAATACACGCACAACCTCGCCGTAGCCGCTGCCCTGCCGAGATTCCACACGATCAACTCGGCGATTGAAATCGATTTGTCCGGCCAGGTGAATGCGGAAATCGCAGGCGGACGGTATCTGGGCGCCGTTGGTGGTCAAGTGGATTTCGTGCGGGCCGGCGTCGCGTCGCCAGGCGGAATGTCGATCATTGCGTTCTCGTCGGCCACCCCTGACGGCAAGCACTCACGTATCGTCGCCTCGCTTGGCAATCGCCCCGTGACCACGGCGCGCAGTGACGTGGATGTGATAGTGACAGAGTATGGCGCGGCGCACCTGCGCGGCTGCTCATTGCGCGAACGTGCTCAAAGACTGGTGGCTATCGCCCACCCCGCCCATCGCGAGTTACTGTCCCGCGTGCTGCACGACGGCTGGGGCGCTGCTACCTCAACTTGATTCTTACGGGACCAAAGATTCTTATGAACCAGGACGTTTTTCTCGACTCTCTCGGTGACGGCGTATTCGAAATTAGGCTGGAGCGGCCGGAACGCATGAACGCGTTGGGCGTGGCTACTGTCCAAGCACTACAGCAGGCAGTCCTTGGCGCTGCCGCGAAGCGCGCGCGCGTATTGTTGTTGCGCGGGCGCCGACCTGAAGGAGCGTAAAGGTATGGATCTTGACGCCCGCATGGCGCACAACGCGGCCATCAACGATGCCATCAACGCAATCGCCGGGGCGCGGTTCATCACCATCGCCGTATTGAATGGGCTCGCGCTGGGCGGTGGACTGGAGATGGCGCTGGCCTGCGATTTGCGGATTGCGTCGGCCGGCATCAGCCTGGGGCTGACGGAAAGCCGCGTTGGGGCATTTCCTGGCGCCGGTGGTACCCAAAGGCTACCCCGGCTAATCGGTAGGAGCCGCGCGATGCAGATGATGCTCGGCGGCGAACCAGTCACCAGTGAATACGCCCTGGAAATTGGACTGGTGAACGAGGTGGTCGCGCCCGAGGATCTGCAAGCGCGGGCACATGCCTTTGCAAGGCTGCTGGCTGGTCGCTCCGCGCCTGCAATGGCAGCGATCAAGCGGCTGGTGTATCAGGGTATGGAACTGCCTCTGGCGGAGGCACTGCGCCTCGAGCGCGCGGCGCTGCCGGACATCCTGGGCTCCGCCGATTACGCCGAGGGACTTGCGGCCTTTGAGGAGCGCAGGGTGCCGAGATTCACCGGGGTGGCCTGGTGAACCCACTGCGGTCCAATCGTTATCAGCCAACAACTCTGCGCCATAGGCACCATCACATCAGCAAAGGAAAGACAGCATGAGCAACCAGAAACTTTTACTCACCGAGGAACAACGCGCATTGATAGGCGCCGTCCGGACCCTTGCCAAAGACAAGGACTTCCAGGGAAATTCGATCAAATATATGGATGGCACTTATCCCTGGGACAACCTGAACGAGTTGGCGAAAATTGGGGTGCTTGGCATGTCGATTCCCGAAGAATATGGCGGCTCCAACTTGCCGGTTTTTGAAACTGCTCTGGTCCTCGAAGAAGTCGCCAAGCACTGCTACAACACAGCCATGGCGCTGATGGGCATGCTGGGCGTGCAGGTACGCGTCATCAGCACTTATGCGCCGGAAAGTTTGAAGCGCGACATCCTGCCCAAGGTGTGCTCCGGCGAAAACCACCTGGCTGTCTGCATGACAGAGCCGCACGCAGGCACAGACGTTCCCAACTACAGGACGAACACCCAAATCAAGGGCGCCCGCGCCGTGGTCAATGGCGTGAAGACATTGATCAGCCGCGCGAACGAGGCGGAATGGTTCGTGGTCTTCACCCGCATCGATGGCACGCCGGGCAAACACGGTATCGGTTGCGTGCTGGTGAACCGCAACACCCCTGGTTTTGAGGTGACCGCGCGTTACCACACGATGGGTGGCGAGTACCTGGCGGAAATCCAGTTCAACAACTGCGAGGTACCAGTTGAAAATGTGGTCTTGCGCGAAGGCGGCTTCAAGAAGCTGCTTTCCGCGTTCAACACGCAGCGCTGCCTGAACCCCAGCGTTTCGCTGGGCATGGCCGAAGCTGCCTTCGAAGAGGCTATCAAGTATGTGCGCGAACGGCAGATCCGTGGCCACGCTGTATCGGAATTTCAGGGTATCCAGTGGAAGCTCGCCGAGATGTACCGCGACATCGAGGCTGGTCGTGCCTTGCTGTATCAAGCCGCCCTGTCGGCCAACCCGTTTCCTGATCCTCATCAGGCAGCCACTGCCAAGATGTTTGTCAACGAGATGGCGATCCGGGTCGCTAACGAGGCACTGCAGGTGCACGGTGGGTACGGTTTTTGCGACGATTACCCGATTTCACGCATTTACCGCGGGGTGCGTTATGGAACCCTGGGTGGCGGCGCGACCGAGGCGCTCAAGGACCTGGTCGGCAAGAAGCTCGTCAGCGACTTCGACCCGGTGGACGGTTTCCTCTCCATGGGCACGTTCTGAGATGCGCTCGCTGTTGTTCATTCCGGCCCACGACATGCGCAAGCTCATGAAGGGGCTGGATTGCGGCGCAGATGCGCTGATCATCGATCTTGAGGACGCAGTACCCGAAGCAGAAAAGGCGCGGGCGCGCACTATGTGCGCTGAATTCGTCAAGGCGCATAGTGGCCGCTTACGACTATTTGTGCGTGTCAATGCGCTTGGGACTGGGCTCACGCGCGCTGACCTGGAGGCGATTGTGCCGGCGCAGCCTTACGGAATCATGCTGCCGAAATGCGGGAGTGGGCGCGATGTGGCAGCCGTGGATGCGTCTCTTTCAGACATTGAGGTACGGCACGGCGTGGCGGTTGGTTTACTGCGCGTCCTGCCTATCGTGACAGAAAGTGCTGCCTCCCTTTTCGAGATGGGAAGCTACGCGCTGGCGGCAGGTCCGCGACTGTGCGGCATGCTGTGGGGTGGCGAAGATCTTTCAGCTGATGTTGGGGCCGTTGCGAACCGCGACGCGAATGGCCGTTACACCGCGCCTTACGAGCTAGCGCGTTCGTTGACCTTGCTGGGTGCCACTGCAGCGCAAGTGCCGGCTGTCGATGCCGTCTACACGAATTTCCGCGATGCTGAGGGTTTGAAGGTGGAAGCGATCGAGGCGGTGCGAGATGGCTTTTCGGCCAAGGCGGCGATCCACCCGGACCAGATCGGCCCCATCAACGCGGCTTTCACGCCATCGCCTGCAGATGTGCAATGGGCAAGGCGCGTTATCGCCGCGTTCGATGAAAACCCAAGCGCCGGCGCAGTCTCCATTGAGGGAAAAATGCTTGATCGTCCGCATTGTCGATCTGCATTGCGGCTGCTTGCGCGAGCAGCTGCGCATCATCACACGTAAGTTCGGAAAAAATATGTTCACACCAACGCCCAGTGACCCGCTCGCAGGAATCACCGTCATCGATCTTTCACACGTTTATAACGGGCCCTATGCGACGTTTCTCATGGCGATGGCGGGCGCGGACGTGATCAAGGTGGAGCCTTTTCATGGCGAGCATCTGCGTAGCCGTGGCGATATGGGTGGTGCCGCGCTGCCGTTCGCGATGCTGAACTCCAACAAAAAACCAGTCACACTCAACCTCAAGTCGG
>JAYWBS010000242.1:0-9887 GCA_043781295.1 Polaromonas sp.
GTTGAAACCAAGCTGCACCGGAATCCCGAAGCAATACGCGAGGTTGTCACTCAGACGCTTCAGTATGGGATGGCGGTGGGTCAACTGGCAATGGTTGAGCTTGAATCCAAGATCAGGCGTGGGCAAAAACCTGCCTTACGTCAAGACGAAAACATCATGGATTGCGTCAGACGCCTCGCCGCCACTGATCCTGCTTTGATGGCAACATTGGCAGACGATTTTGAGGAAGCGCTGGAACGTCACCTGCGGCGGGGTGAAATACTGTTATTGGTAGTCTCTGACGGGTTCCGTGTCGGCGTCGAGAGGATAACAAACTGGTTGAATGACCAAGGCAGTAGTTCCCCATTCAAATTTGGATTGGTTGAACTGAAGTTCTATGTGCTGGGAGATCAGCAGTTGGTGATCCCACGTACCGTAATCAAGACACGGGAAGTGTCCCGTCATGTCGTGGTAGTTGACGTTCAAACTGTCACCCAGGCCCGTATCGAAACAACAGTAACAGACGAATTTCATGGGGCCGCCGGTGGGAAGGCACAGGAATCGCGATTGATTAAGGCAACTGTGCCCCTGACGAAAAATTCCCTTATGCAACTCATCACCAGTCCTGACGAAAGAAGTGCTGCAGCGCGGCTAATCGACCAGTTAGAAACCCTTGGTTTTGATCAGAAGGGAACGGGGGCCGGACTTAATTTCGGTTTTACTGATGAGCGTGATCAGTACCATTCATTGGTCTACTTCATGCAGGGAGGCGTTTGGACCTACCCGCTAAAAAAAGACCGTGACCTTCTAGGTGCAGATTCGATAGCAGAGTTCCAAAACAAGGTAAACGAATATGGTCGGTTCTTCCGCGACGACCAACTGGGTCAACAACACTCCAACGGCTGCCAAGTCAAATACAGCCAGATTGGTGCCTCAGCAGCAGAATTTGCAGCCCTATTGAACGGTTACCGGAACCGCTTGCTGGACTTGCTTGAGACCGCATGACCTGTAGGCAAGCTCCGCACACCGTCACCTGAGACGCCACGCAATTGCGTCTGGCGGTCTAAGCCATCAAGCTGTTGGTGACTTTGTAATTGATACTCGTTGCAATTGATTGCACGTGGTCACGGGGCAATCGCTGCCAATGCCTGAGTCTGGTTTCCCCAAGTTTTTACCGGTGACCACCACTTCACTTGAACAGACCCCAACGACTTCATACGTTGCTTTCTCAAAGCTGGGTTCGCGCTAAGTTCCTTTGGTACGCCGTTGTGCTCCGCATTAGTCAGGAAATCCTGCCAATCTGGTTCCGGGCTAAGAGCTTGCGCGGCTGCAAGATCGGCAATAAGGAGCTTAGAAAACGGATTTTTTAAAGTCTTCAATTCCGCTGCTGTGATTCCCAGTCGTCTCATGCGTGCTTCTATGCGTGTATGGGGGAAATGCTTTGTGATTGGTGACTTTCCCTTGGCAATCAATTGCACGGACTTGTCGTAGATGGCGAATCGGAGATCGCTGGTTTTGCCGCCGAGGTAGGTAGTACCGAGATCGCCGTTTGGTTCGGGCCAAACATCTGACTCCTTGCAGTATTTGCGGTATGGCAGAAAACTATTCTTTTGATGGGTATGTGAGTCTGCTGCAAATTCCACATAGTTCACCTTCCCGGTGTAGAACAGCTTCTCATAATTGAATTCTGGCAGTAACACAGACAGGGTCTCTTTGAAGTCTGCAAACTCCTGTCCCTTGAACTGTGACGGATGCAAAGTCAAAGTGAAGTACCGGTGCAACTTACCTACACCAAACAATATGTTCGCCCCCACAGTAATTACGGCGATGCGCCGCTTTTCATTCTTGTTGTATGCCGGGTAATACGACAGCCGCGTGCAATACTGTTCATGCACAACCGTTATTTTTCCCTTGGGCACTAAGTCTTTTTCTAAAGCAGCAATGCCATACAACTGGCTGTATGCGAAGTCGTACAGGTCTTTGCTTTTCATAACTACAGTAATTGCTATTCGGTCCACGATGAGACTCCTCCATATATTGACTGTCATCACTCCCACTCCTTGGGTGTTTTGAATTTCCGTCCTACTGGCTTACTAGTAGGACTTGATTTGCTTCACCAAGATGAGGGGCATGCGGTGATGAGCCACGTATTGATCTGGCGATGAGTTGATTGAAGTATCAGATTGAAACTGCGGCATGTTCGGTGCGCTTTGTGTGGAGGCGAGCAACCAGTTCTCGAATCTCCGCATCGGATTTGCCAGCGATTCGTGCATCATTAATTGCCAGCACTTCATCGCTGGGCCAGCCGACAGAGCGTTGGCCAATACGAACTGGCTTTGTGAAAAGCCCTGCACTGATTGCGCCGTAAATACTTGCATGAGAACGGTGCCCCGTTTCAGCCTTTACGGCTGGCATTCTGAGAATTGACATTAAAGCCCCTTGTTTCTCCCCAGCGTTTGCTGGAGATTGGGGGCGAGTTTTTCAACTTGTGTTCATTTTGTGACCGATTTCGGAATTGGGAAACCGATTTCGGTTTTGAACTATGAGGGAGAGGTATTTTTGGGAAGGTAAATGTGCCGAGCTTTTGCGAGGTATTTCCTAACAGTGTCGTCCGACACACCCACACCATGTTTGGCGCAGTCATCCGCGATCTGCTTTGGAATCGGGCTTTTAGCGTCACTTGGTTTGTAGCCATATCCTTCGATTGCCATGCCAATAATCATTTTTAATAGGGAGCTTGGTTCTTTTTGCGATAGCGATGCTTCCAAATTCTTGTTTTCGATTTCGGTTGAAGGAGTGAATTCATATTTAGACACCAACCCAATGGCACCAAGCCATCTTGAAATTTCTTGGCGAGTAAAATGCTGATTCGCAAAATCTGCCTCACTGCTCTGTGAAAGCCAGCGCAGAAATGGTCCATACTCTTCAAAACCAAGTTGATTGAGCGTGTCCTCTATCTCCTGGCTAGTAAGCATCTGGTCGACTTCTTTGTCGGTGATTTCAGATGCAAATGGCGTTTGACAATGTCCCGTACAAAGAAAATCTTTCTTTGCATGGTAGGCAATTTCCATTCGTGCAAAAACAGGGTCATCCTTGGTTGGAAGGTGATCCACCTGCGATGGATCAACGCCCCTGATCAACGCAGCCGCCTCCTTGGCAGTGAAAATATCTGCCAAATTCCAGAGTGATAAATCAACCATGTACGAGTCCTGATACACCCCGGGTTAAAACCAACGCCGCCGGGTAAGGGTATCCCGGTTCTCGCCATCGGTGATCAGCCGTTGGCTAGACGTGGTTCAAATCGCTATGCTGTTTTGAATGGTATTACTTCAGCACCTTGCGCCAGTTTGTCTAAATAATCAGCCCACTGCTGCATCATGATGGTGCGGTGCTTCAAATACTGAGTCCGGTTGTAAGCACGACCATTAGCATCCTTTACCGCGTGAGCTAACTGCGCCTCGATCACCAGCGGGTCGGCATTCAACTCCTCTGCCAGCAACGTACGAGCAGTTGCTCGAAAACCGTGGACACTCTGAACATCGGGGCCATACCCCAAAGTCCCTAAAGCAGCCCTGAGTGTGTTGTCACTGATGGGTCGATCATGGCTGCGTTCGCCCGGAAATAGTAGGTTGCCATGTCCGGTGAGCGGATGCAGCTTTCGCAAGATGCCCACGGCTTGTGTGGAAAGTGGGACCAAATGTGGATCGCCGTTTTTCTTACCCTCAACACTGCGTTTCATGCGTGCCGCCGGTATAGTCCACAGGGCTGCATCTAGGTCAAATTCAGCCCATGCTGCCGCACGCAGTTCTCCGGGTCGCTGAAACAGCATCGGAGCCAAGTGCAGAGCCGCCCTAACAATTGGACCACCCTGATAGCCACGGATAACGCGGATGAGTTCACCTAGCTTCACCGGATTAGTGATGGCAGCGAAGTGTTTGCCGTGGTGTGGTTTAAGTGCACCCCGAATGTCGGTGGTTACGTCTTTTGCGGCACGGCCAGTGGCAACCGCGTATCGCCACACCTGCCCAGCAGTTGTCAAAACCCGGTGAGCTACGTCCAACGCCCCCCGTTCTTCAACGCGACGAATTACCGCCAATAGCTCAATGGCCTCGATTTCACCAACGTGCCTAAGCCCCAGAAATGGAAAGAGGTCCTTTTCAAGATTCCGCCTTTCTCTGATGGCGTAGTGACTGCTCCAACTATCGAGCCTAATCGCGTACCACTCAAGTGCAGTCGCCTTAAACGTATCTTCAACAGGCGTCTTTGCTTTTAATTTTTCAACTTTGCGGACTTGAACCGGATCAAGACCGTCTGATTTTTGCATCTTGGCCGCGTCCCGCGCAATGCGGGCTTCCTTCGCGCTGACCTGTGGGTAGCTACCCAATGCCATGCGCCCCTCTTTACCGTCCATCCGATATTTGTAAAACCAACGTTTAGACCCCGCTGGACTTACTTCAAGGTAAAGGCCACCAGAGCAGGTAAGTCTGTTACGAGTTTTCCCGGGCGGACATACAGCGTTCTTGCATTCTGCGTCGGTCAGCATCCTCTGGTTCCCTCGGTCACGTATGACCATTTAATGCCAAATTCGGGTTGTTCCCCCAAAATTTCGACAATTGATGATTTGTTCCCCCGAATGTTCCCCCGTTTTGATCTGCCAGTCAATGACCTGACCTGTACGTCGTTGCAACGCAATCCGAGATTTCTCCAATGAAAAAGGCCCCCGAGTATCGCTACTTGGAGGCCTCTGACAATTCTAATGGTCGGTGTGAAAGGATTCGAACCTTCGACCCCTTGCACCCCATGCAAGTGCGCTACCAGGCTGCGCCACACACCGAAACATCCCAAATTATAGCTTGCCCACAAGCTTGCCTGCGCATCGCATCAATGTGCATAACCCAGCAAATCGCGAATTTCAAACAGCTCGCGGCGTACCAACTGTAGCCTTTGGTGCGCCATATGGCCACTAGGCAAATCGGCACCGTCGTTGACGGGCTCGCTGTCTTCAAAATCGGCTGAATCCGGGAAATCACCAAGACCCGAGTCGGCACCCTCAATCACATCAACGCCGTCCAGCATCACCTCGCCGTTGCGGCGTTTGTCGCCTTCGATCTGCACAATTTCATGCAGTTTGTTGCGCGCGCCGCTGATGGTGAAACCCTGGTCATACAGTAAATCGCGGATTCGCCGGATCATCAGCACCTCATGATGCTGGTAATAACGGCGGTTACCACGCCTTTTCATCGGGCGTAGCTGCGTGAACTCTTGCTCCCAATAACGGAGCACATGAGGTTTGACACCGCACAAATCACTCACTTCACCAATGGTGAAGTAGCGTTTCGCGGGAATGGGTGGAAGGGATTTCTCCAATTAAATCAATGCGCTAAAGCCGAAACCTCTAAATCTACTCTAAGTAGAAATTTAGCGCAAAGGGTTAATACGGTTTTTTAGAATGTGTTGCGTGCTTACACATTTGACATCGGTTAACAATGGCTGGGAGCCTGGGGGATCAACCGAGAATTCTCAATCCGCCGCTACATTGCCCTGTATCTGGTCCTTCAGCTTGTGACTGGCATGAAAGGTCACCACGCGCCGGGCTTCAATCGGAATCGCTTCCCCAGTACGTGGGTTACGCCCGGGCCGGGGGGCTTTGGTACGGATCTGGAAGTTGCCAAAACCTGAAATTTTCACATCTGTGCCCTCTACCAGGCTGTCAGATATCAAGTCAAAAAATGCGTCAATCATGTCTTTTGATTCACGTTTGTTGAGCCCGATCTGCTCGAACAGCAACTCGGCCAGGTGCGCCTTGGTCAGCGCCGGGGTCTCAAGACTTTCGATTGAAAATTCCATAGGTGCTCCTCCGGATGGCTGTTTTTATGATGTCATTTTTTAGTCAAGCCAAGCTGGTCATTCAGGCACGCAAGCGTGCCTGCAACGCCGACTCAAGCTTCCCGAGCACCGCCTGAACAGCGATCTCGATGTCATCATCAGTCAGTGTAGCGGTGGCGCTTGATAGCACCAAGCGCACTGCCAGGCTTTTTTCACCTATCTGCATACTGGTTGATGTGATTTGGCCCGACTGTGGCCGATAGACATCAAACAGCGTCGCACCCTTGAGCAGGCCCTGGGTATCTGCCCCGTGAATGGCAGCCATCAGCGCGGCGTGCGTCGCACTCTCCGGCACGATCACGGCAATGTCGCGCTCGACCGGCTGGAGTTTGCTAACGGCCTCAAAAACCGCTACCTTGCGTTGTAATACAGCGTCCAGTTCCAGCTCAAACAGCAACGGTGCCTGGGCCAGCTCATAGCCTTGCCGCCACTGGGGATGCAACTCACCTACAAAACCAACAGCCTTGCCGTTGACAGAAACGCTGGCGCAGCGACCCGGATGCATGGCAGGATGCTCCGCAGGTGCAAACACGGCCTGCAGCGGCGCAAGCAAGGCCTCTACGTCGCCTTTGATGTCAAAGAAATCGACGGCCTTGTCGGCCGTAGCCCAATGCAATGCGCTGCGCGGGCCATAAGCCAAACCCGCCACCCGCATCGGCTGGTTAAACCCGGCCACGCTGGTGTCGGTGTTCTGGCTTTGCGCGTCGCGCAAAAACACCCGGCCCAGCTCAAACACATTCACGCGCGGTACTTTGCGGTCGAGGTTGAACTTAAGCACCTGTAGCAGCGAGCCAATCAAAGACGAACGCATCACGCTCATCTGGCTGGCAATCGGGTTTAGCAGCTTGATAGGGTTGGCGTTGCCTGCCAGCTCGTGCTCCCAGCGCTCTTCAACAAAACTGAAGTTGATGGTTTCCTGGTAACCCAGCGATGCCAATGCCCGGCGCACGGCAAACGGGCTGCGTTCGGCCTCTGGGCGAAGCTTGGCCGTGATAGGTGCCAACGGCGGCGTTGCAGGCAGGTTGTTGTAGCCCACCATGCGCACGACTTCTTCAATCAGGTCCTCTTCAATTTGCAGGTCAAAGCGGTAGCTGGGCGGTGTGACTGTTAACGTGCCATCACCTTCAGTGACTTGCAAGCCCAGACGCTTAAGCGCATCCAGGCACTGCGCTTGCGTCAATGGCATGCCAATGACCTTGCTTGCTCTGGCCACGCGCAAAGTGACTGGCGCTTGGACGGGCATGTTGGCCTGTGCATCGTCCATCGGGCCACAAACCGTATCTGGTGTGCCGCAAATATCTATGATGAGTTGGGAGATTCGCTCAATATGCTCCACCGTTTGGCCAGGGTCTACACCGCGCTCAAACCGGTGGCCTGCATCGGTGGAGAAGTTGTAGCGCCGTGAGCGACCGGCAATCGCTTTTGGCCACCAGAAAGCAGCCTCGACATAAACATGTTTCGTATCATCGGACACAGCAGTCGCGTCGCCGCCCATGATGCCAGCGAGCGATTCAACCTGAACCTCATCGGCAATCACGCCGACTTTTTCATCAACTGTTACCGTGTTGCCATTGAGCAGCTTCAGCGACTCGCCCACCTTACCCCAACGCACATCCAAACCGCCGTGGATTTTGTCGAGGTCAAAAATATGTGAAGGCCGACCCAGTTCAAACATCACGTAGTTTGAAATATCAACCAGCGCGGTAACGCTGCGCTGGCCGCAACGCGCCAGGCGGTCCACCATCCAGTGCGGGGTTACGGCTTTTGTATTGACGTTACGAATAACTCGCCCTGAAAAGCGGCCACACAAATCAGGCGCGCTGATCTTGACTGGCAAGCGTGTTGTGTCACTGACCGCAACAGCTGGAAACACTTGCGCCTTCAGTGGCGCGCCAGTCAAGGCAGCCACCTCACGCGCAACACCGTACACACTCAGGCAGTGCGCCAAATTCGGCGTGAGCTTGAGCGTAAACAGCGTGTCGTCAAGGTTCAAGTACTCGCGAATATCTTGACCCAACGGCGCGCTAAGTGCCAGTTCAAGCAAGCCGCCGTGGTCTTCAGAGATTTTGAGTTCACGTGCCGAGCACAGCATGCCCTGGCTTTCAATGCCGCGCAACTGACCGACTTTGATGAGGAAAGGCTTGCCGTCTTCACCGGGTGGCAACTCGGCCCCGACCATGGCGCACGGTACTTTGATGCCAACACGTGCATTGGGTGCGCCGCAAACGATGCTCAGCATTGCGCCCTGCCCCACATCAACCTCACACACCTGCAACTTGTCGGCATTCGGGTGCTTGGCAGCGGACTTGATTTCACCAACTACTATTTTTGTGAAAGGTGGCGCGACGGGTTTGAGCTCTTCAACCTCCAAACCAGCCATCGTGAGCGTTTCAGCGAGTTGCTCTGTGGTGAGCGGTGGGTTGCAAAATTCGCGCAACCAGGATTCAGGAAATTGCATAGTGATTCAATACAGTTAAATTCACAAAGAGATCAGGAGATAAAGAAACTGAAGAAAGAAAATTCAATGGGTTTTCCTCCTTGGATTCCTTGATCTCATTGTTCAAATTCTTCAATTTCGATCTATTGAAATTGCGATAAAAAGCGAATATCGCCATCAAAAAACAAGCGCAAGTCATTCACGCCATAACGCAGCATGGTCAGCCGGTCTGGCCCCATGCCAAAGGCAAAGCCAATGTATTTTTCAGGGTCCAGGCCCATGTTGCGCACCACGTTCGGGTGCACCTGGCCTGAGCCAGCCACTTCAAGCCATTTGCCAGCCAGAGGCCCAGTTTGAAACTGGATATCAATCTCGGCACTCGGCTCAGTGAACGGGAAAAAGCTGGGCCTGAAACGCAGCACAAGGTCGTCGCTTTCAAAAAACGTGCGGCAAAAATCGGTGAAGACAAACTTCAAATCTTTAAAACTGACGTTCTCACCAATCCAAAGGCCTTCGCACTGGTGGAACATCGGCGAATGCGTGGCATCGCTGTCAACACGGTAGGTGCGGCCCGGCGCGATAACGCGAATCTCAGGCATGACGTGACCCGCATCAATGGTTACGCGATGCTTTTTGACATGCTTCACCGCATAGCGAATCTGCATCGGGCTGGTGTGGGTACGCAGCAAATTGGGCGCAGCCTCCGTACCACCTTCAACATAAAAAGTGTCGTGCATGGAACGCGCAGGATGGTCTTCCGGCGTGTTGAGTGCCGTAAAGTTGAACCAGTCGGTTTCAATCTCCGGGCCCTGGGCCACGTCAAAACCCATGGAACCAAATATCGCCTCGATACGCTCCAAGGTGAGCGACACCGGATGCAGGCCGCCCTGTGCGCGCTGTCGGCCTGGCAGGCTGACATCCAATGCCTCCGCTTTGAGCTGCTTTTGCAGCTCTGCATCGCTGAGTGCTTGGCGCCGTTCATTCAGCGCAGCTTCGATCGCCTGCTTGGACAAATTGATGGCGGCACCGCGTGATTTTTTCTCATCAACCGACAGTTGTGCCATGCCCTTCATCAGCTCGGTGATGCGACCCGTTTTACCCAGAAAAAGCGCCTTGGCGTTTTCCAGGTCAGCAGGCATGGCGGCGCCAGCAAACGCGGCTTTGGCCTCAAGAACAATGGTGTCCAGATCAGTCATTCAAACAAACCCATTCATACAAACCCACTCACACAAATTAACCCGGATAAAACAAAAGAGCCAGAGCCTTTTCAAGCTCTGGCCCTTTATTTATTGGCGCAAGCAGCTATTGATTAGATAGCAGCCAACTTTGCCTTCACCTGGCTGACGATGGCACCAAAAGCGGCGCTGTCGTGAATCGCCATATCGGATAGAACCTTGCGGTCAATCTCGATACCGGCTTTGCGCAGGCCGTTGGCAAACTGGCTGTAGGTCAGGCCGCACTGGCGGGCTGCAGCGTTGATACGCGCGATCCACAACTGGCGGAAAACACGCTTTTTGGTACGCCGGTCACGGTAGGCATATTGCCCGGCCTTCATCACCGCTTCTTTGGCGATGCGGAAGACATT
>JAYWBS010000243.1:0-3258 GCA_043781295.1 Polaromonas sp.
GTTGACGATGAGTGCGTGCTCATCAACAACGCCCGGCCCAAGCGAAAGTGCAGACTCAACGCTTCGGGATTCTTCTCGAGTGCCTTGCGATACTCCGCAGCCGCCGCAGTGAACTGCCCTTGCGTCTCCAGAATTTCGCCCGAAATCTGATTGACGCGATAAGACCCTGGCGCAACCCTGTATAAGTCACGCAGAGCCTCGTTCCAAGCCCTCATGTGCAGCCTCGCTGCGAGATACAACACGTCCGCATCTGCCGGCCATTTCGCCTTCAATTCAGCAAGTACAGGCGACGCATCGTCGAAGCGCGACGCCGTTAGGTGGCATTGCGCCAGCGCCAGTCCCGCCAAGCGCTGCGTCACATCCGGTAACGCCGTGAAGGCTTGCTTCAATTCGGGAAGCGCTTCGTCGCAACGGCTGGTTGCGGCCAGTGTCAACGCGAGAAAAGCCTTCGCCTGATGACCCGTCGCCTTGCGCAGTTCAAGTTCCGCCAACGGGTAGTCACCGCGGGAGTAGGCGTCAATCCCCGCTGTCAGCGCGTCCGGCTGCGAATAGGCGCATGCAGCCGCCATCGCGAAAATAAGGCTAGTGGCCCGCATCGTCGACCATCAGATCCAGTTTTCCAAAACGATGCCGGTCCGCTCCGTCAAAGTATCGAAATGCCAATAGCGGCGGCGCACCCGGAGCGACGTCCTTCAACGGCTCCAAAAGTCGCTCATGAAGAGAGACTGCTTCGACTACGCGACCGCTGCGGGCTATTTTTTCGACCAGCGCGCCGGTGCCTGGGGCGGTTTGCGCCCAGGCCATCCAGATGTGGAACAACCAGTTCATGCTTCTGGGGCAATGATATCACTGGTTGATTGCAGGTGGGTCGCATCGCTTCAAGGTTAATCACCCATTTATCGATGGAGTAAAGGTAGTCTAGGTGATACATTAGAGTGGTGAGGAGATACCACATCAAGGGCAGTACGATTGCCCACAAAAAGTGTTGACATCCTCAGAGAAAGACTTTATTCTCTGGAAGACAGCCTTTTTACCTTGCCGAGGCACGGCCCCACTGTCCTTGTTGAAGGCTCATCCACGTAGCGATCTGTGGCCTTTGGGAGAGTGTCTCAGACTCCAGCGCATGAGCGTTCGATTTATTCTTAGCTTGTTCGTTTATCCCCATGAAGTCTAGTTTTTTGAGTGATCGTATCAAAAATGGCGGAGCATGTCTTGATTTGGTCGATTAGGTAACATGTAAGGATCCTGGATCATTTGGCGATCTAAAGCCAGAAACTGGCGTCACGCGAATATCCGCCACGCAACCTGTGGAAAACAATCAAGCGCTAATGAAGAAACGCATTACAGCATTTCGCCTACTCGAGCACGTTGACACCAGGTCTTCTAGTGATTCTAAAGACCCGAAACATTGCCAGCTATGAACGCAGTAGAAGACTCACCGGAAACAATCGTGGAGCCGTTGAAATCCGCTGACGATGAGCTCAAGACTCTGGGCAAGACGGCGCTAAAGGGCACGATCTGGAGCGTGGGCGCCTACGGCGGGGCAATGGGTCTACGCCTGTTGAGCGCTCTCATTCTCAGCCGCATTCTGGTTCCTCAATACTTTGGGCTGATGACTCTGCTCAACACAACCATTATTGGGTTGACTCTATTTTCCGATCTTGGTTTGCTTCCGAATATCATTCGCAGCCCGCGCGGCGATGAGCCGGCCTTTCTGAATACGGCCTGGACCATGCAAGTCATGCGTGGTGTGGGTCTTTGGATTTGTTGCTTGCTGCTGAGTTTGCCGTTCGCGAGATTCTACGGCGAACCGAAACTGAGCCTGTTGGTGCCGGTAATTGGGCTTTCCCTGGTGATCTCGAGTTTCAACTCCACCAGCATATCGACGCTGTCGCGCCGCATGGCGGTACGTGAGTTGTCGCTGATGGAACTTGGAATTCAGTTGTGTCAGTTGCTATTCACTGTCGCCTGGGCGATGATCGATCGTTCCGTATGGGCTTTGGTGTGCGGCCGATTGTTCTCAGATTTCGTACGGCTAGCCGTCAGTTACCGCCTCATTCCCGGACAGCGAAACCGTTTTCAATGGGATAAGCCAGCCGCCCGTGAGCTGTTCGTTCTAGGCCGCTGGGTGTTTCTCTCGACTGCCCTCACTTTTCTGGCAAACCAGTCCGACCGGATGATTCTAGGTAAACTGGTGTCGTTTCAGACCTTGGGCATGTATGGCATGGCTTTTGCTTTATCGGATGTTCCCCGCCAGGTGATCATGACGTTCCGAGGGTACATCGTTCTCCCCTTCGTCTCGAAGCTGGCGCATCTTCCACGAATCGAATTTTTCGGACTGGTTCTCAAGTATCGGCGGAGCGTGCTGCTGGTGGCCGCCTGTGTGTTAGCACTGGTCGTTGCGTCGGGCGACTTATTAATGGCGCGGTTTTTCGATGTCCGCTATCATAACGCTACGTGGATCGTGCCGATTCTGGCGATCGGTTTGTGGCACACGATTCTGTACAGCACCACTAGTCCCTGTTTGCTGGCGATCGGAAAACCTCAGAATTCGGCCCTTGGATATCTGTTGAGCGCGATTGCCATGATTGCTCTAGTGCCGCTTGCATTTTTCCGATGGGGCTTGGCCGGCTCGGTCTTTGTGGTTGCATTTAGCGACGTGCCCATGTATTTTGTGAACCTCTACGGCTTGCGTAGCGAAAGTATGCATCCGTTCGGACAGGACTTGAAAGCGACTCTGCTCTTTGTCGCGGTAACCGGCGCGCTGCTTGTCGCCCGTGTTTCGGCGGGGTTTCCACTTCCCCGCCCAATCGATTTGTTCTGATGTTTCCACCGTTCAACCCTTGGCAGGTTGCGGTAAAAAAGTAAAACGAAGGGGACAGCCTTGGCTGTCCCGCCTGGTTGCAGTTCCTCCGCTCCAACCAGCGGCGGTACAGATGAGTCTTCCCCTTCGTTTTGCTTTTTTCCCGCAGCCTGCTATTTTTTTTGTAGCCCCGCCCATTCGAAGGGCCGTGCTTGAGGTTTATGAAATCTGACAACGCTACTATGCTGTTGGTCCTTCCGGTGCCGTTCCTGCTCCGCGACGGCGTGGTGCACCTGGAAGAACAGGCATGCAATGGCGTGAAGCGCTGGCTGGGTCACTTCGATCACTTGATTGTCGCCGCTCCCGCGATTCCTGAAAAGCTGGCGTCGACGACGGCGGCGACCATACTCTGGAAAGACGTCCAGGATCTGGTCACACTGAAGCGGGTGACTCTG
>JAYWBS010000244.1:0-9822 GCA_043781295.1 Polaromonas sp.
CAAGCCTGAATGCGCAACGCGCCCAGACCCAACACGTACCCATCCACGATGCCGAACCGAACTGTATTTTTTATCTCCGATGGCACCGGCATCACGGCCGAGACCTTCGGCAATGCCATCCTGGCCCAGTTCGAAATGAAGGCCCGCCACATTCGCCTGCCCTTCATCGACACAGCGGACAAGGCGCACCAAACGGTGCGCCAGATCAACCACACGGCGGTAGTGGACGGCAACAAACCGATCGTGTTCACGACCCTGGTAAACATGGAAATTCTCAAAATCATCCAGCAAGGCTGCCAGGGCATGTTGCTGGATATGTTTGGCACTTTTGTGCGCCCGCTTGAGACGGAATTGCAAATCAAGTCGAACCACCGCGTGGGCCGCTTCAGCGATGCCAGCAAGAGCAAGGAATACCAGGACCGCATCGAAGCCATCAACTTCTCGCTGGCGCATGACGATGGCCAGTCGAACCGCGACCTCGAACATTCCGACGTGATCCTGGTGGGGGTGAGCCGCAGCGGTAAAACCCCGACCTCCCTGTACCTCGCCATGCAGTACGGGCTCAAAGCTTCCAACTACCCGCTGATCCCGGAGGATTTCGAACGCCAGCAATTGCCCAGTGCGCTGCTGCCGCATCGCGCAAAACTTTTCGGGCTGACGATAACCCCCGAGCGCCTGAGTGAAATCCGGCATGAGCGCCGGCCCAACTCACTCTACGCATCGCTGGAGAACTGCCGCATGGAGGTGGCCGAGGGCGAAACCATGATGCGGCGCAGCGGCATCCGCTGGCTCTCCACCACCACCAAGTCGATAGAAGAAATTGCCACGACCATCCTTCAGGATATCCGGCCCGAGCGGCTGAGCTACTGAACCCTCTTGTTACGGGTGAAAATTCAGCCGTGGTGCTTCATCTGGAGTGGACCGGCGGCAATGTGTTCGAGGAACGCGTGACCGTGACCGTGCTGGCCGACGGCATGATCGAAGTGTTCTCGGCCGTCAACGGCATGGGCCAGTCCACCCCCTGCAGGACCAACCTGGTGGGCATCAAGGGCGTGGGCGAAGTGGGCACCATTGGCGCCACGCCGTCCGTGGTCAACGCAGTGGCCAATGCACTGGCACGCAATGGTTTTTCCGCGCAGGCACCGAAGTTGCAGATGCCGTTGACGTCAGGGCGGGTTTGGGAGCGGCTGCAGGCGAGTTGCGCCGCAACCACTCAAGCGGGTCAAGCATGCAAGGCCGCGTATTCGCGCGCTGAGGGGATACGCTGTGGCAGGCTTTGTCCCATCGGACGAACGGCCTCCCAGCCCAGGCAAGCCAGCCATACGGAACGCGGGATGGGTTTTTCGCCGTCACGGTAGTAGATCAGCATTCGCCGCGAAAGGCCCAGCGCTTGCGCGGCCTGCTCCAGTGTCAGCCCGGTGTCGTGGAGCCAGTTCCAGATGCGCTCGTGGCCGATGCCACCGGCCTGCTCGATGGCCAGGTTGCGCAGGTTGTCGGCCGCAAGATCGAGTTCGTCCTTGATCCAGTCCACTGATCGGCCATGGGTGCCAAGCTTTGCCTCGGCAAAAAGCGCTGCATCCTTCAACGCACTCAGCGCTCTCGTGGACTTGATCCACGCTTGCAGGCTGACGTCGAAAGTCTGTCCATCGGCGTAGGTCAGACGTAGCCGGAAATCAGGCAGCGCCTTAAGGGCCGTGAGCCGGAAATGGTTTTTGCTCATTGTTGCAATTCCTCAAACTTGTCGGACAAAAACGCGCGCGCGGACTTGGCCCAGTCCAGCACTTCAGCGATTTCCCGACGGGCAAGCTTGCCGTAGATGATCTCTCCCGTATCGATCTTTACCCAGGCCTGGCGGTCATCGTTCATCACGACATGGAAGTGTGGCGGTGCGTGGTCTTTTGGGTAAATGCGCACTGCGCAGTTGGCAAAGCGCTTAACTACGGGCATACCCAATGATAATGCAATAGTTGCATCTTTTCAGCCACCCCTGCAAGACCGACCCGCTCGGCATCAGGGCGTAGGCGAACTGGACACCATTGGCGCTCCGCTGAACGTGGTCAACGCCGTGGCCGATGCGCTGACACGCAATGGCTTTGCCACGCAAACACCGAAGCTGCTGATGCTGTTGACGTTGGGGCGGGTTTGGGAGTGTCCGCAGGCGGGTGGGTAGATACAGCCCAGTACCAATCTTTGAGGTTGCGAATTGCAACCTCAAAGCTGCGAATTTCTCTTCATCGATTTGAGACAAGAAATCTGCGATAGATTTCTTCGAATCGAAAAAGACGAAAGCCGCGCGTTGCGCGGCTTTCCATTTGATGCATCTATCAGTTTTTCAACTTTTCAGCTTGTTAGCGGACAGAGCGCATATCCCAATCTCTAGGTATTTGCACTGTAGCTCGGGAAGCGGCAAAAAGCAATACTCTCTTTGTCGAGATGCATCACAAAAATCAGAGAAAAAGAAAGGTCTCCATGCTGCCGAAAGCACCCTATCGACTTGCGTTGGATATTGGTTCCACCTCCATCGGGTGGTGCCTTCTCCGGTTGGACGCCACCAGTGCTCCAAAAGCAATCATACGCATGGGCGTACGAATTTTCCCTGATGGACGAAACCCGAAAGACGGCAGCTCACTGGCCGTCACCCGACGCAACGCCCGGGCGATGCGTCGACGCCGAGACCGCTTGCTCAAGCGCAAAGAACGTCTTATGAATGCGCTGATCCGATTGGATTTTTTCCCGCAAGATAGCGAAAAACGTCGCGCACTGGTGCAACTAGACCCATATGTTTTACGCAAAAAAGGGCTCCATGAGCCGTTGAGTGGTCCTGAGTTTGCTCGTGCCCTATTTCATATCAACCAACGGCGCGGCTTTTTGAGCAACCGGAAAACCGACAAGAAAGATAACGATAGCGGAGCGCTTAAGAAGGCAATCAAGGACTTACGCGACAAACTGGTGCATGAAAACTGCCAGACACTGGGCGAATGGCTTGCCAAACGTCACGTAGAGCGCCTGAGCGTGCGCGCCCGTCTACGTGGTAAGACGCAGAGAGACAAGGCCTACGATTTCTATGCGGATCGCGCCATGATCGAACATGAATTCGATGCGTTGTGGGCCAAACAAAGCAGCCTGAATCCCGCGTTGTTTAACGACGCCGCTGGAGCCGAACTCAAAAGAGAATTGCTTTATCAACGCAAACTCAAGCCAGTACGGCCTGGCCGCTGTACCTTGTTGCCAGACCACGAACGCGCTCCATTGGCGTTGCCGAGCACGCAGCGTTTCCGTATTTATCAGGAACTCAATAATCTTCGCTTGTTGACACCAGATTTGCGTGAGGCACCGCTGACTGCGGAGCAGCGAGACAAGATTGCCAACCTGCTCGAGCAAAAAGACAAGGTCACTTTTTCGGCCATGGTGAAGGCGCTCAAGCTGCCGGGCACCACCAAATTCAATCTTCAGGACATTAAGCGGGAGAGTCTCAAAGGCAACGCCACCACAGCGACTCTCTCCGGGGAGCAGTGTTTTGGCAAGGCCTGGCACGAATTCGATCTCGCCCTGCAAGACGCCATCGTGGACCGGCTGCTTAACGAGCCCAACGAATCAGTGCTTATTTCGTGGCTGCAGGTCAACACACACATTGATGAAAACAGAGCGGACCGCGTTGCAAATA
Source organism: Polaromonas sp. (assembly GCA_043781295.1). Taxonomy (GTDB): domain Bacteria; phylum Pseudomonadota; class Gammaproteobacteria; order Burkholderiales; family Burkholderiaceae_C; genus Polaromonas. The sequence continues at coordinate 3,665 of JAYWBS010000244.1, forward strand.
CTGGCCTACCGGAAGGCTACGGCAACCTGAGCCGCGAGGCGCTAGCTACCGTGCTACCCGAACTCATCAATGAGGTAGTGGTGTATTCGGAGGCCGTGAGGCGCGCGGGTTTCGATAGCCATAGTGCTTTGTCTCACTCGGAAACAACCGGCGAAGTAATGGACGAACTGCCCTATTACGGCGATCCGCTGCGCCGCCACGTGGCCTTCGCAAAAGAAAATCCGCGCAATGACGAAGAACGCTTCGGCAAGATTGCCAATCCCACCGTACATATTGGCCTGAACGAGTTGCGCAAGGTCATCAACGCGCTCATCAAACGTTATGGCCATCCAAGCGAAGTCATAGTGGAAGTGGCGCGAGATTTGAAAATGAGCCGCGAAAGAAAGCTGGAAATTCAACGCGAACAGGCAATCAAGCAGGATCTCAATGACAAACAAGTCGCGGAAGCATGCGCGGTGTTGGGGCTGACCCAGGCAAACCTTGATAGGGCCAAGCGCCGCGAGCTTTCGCAAAAAATGCAGCTATGGGTCGAGCTCAACGCCAAAAACGTCGCCGACCGCCAATGCCCCTATACCGGCGAACAGGTCAGCATCCAGCGGCTTTTGTCCGGCGAGGTGGAGATAGAACACATCCTGCCCTACTCCATAACGCTCGACGACAGCATGAACAACAAGACCGTGGCAATGCGCCGAGCCAACCGGGACAAAGGCAATCGCACACCCTACGACGCCTTTGGCAAGTCATCCTTCCCTGGCTACGACTACGAGGCTATTCTCCAGCGGGCGGTATTGATGCCCAAGGAAAAGGCAAAGCGCTTTGCGCCGGACGGCTATCAACGCTGGCTGAAGGAGGATAAGGATTTTTTGGCCAGAGCACTAACCGACACAGCCTATCTGTCGCGCATTGCAAAAGAATACTTGAGTCTGATCTGCCCGTATAACAAAGTGCGCGTCATTCCGGGTCGCATGACCGCGCTACTACGCGGAAAGTTTGGATTGAATCAACTACTGTCCGGCACAACGGCCAAGAACAGAAACGATCACCGCCACCATGCTCTGGATGCTGCCGTGATTGGGATCACCGATCAAGGTTTGTTGCAACGCTTTGCTCAAGCTAGCGCCCGCGCCAGGTCGCTGGAGTTGGACCGATTGGTGGAAGGCATGCCCGATCCCTGGCCAACATATCGCGAGCACGTCAAACGAGGGCTGGAATACATCGTTGTGAGTCACAAGCCAGATCACGGTTATCAGGGTGCAATGCACGAAGATACAGCCTGGGGTTTGCGTAGCGACGGGCAGGTTACGAGACGCGTGCGGCCGGCAGATGGTGGTCCGCGTCAACGGGAATTCAAAAACAAACATCTCTTGGCAATCGATAGCACCAGAAATGAAAGCCGTCACGGACTCAATGACGACGGAAGTCCCAAGCCCTACAAAGGGTACGTGGGCGGAAGCAATTACTGCATCGATATCTGGCGAGACGAAAAGGGAAAGTGGGCGAGCAACACGGTAACCACTTTCGATGCGTATCAAATCATTAGGGAGTTTGGAGAGAAAGAAGGGTGGATGCATCTGCGCAACAACCAGGTGTCGTCAGACGGTAAGCCACTCGTGATGCGGTTGATGATTGGCGATGCGGTAAGTCTGATTGTTGATGAAGGGCCGCGTACCGTTCGCCTTGTGTACACCAATGCACAGGGTACCTTGGCCTTTATCGCACTCGCTGAGGCAAACGTGGACTCAAGGACACGAAGCAAGGAAATCAGCTACTTGTTCAAAACCGCTGGCTCTCTACAAAAGTCTCAGGGCCGACGGGTCACCGTATCCGAGATTGGGGACTTGCGAGACCCTGGGTTTAAAGGCTGACCACCATGATCGGCCGCATCGTTGAAGTGGCCGATGACCGACGGCACCTGTTCATGCACCGTGGCTTCATGGTGGTGCAGGACACCGAGGGTGAGCGCAAGGAATTGGGGCAGGTGCCGCTTGACGATATTGCCGCCGTCATCGCCAATGCCCACGGCCTGAGTTACACCAACAACTTGTTGGTTGCGCTGGTGGAACGCGGTGCACCCTTTGTCCTGTGTGGCGCCAACCATAATGCCATCGGCATGCTGTTGCCCATTGATGGCAACTACCAACAGGGCAAACGCTTCGATGCCCAGTTGGAGGCCGCCAAACCCATCACCAAACGCCTGTGGGCCGAGGTCGTACGCTCCAAACTCCAGCAGCAGGCGGCCGCACTGGAAGCGATTGGCAGACCGACTGCGCCTCTGTCCGCGCTGATCGGCAAGGTTCGCTCAGGGGACCCCGAAAATCTGGAGGCGCAAGGGGCGCGCCGTTATTGGAGCCTGCTGTTCGGCGAAGGCTTCAGACGGGACCAGGAAGCCGGTGGATTGAACGCCATGCTCAACTACGGCTATACCGTGCTGCGCGCAACGATGGCACGTTCCGTTATTGCCGCCGGGTTGCACCCGACGCTCGGAATGCACCACAGCAACGACAGTAACCCGATGCGACTGGTTGACGATCTGATGGAACCGTTTCGCCCGGTGATGGATTTGAAAATATGGCTGTTGCAAAACAGTGGCGAAGCATCCATCACGCCCGAAACCAAACGCGCCCTTGTTCGCACGCTGTATGACGACATGCAAACCGATATGGGCGCCACGCCCGTCATGGTGTGCATGCAAAAGTTGGCGACCTCGCTCGCGCAGGTGTACCTGGGTGAGCGTGAAAAACTCGACTTGCCACTGCCAAGTTTGCCCTTGGCGCTGGCCGCAGCGCTCAACGACGAGTAAGAGCGTGGGCCAACCATGTTGTCCGGGTACAGGCTAATGTGGGTGGTTGTAATGTTCGACTTGCCCGTGATCGAAAAGGCCGAGCGCAAGGCGGCAACGGCGTTTCGCAACTCGCTGCTGGACATGGGTTTCGAGATGTCGCAGTTCTCGGTCTACATGCGCTTTTGCACCAGTCAGACCCAGATCGACACCTATGGCAAACAGGTGGAAAATTCCTTGCCGGAAGGCGGTAAAGTCAATATCCTTCAGTTCACCGACAAGCAGTACGAACGCATCATTTCGTTCCGCGGCAAAACCAAACAGCCCGCCAATAAAACGCCCGGTCAGTTTAATCTTTTCTGAAGCCCACTATGTTTCTAGCGCCCTATAAAGCGAAAAACCCCTTGACGAATCAAGGGGTTGCCGCCGACGGAGTCTAGTCGATTGGGATATGCGCTCTGACCGGAACATACCAGCCAAGCGCATCAATGCCAGGCTGAGTCTAGTCGATTGGGATATGCGCTCTGACCGGAACTGGCGCAGCATCATCAGCATGTAGCGAGTCAGTCTAGTCGATTGGGATATGCGCTCTGACCGGAACCCTGCGTCTGCTCAGCAGTGGGCGGCGGGTAGTCTAGTCGATTGGGATATGCGCTCTGACCGGAACCAATTGAAGGTGCGGCAGAAGCCGCACCTTCAATTGGCCGCGCGCAGCGCGGGTGCTTGTCAGAGATTGAGAAGCTAAGTTCCGAATTTAATTACGGAACGCTTTGTTGCGGCGCGACGACCGGCGTTCCGCCGGAACAGACCCTGCTGGAGACCACCGGTCAAGTTAATTTCGGCCGGATCAACGCCCGCCACGTCTCCTTTTCAAATCTGGCGCGAGATCGCGCTTCAACGTCGGACTGGTTTTCAACACGCGATTGAGCTTGGCCATTTTCGGCTTCGCCGCTCCAAGGGTTCCAACTGTGGCCGCCGGAGCGAACGTGGAGCAATTTAGCCGGTTTGAAAGTGCTGATGGATTTGGAACGACGCGATGCAGGCGCAGACGGTCTGTTGGGGGGTGAACTGACGGTTGCTTCAGACCTCGACTTGATCCTTTGAGCGATAGCTTTTGCCCTCGATGCGCACGGTCTCGGCGTGGTGCAGCAAGCGCTCCAGCAGGGCCGAGGTGAGCACGGCGTCGTTGTTGAAGATGCTGGCCCACTGCTTGTAGACTCGGTTGGTGGTGATCAGGGTCGCCCCGGCGCTCGACTTGGAGGCGCTGTACCACCAGCGCTGGGAGATCGAGGCCGTCTTCGACGAGCTCAAGACACACCTCAGGCAGAGCCGACGCGTGTTGCGCAGCAAGACTGCGGAGCTCGTGCGCCAGGAGTTCTATGGCTGGGTACTGGCGCACTACTCGGTGCGCTGGCTGTTGCATCAAGGCGCCACGCGGCATCGAATACCGCACGCCGAGCTATCCTTTACAGGACATGTGCAGCTTCTTCGCCGCGCACAGCCCGCTCCGGGGCCTTTCCCCCCTGAGCGACCCACGCGCCGCCGACGATGGTTCAATGAACTGCTCGCGGCCACTGAAAAAATCCGCGCCACGCGCACGCTGAACAAGCGCTCGCCGCGGATGGTCAAGCGGCGCAACTCGCCCTACGCGTCTCATGATCGCCAGGCTCCGACACGAGTGCCCACCAATTGCACACCCACGGTCCTCGAACCGCCTGCGCCTCGCCCCAAGTCACAGCCAACCGATTCCCACATACCACGTCGGTTCAGAAGCTTTATAGCTTAAACGAACAGTATTGAGACCTGACCCTTTTTGACCTCCATTTTTGGCAAAATCCGGTCAACACTGCAGTGCGCTTTTGTCGGTGTCTGGGCGACGATGATGCAGGTTACCGCCTTCAGCCCGCAGTTCATGCGCGACTGCGCAAACCTCAATTAATCACTTTGGGGCAACTCTGGCGCGCGTCTGCAATTAACTTCATGGGTGCCTGCATTTCAAATCTGAAATTTATAGAAGTGCCTGTACATTATTCGATGAATCAATCAACGCGCACATTCACCCACCATACGGAAAATCCGGAATCGGTTTTTGCGGCAGGTAACATTCATTCATAGTGCCCCATCAACCTAACTCTCACGATGAAAAACTCCACTTTTCCTTTTCCTTTTCCTTTTCCTTTTCCTTTTCCAGGTCTGATACTTGCCGCACTGGCGGTCAGCCTTTTTTCAATCACGACGCTGTCGGGCTGCGACAACCCGCCCGATACCATCAAGATTGGTGTCCCCATGCCTTTGTCGGGCACCTTTGCGGCGACTGGCCAAGATTCGCTGAACGGCGTCAAGCTTGCCGTAGCCGAGATCAACAAGGAAGGGTTCAAGATCAAGGGCAAGCCGGTCTCCATCGAAATCATGGCGATGGACGACCGCGGCGATCCGGCGACCGCCGAAGAGGTGGCTAAACAGCTGGTTGAAGCCCGTGTAGTTGCCGTGATTGGCCACTTTAACTCCAGTACCAGCATCGCGGCTGCGCCGATTTATGCCGAAAAAAATATCGCCCAGCTGGCGATATCGTCCGACCCAAAATTCACCCAGCTCGGGCTGGCGACCACTTTCCGTCTGAATGCCAACAACACGCTCCAGGCCAAAGCCATGGGCTCGTTTGCAGTTAACCAGCTCCATGCCTCCAAATTTGCCGTTGTGGACGACGGCACCCCGGTTGGCAAAGGCCTGGCCGATGGCGCTGCACAGGAGCTCAAGGCGCACAAAAAGGAGATCACGATCCGCCAGTCCTTCGACCTCAAAACAGCCGCCTTTGACGAACTGGCTGGAAAACTCAAAGCGGGCAACGTCGAGGTGGTCATTTCCACCTTGAGTGACTGGCAGGTTCTGGCGCTGCTCGATGCCCTTAAAAAGGTGGGGTTTACCAGCGTCAGCATTCTGGGCAGCAACCTCTACAAGACTGTCACCATGCTCAAGGGCGTCGGCATGGTCAGAGGCCTGTACGCCACGTCGCCGACTCTGGAAATCAAAGAGTTTTTGACCGGTCCGCAGTTTCTTGCCAAGTACCGCGAGGCTTTCAAGATAGAACCGGTTTACGGTCCTCACTACAACTACGATGCGATGTATGTTCTGGCAGCCGCCCTGAAACGGGCGGAATCCGCCAGTCCCGAAAAGATCACTGAGACCCTGCGTACCCTGGACGGCTACGGCCCGGTTACGGGTTCCATGAAATGGGACGCTGTGGGCGAGCGACTCTATGCGGCGATAGGCGTTTACTCTGCACGCGCCGACAGTTGGGAACTGCAGATGCGCTCAGACAAATGGTAAGCCCGAAAAATGCTTTCACAGGCTGATTCATGAACCCGCGCGCAAGCCTTGC
>JAYWBS010000245.1:0-3244 GCA_043781295.1 Polaromonas sp.
GAGCTGATTAGGCTCGAAATCCGTTGCTGAAATTGTTGAGGGTGGCGTAAGTAGTTGATTTATCGGGATTGTTTCAAACATGGACAGGCTCAAGATTTATAACATTTCATACAGGCTGTGATGATCCAAATGCAGACGTTTCGTAAGCAGCCAGTGAAGTCATATTGATTTGAAGGTGGAGATGTAGGAATCTGGTGTCCGTTTAACTTTACGCGGACACATGAACACTAATTTTGTTGAGGTGCCCGCTGGGCGCCAGCGGCGCAGACACAGCGCTGAATTCAAAGCCGGGGCCATTGAGGCTTGCAAACCCGGCATCTCGATGGCGGCAGTTGCATTGGCCAATGGGCTAAACGCCAACATGCTGCGCAAATGGGTGAACGAAGCCCGACTGGAGACTGCATCACTGCCACCGGCGAGTATTGAGGCGAACGAGCCATTGCCTACGCCGCAGATGCCGGGCTTCGTGGCGCTTCGGCTGCCCGAACCAGCGCCTCGGGCAGACCTCTTGCCGAACATTCATCTGGAGGTGCAGCGCGCCGGCCTGACCATCAAGGTCACCTGGCCTGGTGCTTTGGCGAGTGAGTGTTCTACCTGTATTCGCGAGTGGTTGCGATGATCCGCATTGACGTAGTCTGGCTGGCCACCGAGCCCATGGACATGCGAGCCGGCACCGACACGGCGCTGGCCCGTGTTGTCAAGGTCTTCGGCGCCGCCCACCCGCATCAGGCTTACCTGTTTGCCAACCGCCGAGCCAACCGGATGAAGGTGCTGGTGCATGATGGCATCGGCATCTGGCTTGCGGCCCGGCGGCTGCACCAGGGTCACTTCGTCTGGCCGTCTGTCAACGCCGGGACGCAGGCCAGCATGAGCCGGGCCCAGCTCGATGCTTTGGTGCTCGGCCTGCCGTGGCAGCGCATTGGCGAGGGCGGCATCATTACGCTGGTTTGATCGGGCCTTTGAGCAAGGCAGAGTGGGCTCGACTGTCTATCAGGACATCTGCCCATAGCCGCCAGAGGCCAGCGCAGGCACACTTGCGTGCATGGTTATCGCCCCTGAATCACTGACAAGTTTGAGCGCTCTGGAGCTGCGCGAAATGGTCACTGGGTTGATGTCCAGAATTGGCGCTCATGAGCGCCAAATACTCCAGCGTGACGAGACCATCGCCAGCAAGGACCGTGAGATCAGATACCGCCAGGCCAAGATCGACCAGCTCACGCATGAGATGGCGGTATTGAAACGCTGGAAGTTCGGACGCAGCCGTGAGCAGCTTGATTCGACGCAGGCCAGCTTGCTCGATGAGGCCATCGATGCTGACATCGCAGCCATTGAGCAGGAGTTGGAAAGTCTGGTACCCGCGCCCAAGGCAGATGCCACCATTCGCCAGCAGCCCAAACGCGCAGCGTTGCCGCCAGAGTTGCCCCGCGTGGACCAGCACCACGAACCCGACTCCACCACCTGCACCACAGCGGGCTGCGGCTGCACCTTGAAGCGCATCGGCGAAGATGTCAGCGAGAAGCTGGATTACACGCCCGGCCTGTTCACAGTCGAGCGTCACATTCGCGGCAAATGGGCCTGCGCCCAGTGCCAGACCTTGACTCAGGCACCGGTGCCCGCGCAGATCATTGACAAAGGCATTGCGACAGCAGGCCTGCTGGCCCAGGTGCTGGTAGCCAAGTATGCGGACCATTTGCCGCTGTACCGTCAGGAAGGCATCTTTGCGCGGGCCGGCTTGGGCGTACCTCGTTCAACGCTAGGCGCCTGGGTGGGCCAGTGCGGCGTGCAACTACAGCCACTGGTCGATGCCTTGAGAGAAGAAGTATTGAGCCGCAGCGTGCTTCATGCCGACGAAACGCCGGTGGCTATGCTTCAGCCCGGCAATAAGAAAACACATAGGGCCTACCTGTGGGCCTATGCCCCTGGAGCCTTTGAAGATTTGAAAGCCGTGGTCTACGACTTCTGCGAAAGCCGTGCGGGCGAGCATGCGCGCGCCTTCCTGGGAGCTTGGCAAGGTGCGCTGGTCTGTGACGATTTTTCGGGCTACAAGCAATCATTTACCTTGGGCGTGACCGAGGCCGGATGCATGGCGCATTCGCGGCGAAAGTTCTTTGACCTGCACGTCAGCAACAAAAGCCAGATTGCCGGACAGGCGCTGAGCTACATCAGCGCGCTCTATGACGTGGAACGCGAGGTCAAAACTCTGTCCATTGAGGAGCGGCTACACATTCGACAGGTCAAGTCCAAACCACTGGCTGACGCGCTCTACCAATGGATGGTGCTGCAGCGCAGGCAAATCACCGACGGCTCGGCCACGGCCAAAGCTCTGGACTACAGCCTCAAGCGCTGGGGCGCCCTCACGCGCTTTCTGGATGACGGGCAACTGCCGATCGACAACAACTGGGCAGAAAACCAGATCCGGCCCCTTGCGATTGGACGAAAAAATTGGTTATTCGCGGGCTCGCTGCGGGCAGGCCAACGTGCGGCTGCGGTCATGAGCCTGATTCAAAGCGCCAGGCTCAATGGGCACGACCCCTACGCCTACTTGAAGGATGTGCTGCAGCGCCTGCCCACGCACAAAAACCATCTGATCGGACAACTCCTGCCTCATCTCTGGCAGCCTCTGAATTCTTGACATCTATTCGGGCACATCAGGGACTCTGTCAACAGGTGTTTGCTGCGCGCTTACAGTATTACTTCCTAAGCCCCTATTTAATTATCTCTTTCCATAGCTTTACGATGCCGCTCGACGAATTCCTGATACGTGTTGATGCCGCGCAACTGCAAAATGGCATTGCGCACCGCGGCCTCCACCAGTACGGCGATGTTGCGGCCAGCCTCCACTTGGATGATGACTTTGCGCACCGGAATGCCGAGCACGTCCTGGGTTAACGGTTCGTAGGGAATGCGTTCGTACTCGCGCTCCAGCGTTTCGCGGCGCACCAGATGCACGATCATCTTCAGGCGCATTTTGCGGCGCACAGCGGTCTCGCCAAAAATGGCTTTGATGTCGAGCAGGCCAATGCCCCGCACTTCGAGCAGGTTGAGCAGCAACTCGGGGCAACGGCCTTCGATCGTGGTCTGGTTGATGCGGTACAAATCCACCGCATCGTCAGCCACCATGCCATGCCCGCGTGAAATCAATTCCAGTCCTAGCTCACTTTTGCCCAGACCTGACTCGCCGGTGATCATCACGCCCATGCCCAAAATATCCATGAACACGCCGTGCATGGAGGTTCGGTCGGCA
>JAYWBS010000246.1:0-26828 GCA_043781295.1 Polaromonas sp.
GACACCCGAATTGAGTTTGAGGTTCAAATCAGAATACAGGTGGGCATACTCGTAACCCTGAACGAACAAAAAGACCAGACCCAGTACCACCGTGGTCCACATGAAGGCGATGGTTTTACCGCGGTGGCCTTCACGCAAGGCGTGGTGGGCAATGGTCATGGTCACGCCAGATGTGAGCAGCAGCGCCGTGTTGATGGTGGGCAACCAGAAAGGTCCAACGGTTTGGAAAGGCTCAACAATGTCAGCAGGCGATGCGGTCGCACCAGCCGCTACGCTTGGCCAAACGGCTTTGAAGTCTGGCCACAACAGTGCATTTTCAAGCCCCCCCAGTGCCGGTACCGAGTGCATGCGCGCCCACCACAAGGCAGTAAAAAATGCACCAAAGAACATGACTTCAGAAAAGATGAACCAGCTCATGGACCAGCGGAAAGACAAATCGATCTTGTAGCCGTACATGCCGCCTTCGCTTTCACGAACTGACTGGCTAAACCAGATAAACAAAGTGCCCAGCCACCACACCATGCCAAACGCGAGCGAATACGCGCCCCAGCCCGAGCCATTGACCCATTGACTGGCACCCAGAATGACGAAAAAAAGGCCAATCGCCGCCATCACCGGGTGGCTGGACGGGGGGGGCACAAAGTAGTACGGGGTACCTGTTGTAGTGGCTGACGACATGTTCAAACTCCTGCTCTTTCTAATCTCATTGATTTCTTGAATTTCTTTAACTTCAACACCAGGCTTATTTACCAACAACCCAGGTAGCCAGCAATATCAGGCTACCGACAAAAACAAAAACACCAACCAGGCCGACGACAACAATATGCACAGGGTTCAGCTGCGCCACATCTTGCTCATAATCACCCCGTGCCCGCAGGCCAACAAACGACCACATCACCGCTTTAACGGTGCGAAAAATCGAACCCTTGCGTTTATACAGTGGCTGCTCTGCTGGCGTGGTCATACGCCGGCCGCCTTGTTGTCTACAACGGCATTGGTAGCTTGCGGCGCGGCAGGCGTACGGCCACCGACTTCAAAAAACGTGTATGACAAGGTGATGGTGTTCACGTCTTTGGACAGCTTGGGATCAATCACAAAAGCCACAGGCCACTGCTTTTTTTCACCCGGCGCCAGCGTGTATTGCTGAAAACAAAAACATTCCAGCTTGTTAAAGTGCGCACCAGCCTGTGCCGGTGCGTAGCTGGGAATGGCTTGCGCTGACATGGTGCGGTTTTGCGTATTTTGAAACTCGTACATCACCGTGGTCAGCTCGCCAGGGTGAACATTGAGCGTATTTTGAGCTGGCTTAAAACGCCACGGCCCGCGAGAGTTGGCATCAAACTCGACTGTCACGGTCCGCGTCAAATCAACTTGCGTGTTGGCAGGCAACTTGGGCGTTGCACCCGGTATTTGCCTGTCGCTTAGCGCCAGCACATTGATGCCCGTCATTTCGCAAATGGCTTTGTAAATCGGCACCAGCGCATAACCAAAGCCAAACATGGCCAGGACGATCACGCCCAGCTTGCTGACCATTTTGATATTTTCGCGTTTGATGACCATGAGGTGCAGGTGCCGACTAGCGACCCATAAAAACCATCTTGGCCATGAAGCCCGCAAAAAAGACAAGCGCGACCGAAGCCAGGATCAAGGCCAGGCGCAGATTGCTTTTCTTTTGTTCAGGGGTTGTCATGGTTAATCCGGTCAGCCAATCACGCGGGTAGCCGTGATGTCGAGCTTGGGCGGGGTTTCAAAGGTATGGAAAGGTGCGGGTGACGGCACTTCCCACTCCAGGCCTTCAGCGCCTTTGGCATTTTTATCGCCTTCATCCACCCATGGGTTAGCCTTGGCAGCAACGCCCTGGCCGCGCATGGTAGGCAGCACCACGAAGAAGAAAAAGTAAACCTGCGCAAAGCCGAAGAAGAACGCACCCACAGAAGCAATGGCGTTGAAGTCAGCAAACTGCATCGGATAGTCCGCATAGCGACGCGGCATGCCTGCAAGACCCAAAAAGTGCATTGGGAAGAAGGTGACGTTAAAAGAAATCAGCGACCACCAGAAGTGAATCTTGCCGCGCGTCTCGTTGTACATCACGCCAGTCCATTTGGGTGACCAGAAATAGTAACCGGCAAACATGGCGTAGAGAGAACCGGCCACCAGTACGTAGTGGAAGTGCGCGACTACGTAATAGGTATCCTGCAGTTGCGTATCAATCGGTGCAACTGACAAGATCACGCCCGTCAGACCGCCAATGGTGAACACGAAGATAAAACCGACGGCAAACAGCATGGGCGTCTCGAATGTCATCGAGCCCTTCCACATCGTTGCGATCCAGTTAAACACCTTGACGCCCGTGGGCACGGCAATCAGCATGGTTGAGTACATGAAGAACAGCTGGCCGGTAATCGGCATGCCGGTGGTAAACATGTGGTGCGCCCAGACCACAAAACTCAGGATGGCGATAGAACCGGTGGCATACACCATGGATGCATAGCCAAACAGGCGCTTGCGTGAAAACGCGGGAATGATGTGGCTGATGATGCCGAAGGCCGGCAAGATCATGATGTACACCTCCGGGTGGCCGAAGAACCAGAAGATGTGCTGGTACATCACCGGGTCACCGCCGCCAGCCGGATTAAAAAAGCTGGTGCCGAAGTGGCGGTCCGTCAGCGTCATGGTGATCGCGCCAGCCAGCACGGGCATCACGGCAATCAGCAGGTAGGCAGTAATTAGCCAGGTCCAGCAGAACATCGGCATCTTCATCAGCGTCATGCCAGGTGCGCGCATGTTCAAAATCGTCACGATGATGTTGATCGAGCCCATGATGGACGATGCGCCCAAAATATGCAGTGCAAAAATACCCGAATCCATCGACGGACCCATTTGTAATGTCAGCGGTGCGTACAGCGTCCAGCCCGCAGCAGGTGCGCCACCAGGCAAAAAGAAGGATGTGCCGAGCATCAAACCGGCCGGGATCATCAGCCAGAAACTGAAATTATTCATGCGGGCAAAAGCCATGTCCGCCGCACCAATTTGCAATGGAATCATCCAGTTGGCAAAGCCGACAAAGGCCGGCATGATGGCACCAAACACCATGATCAGGCCGTGCATGGTGGTGAGTTGGTTGAACAGCTCGGGATTAACCAATTGCAGGCCAGGCTGAAACAGCTCTGCGCGAATCAACAATGCCAGCACACCACCAAACATGAACATGAAAAAGCTGAACAGCAAATACAGCGTGCCAATGTCTTTGTGGTTGGTGGCATACACCCACCTGCGCCAGCCTGCCGGCGCACCATGGTCGTGGTGGTCATCGTGTGCGTGGTCATGCGGGTCTAGTACGGCACTCATCTCGGCTTCCTTCGTGTCTTGGCAAATGACGGGATGGTCAAATGCCTTGAAAATTTAAATGTTTAAACAGGCTTATTTATTTGCGCGCGGCTTGCAGCTCAGCGGGTTGCACCAATTGGCCGGTCTGGTTGGACCAGTTGTTCTTGGTGTAGCTGATAACAGCTGCCAAATCGGTGTCGCTCAGCGCCTTCCATGAAGGCATTGCGCCACCGTTGGCGCCATTGAGCAAAATCGCAATTTGCTTGCCGTGATCGGCATCAAGAACAATGGCCGATCCATCCAGCGGCTTGATTGGGCCAGCGCCTTTGCCGTTGGGCTGATGGCAAGCGGCGCAGTTGGAGGCATAAACCTTTTCGCCCCTGGCCTTGATGTCGGCCAGCGTCCAGACTTTCGAAGGGTCGTCGGCCTTGGCTGCTGCCTCCTTGCTTTTGGCGGCTACCCAAGCCGTGTAGTCCTGGGCAGACACGACCTTGACATGGATGGGCATGTAGGCGTGCTCTTTTCCGCACAACTCCTGGCACTGGCCGTGGAAGTCACCGATTTTTTCAGCACGAAACCAGGTGTCGCGCACAAAGCCGGGAATCGCGTCCTGCTTGATGCCGAAGGCTGGCACGGCAAAGGCATGAATCACGTCGTTGGCGGTGGTGATGATGCGGATTTTTTTATTAACTGGCACCACCATTGGGTTGTCGACCTTGAACAGGTAGTCGTCAGGTACTTCAGCACCTTTGGGGCCACCGTTGTTGGACATCACGCGCTGGGTGTTGTCGAGTGTGGAGACAAAACCAATGCCTTCGCCTTCACCCTTGACATAGTCATAGCCCCACTTCCACTGCATACCCGTGGTTTTGATGGTGATGTCGGCAGCGGTGGTGTCTTTTTGTGCGACCAGCACTTTGGTGGCTGGCAAAGCCATACCAATCACGATCAGGAAGGGAACAATCGTCCAGGCAATTTCAACCGCCGCAGACTCATGAAAATTGGCAGCCTTGTGCCCCACCGACTTGCGGTGTTTCCAGATGGAAAAGAACATCACGCCAAACACAACGACAAAAATCACGATGCAAACAATCATCATGAACCAGTGCAACCAGTGCTGCTCTTCGGCAATTTTGGTCACTGCCGGGTGCAAGTTGAGCTGCCGCACAGCAGGGCCGCCGGGCAAGTCATTGACGGCGTAGGCAGCTGTGGAGACCCAGGCGGCCAGAAACGCCAGCAGGGCAGCTGCACGCTGCGTACACAGATGTGTCAGGTGGCTCATGGTTTTACGTACATTCATCGTGATCACTTTTAATGCCTCAAATTTACCAATTCAATTTGCCGATTCAACAAAACCGCTGATTATAAAGTTACTGGGGCAGGGGTCTCAGCAACCGCGCAGCGCAAAGCGTATTTCTCTGGCCAGCGCGGGCCGCAGTTCAGGCCGAACATGCCGCCCTACCCGCACCGACCGCCCTTGGCCAGACACTTCTATCAATGAACCATCGCCGTTTTTAGGCTCAACGCGCACCCACTCGCGGTTAAATTCTGCTCGGTGCATGCGCCCCGCCGTTTCTAGCTCAATCACCAGTTGCCCGCCTTGCAAAGAAATTCTTTCACCGTCACGGGCGTGCCGTGCATACACCGTAAAAGCGATGCCAACGGCGATCAGCTCAGCCCATGCAAAAGGCATGATGAGCGTAGCGCCCTGAAACCAGAAAAAAGTGGCAATCCCCAGCGACACCACACTGAGCGATGCAAACAGACCCAGCAGTTGTGCTGGTGTGACAGAGCAGTTGCGTTTGAGCAGCCACTGCACGCCTTGATGGCTTGCTTCATCGCTCTGCACCGTGGTGGCAAAACGAAGTCTGGAGAATTCTGGGTTGTCAGAAGGGTGCGACACGAAGCGACACTCAAAAAATAACAGCCTGCCGGGCGGGCTGTTTGAGGTGTGGGAACATACCCAAAAGCAGTGGAAATGAGTATAGCGGGGTTTACCCGCGAGCCAGCTTACAAACCACTGCAAACCTGACCACCATATAGGCCTATAAGAACCAGCCTGTTAACCGCCTTGCGAAGGCTTGCCCAGCATACTGCGCATGTCTTGCACCGACACCGAACTGAGCGCGCTGACTTTAACTCTTGGCTTCGGCTTCAAAGCGTGTCCGTAAATCACCTCGAATGTCAAGGCCAGCCTGCCGTCAGCGGCCTTGACCAAATGTTTTGCCAAGGCCTCTTCAAGCCGCTTGCGCCACCCGCGCCCACGCAAAGCGGCAAACCGCGCCGGATGAAAGTTACGCCCCAGCTCACCCAGCTCTTGCAACAGCCGCGCGGGGGTCTCAAACGTCAGGGTGATGCGCTCCATGTCCATCACCGGCTCGGCAAACCCGGCGGCCACCAGCATGTCGCCCCAGTCGTGCATGTCGGTTAAATCGTGTCCGGCTGGCGGCCAGCCGAGTTGCCTGTAAACCTCGCGCAGCTCAATCGCGGTGTCTGGCCCCAGGCACGAAAACATCAAAAACCCGCCAACGGTCAAGGCGCTGTGCCACTCGGCCAGCAACGCTTGCGGGTCAGCAGCTTCGTGTAAGGCCATGTTGGCCCACAGCATGTCCACGCTGGCGGGTGGAGGTGCCTCAAACCGGGTTGCTTTGCGAAACCAGCCAGCCGGATGCCACCACGGATTTGCTATATTTTTAATAGCTGCTTGCACCCGAATCAATTGGGCTTCAGCCACAAAACACAGTGATTTTGGGTATTTTTTGACCAATTTTTCATGGTTTTGCAGCCCGCCGCGCACCGCACCCCAGTGCAACCAGGCCAGCGGCTGCAATTTGATCCATTGCAGCCTGTCCAGCATGCGGCTGGCCACCTCTTCATGCAGCCAGGGCGATACCAATGGCGCGATACGCTGCCAGCGAGAGACGGCTATCGGGTCAAGGGTGGGAGGGCGTTCGGTCTTCATGGCTTGCTGCCCGAGTATATTGACCGGGTGTTTAAACGTCTGTTGCAAAACCCTTTTTCAAGCCTTTCAAGCCTCACAAGCCGGTTACCCAGCCAGTGCGCGGTATGCCGCAGCTGGCCCTCAGCGCCGGTTTGCAGCGCCTGCATGGCGCGGTTTTCAACTGCAAAACCGCGCTGTACAAGCTGCGCCATCACCCTGCCCGCCGATTTGTCGATGGGGCTTCGTACCCCACCTGGCGTGTGCATGGACTGCATCAAGCAACCACCTTCATTGGGCAGCACACTGGCAGCGCTTGATTACGACTACCCGTGGTCAGAGCTGATCAGCCGTTACAAATTTGGCGATCAAACCGGCTGGGCAGCGTTTTTTGCGGCTTTGTTGTTGAAGGCACCTGGTGTCAGACAAGCTTTTGCAGACTTGCAAACCAGCGACCTGATTCTGCCCGTCCCCCTGTCCAAAGAGCGCTTGCAAACGCGTGGCTTTAACCAGGCCTGGGAGTTGGCTAAAGCGCTGGCCAGGCAATCAGGCAGCGCAGCAACAACGGACAGCAGGTTGTTGCTGCGGGTTAAAAATACCCGGCCACAAACCGAGCTGAAACGTGAGGCGCGGCTGGCCAACGTCAAAGGTGCTTTTCAAATCGACCCGCTACGTGCGGCAGTCGTCAAAGGCAGGCGCATTTTGCTGGTAGATGACGTGATGACCAGCGGCGCATCGCTGTTTACAGCAACAGAGGTGCTGCGGGCAGCAGGTGCTGCGCACATCACTGGCATCGTGCTGGCCAGAACTCCTCTTTAAAAACCCATGTTCAATATCGTCCTCGTCGAACCCGAAATCCCGCCCAACACCGGCAACGTCATCCGCCTGGCTGCCAACACGGGCTGCCGCCTGCACCTCATCGAGCCGCTGGGCTTTTCGATGGACGACAAGCACATGCGCCGTGCCGGGCTGGACTACCACGCGTACGCCCAGGTGCTGTGCCACGCCAGCTGGCCGTCGTTTGTTGACCAGGAAAAGCCGGATGCAGCCAGGCTATTTGCCATGACCACGCGCGGATCGCGCAGCGTCTACGACACGCTTTTTCAGCCCGGCGACTGGCTGGTGTTTGGCTCTGAAACCAAAGGGCTTGATGCGACCCTGCGTGAATCGTTTGCGCCCGGCCAGCGCCTGATGCTGCCGATGCAACCCGACCAGCGCAGCCTGAATTTGTCAAACGCCGTGGCGGTAGCAGTTTTTGAGGCCTGGCGGCAAAACGGTTTTGGCGGCGCATCAAGCCAAAACAACACCTGACTGGTTTTAGGCGCGCAAAAGCTGACTTTGTGCACATGGCAATAGGCCGACCCAACTAAAGCCTGTGCGCGCCCTTGCAGTGATGAAAGACCTGCGCCTAAAATTTTTTGTTTCCCAAAAGTTAAATAGCTTTCCAGGCCTGTCTATTGAGGGCCAAAGCAAACCCCTTATTTCATTCCCCCACCCAGTTCACCAGACTGGTCGGAGTCCTGTTGTGATAAAACTGATTCAACGTATTTTTGCCCACCCCTTGCGATTTAGCGCAAGCCAGGGCGCTGACCAAATCCCCGCCCAAGACAAGCTGCCCATGGCGCAGATTCAGCAAGCGCTGCGCGATGCACTGCATGACTGCGCAGACGTGCGCGGCCAGCGTGTCAGCTACAACATAGACCAAGCCAAAACACCCGTCGAGCTTTGGGCGCTGCGCAGTGATCTGCACCAGTGCATTGCACAAACCCACAGCGAGCGCGTTGCAACGGCGCGCATCAACGACATGGCGGCCATGTTTGAAGGCTGGATACCTGCCAGTCAACTCGCCAGAATACAGCCTGGCTTTCGTCACTCGGCAAAGTAATTCAAGCTTGGTCCAAGTAACTTCATCCACGCCCGCAAGCGGCCAGTTCGGCAATGGTTTGAAAGGTTTTCATGCGCCCTGAATTGTTTTAGTTGTCCAGCCATTCGCAAATACTTTTCCACTGCGCCAGGTCTTTTTCAACCCGGCCCGGTGCCACGTCAAACAGCGTCAGCCCACGTGCCGCCAGATGAATGTAGTTTTGCGTGTCACGCACCATGCCCAGTACGGGCAGCCCTAAGGAGTCGACAAAACTGCGCAGCTTGTCAGCCGCAATCGTGCGGGAATCCACCCGCATGCCGACAATGCCCACCTGCACCTTGCCTGCGTGGCGGTGCTCGGCCAACTGGTCTAAAAATGCCCTGGTGGCAAAAATATCAAATACGCTGGGCTGCAGCGGCACCATGATTTTGTCGGCCAGTTTGATCACGTCATTAAACCGCCAGCCATGCAGGCCAGCAGGCGTGTCCAGCACCACATGGGTCGTGCCTTTGGGCGGCTTGACGATCAAATCCGCGTTCACATCCCAGGTGGTAATCGGCCGGGCGGCGGGCGGGCGCAGCCCCAGCCACAGCCTGGACGACTGCTGCCTGTCGGCATCGCCCAGCATGACCGCGTGGCCTTGGGCTGCAAAGTAGCCTGCAACATTGGTGGCCAACGTCGATTTACCGACGCCGCCTTTAGGATTGGCAATCACGACCACGGGCATGTCAAACTCCTTCGCTGTTTAAGCTTGCTAATTTTGGTTTTCCGCTATGGTAACGGTATGGATACAACTCGCAAAGACATCTACGTGATAGCAGCCCACCCCGCCTGGCGCGAATCACGGGTCAACCACCCCCTGATGCAGGCCGCACAGGGCTTGCCCCGCGTGCAGGTGCAAGACCTCTATTCAAGCTACCCCGACTACACGATTGACGTGGCGGCTGAACAAACAGCGCTTGAAAAAGCGCAATTGGTCGTGCTGCTGCATCCCATCCAGTGGTACAGCATGCCGGCGCTGCAAAAGCTGTGGGTTGACGAGGTGCTGACCTACGGCTGGGCTTACGGGGGAGGCAAGGGCGAGGCAGGCGATAAATTGCAAGGCAAAGACCTGTGGCTGGTGGCCACCACCGGCGGGCCTGATGCGTCGTACCACCCGCAGGGCTACAACCGCTATTTTTTCGATGCATTTTTGCCACCTTACGAGCAAACCGCCGCGCTGTGCGGCATGCGTTTTTTACCGCCGCTTATGCTGCACGGCGCGCATGCTGTAGCTCAAGACGTGGTCACCCAGCACATCGCCACCTTCAGCCAGCGCCTGGAGAGCTACCCCAATTGGCCCGAGATGGACGACCTGGAGCAATGCGCAGCGTGCGTGGTGCCGATAAAAGACAGGCCAACCGAAACCGATCAGAAATTTTTCGACGGGCTCGCTTCCAAAGAAAAATTAGCCCCCTCGCAGGGCAGCGCATTACACGAAGTGAAAAGCGTGGGGGCACTATGACTCACGCACCTGCCTGGCTGGTCAACAGCTTCATCTATCTCGCCGCCGCCGTCATCGCCGTCCCCGTCGCCAAAAAGCTTGGCCTCGGCGCCATCATTGGCTACCTGGCCGCAGGCATCGCCATTGGCCCCTGGGGTTTAAAACTCGTCACCAACGTACAAGACATTCTTCACTTTGCTGAATTTGGCGTAGTACTGATGCTGTTTTTGGTCGGGCTGGAACTGGAGCCCAAACGCCTGTGGAATTTGCGCCGCCCCATTTTTGGCTGGGGCAGTGCGCAGGTGGTGTCATGTGCAGTCATCATCATGGGCGTGGCGATGGCTTTTGGCGTGGGCTGGAAGATCGCACTCGTCGCAGGCTTGGGCCTGGCGCTGTCAAGCACCGCAATTGCCCTGCAAGCCATTAGCGAGCGCAACCTGATGCCCACATCCAGCGGGCAGGCAGGCTTTTCTATTTTGCTGTTCCAGGACGTGGCCGCCATCCCGATTTTAGCTTTGCTGCCGCTTTTGGGCGCCGTTCTAGGTGCAGATGAGGCGCTAGCCCAATCAAAACGGGCGCTGGAAGCTCTTAAAATCATAGCAGTCATTGGCGGCATTATTTTGGGTGGCCGCCTGCTTTTGCGCCCCCTGCTGCGCTGGATAGCCAACAGCGGCACGCCTGAAATTTTTACCGCTGCATCGCTGCTGCTGGTGGTGGGCATTGCCGCACTCATGCAGTTTGTCGGCCTGTCGATGGCCTTGGGTGCTTTTTTGGCCGGTGTGCTGCTGGCTGAAAGCGAATACCGCCGCGAGCTGGAAACCGACATCGAGCCCTTCAAAGGCCTGCTGCTGGGCCTGTTCTTTATTGCGGTGGGCATGAGCATTGACTTTGGCGTGCTGCTCCAATCCCCCGGCCTGATGGCCGCCATTTTGTTTGGTTTTTTGGGCCTGAAGCTGGCGGTGATTTACGGCATCGCCCGAGCCATGAAGCTGCCTTTTCAGGAGCGCCCGGTGTTTACCGTGCTGCTGGCCCAAGGCGGCGAGTTTGCCTTTGTGGTGTTTCAGGCCGCTGCCGGGGCAAATGTGTTTTCGATGGAGACATCGTCTCTGCTGATTGGTGCGGTAGCGCTGTCGATGCTGATCACGCCGCTGCTGCTGATTGCGGTCGACAAACTCATCTTGCCCCGCTATGCCAATTGCAACACACTGGCGATGGAGGAAATCTCCGAGCAGCAAACCGCGCCCATCATCATTGCCGGCTTTGGCCGCTACGGGCAAATCATTGGCCGCATGCTGCTGGCCCAAGGCGTAGCGCCCACCGTGCTCGACCACGATGCAGAAATGATCGAAGCCGTGCGCACCTTTGGCTACCGCGTGTTTTACGGCGATGCGACTCGGCTTGATTTGCTGCGTACCGCAGGCGCGGCCACCGCCAAAATCCTGGTGGTGGCAGTAGACGATGTTGAGCAGTCCATCAAGATCATCGACATGGCCAAAGAGCATTTCCCGCAACTGCAAATTGTGGCCAGAGCCAGAGACGTCACCCACTGGAACCAGCTGCGCGACCGGGGCGTGATGCGCGTCGAGCGCGAGCTGTTTGAGTCCAGCTTGCGCAGCGCACGCAGCGTGCTGGAACTGCTGGGCCACCCACCCCATGAGGCACGGCAAACCGCCATGCGTTTCAGGCAACACAACCTGGCGCTGTTCGAGCAGCTTTACCCGCACCACAAAGACCGCGCCAAGGTCATTGCAGTCGTCAAGCAAGGCCGCGCACAGCTGGAAGAGCAAATGGCCAAGGAGCGCGAGCAACTCGCCCAAAAGAGGCCTGCCGCCTGGCATGACGAGGTGGTGGATGGCGCTACAGGTGGCAAAGCGGCTGAAAAAGCCTGAATTTGGCTTGAAAATGGTCTGAAAATGACATTTTTTGGCGTTGAATAGGTCTGTAGCCCAATAAATTCGGGCGCAAGCAGCTACTAATTTAGTAGCATCTATTTTTCAGATTTGCGCCAGTTTTCAATCACCAGACCGGGAACCCGGTTAAATTCTCTGGCGTTGTCAGTGACCACGATAAAGCCAAGCGCAAGGGCTGTGCCTGCAATCATGGAGTCACGTTCACCAATGGTCAGGCCTTTGTTGGACAGCTGAGCGTGAAGGCTGCCAGATAAAGCGGCGTATTGGTCAGTCAGGGGAATCACCTCGCATATGGCAAGCAGGTCAAACACGGCGGCAATGACGACTTTTTTAACCTTGGCTTTGACGGCCATGCGGTTGATTTCCCACACCGTGATGGCGCTGACACACAAGTTTTTCCCTTGCAACGCATCAATCTTTTGTTCAATATGCTGCCAGCCCTCTGCTTTGTTGACCAGGTGCAAAAGTACGTTTGTGTCGAGCAGGAACGAAGCCATGCTCAAACGAGTTTGGTATCACCCAGTGCTTCGCGCAGCTTGTCCAGCCGCTTGAAAAACTCTTTTGCCCAAGGCGTGGTTTTGGGGAAAGGGGCAGCTTCTTTCTTTTTGCGGCTGGTGGCTGGCGTGGTGCGCTTGCGCTTGCTCGTGGGTGTGGCTTTTTCAGCTTTGGTAGTTGTGGTCATGGTGCTTACTTCAGTTGATGCTCAATTTTAGTCCTGTGACTGGCTGATTGCCTCGACCAGGCCTACAGGCTGGAATAGCGAGGCTGTGGACTCGGGCGCTTAAAAACCTGAATTTGGTTTAAGAACGATCTGAACAGGCCACTTTAGGCGTTAAATCAGGCTCTAGCCCAATAGATTCGGGCGCAAGCAGCTACTATTTTTATAGCAATTCAATCACGCCTCTTCAGCGGTTGCGCTCTGCTTCACGCCTTCGCTCGTCCATGGCGCGGCGTTCAGCGCAGATGGGGTGTTGGGCAAACACGGGTTTGGCGCACTGCTCGGCCATGCAGTTTTGAAAGCCGAGCAGCATGCGATCTTCACAGGCTGCCTTTGGGTTGTTGGCAGCAGCCGGGGCCGCTGATGGGGCGGGCGCTTTGGCGGAGCTTGGCGCGGATGGGGGGGGTACTTTGGGTGACTCCTCCGTGGCTAGCTTGTTTTTATCAAGCGCAGCTTTTTTGGCCGCTGCGCTTGCAGCTGCTTTTGAAGCGGCCTGCGCTGGCCGTAGTGCTGCAACAGCTGCCGATACCGCCGCCACCACTGGCCGCGACGCTGCCACCGCCGATGCCGGTGCCACAACAGTTGCGCCAGATGCAGGTACCGCCGCTGGCAGCGCCGCACTGGCCGCTGATGCCGGGGCTTGAGGGCTGGCAACCTGCGCCGCTTGAGGCGATGCCGCGCCAGGCCCTGACAGCAGTTTGAAGACCACGCCACCAACGGTTAACAACCCAACGCCTGCCAACACCCAAACAGTGTTGCTACGCGCCTTGACGGGCGGTGAAATTGAGGGTGGTACCGCTTCAGGCGGGGGGGTGATGGCGGCGGGGCTGCTGGTGCTGTTTAACAGCGTGGCATCAGGGTCATGGCTTGCAGGCGCTTGACTGCTTGCCAGTGCCTTCCAGGCCTGATCGGTGCTGTCTGCCGTCGGGGTTGTTGGCGTGGCCGTCGCGTCTCTGGGTATCAGCAGGGTTTTTTCCATGTCTGTTGTGGGCGGTGTAGCTGCGCGCAAGCTGCCATCAGTGCCCCTGCTTGCCGGCGCCCCCAGATTTTTTAGTCGTCTGCGTGCCAGGTCGGCATAAATGCCCGATGGAAATTTTTCCAGAAAGCCCTGAATATCTTCAACATCGCTGGAGTCCTTGATGTCTTTCCAGTACACCAGCTCAACTTCTTGCGTGACCAGCGATGCACCCGTGCCGCTGCTGGTGCCGCTGCCTGTGCCACTGTGGGTGCCGATACCTGACTCGGTGGTCACCAGCGATTCCCCCGCCATCATGGTGGCCGTCCAGGTGGTGTTGCTGCCCTTGCCGGGCGTACTACCCACGGGAGCGATGGTGATGTCTGTGGCCTGGTTGCTGGCAGCCCGCAATGCGTCGGCAAATTCCAGCGCAGTGGCGTAGCGCAGGTCGCGTGATTTGGCCAGCGCTTTGGCCACCACCGCGTCGAGCGCAGGCGGCAGTTTGGGGTTGAAAGACGTGGCAGTTGCCGGGGTGTGGCTGACGATTTTTTGAATCACGGCGAAATCGGTGTCGCCATCAAAAGGCCGCTGGCCCGTGAGCAACTGGTACAGCACCACACCTGCTGCAAACAAATCGGCGCGTGCGTCAATCGGCCGGCCCTCCAACTGCTCAGGTGACATGTATTTGAGCGTGCCCACAATCGAGCCCTGGGTACGCGTGGCCTCACCAGAATCCTGAATACGTGCCACGCCAAAATCAGCCAGCTTGATGCGGCCGCTGGCCTGCACCAGCAGGTTGGCGGGCTTGATGTCGCGGTGAACAATGCTTTGCTTGTGCGCGTAATCCAGTGCCGACAGCAAGTCGCCCATGATGCCTACCGTTTGCTCCAGCGTGTAGACCTCGCCTTTGTCCAAGTGGTGTTTGAGGTCATCGCCCTGAATAAATTCCATCACCAAAAACGCGATGTCGCCGTCGCGGTCAGAGTCGTACACGCTGACGATGTTGGGGTGCTGCAGGCGCGCCGCAGACCGGGCCTCGGTACGAAAGCGCACCTCGTATTCAGCGGCGGCTTCGTCGGACAGGTTTTCAACCTTGATGGTCTTGATGGCGACGCGGCGGTCAAGATTCGGGTCGCGCCCCTCGTACACCAGTCCCATCGCGCCCTTGCCGAGCACGCGGATCAAATCGTATCGACCAAGTTTTTTAAGGCTCATGGAGGGCTGAAATTAACACGTTAGGGCTATCAGGCCAAGGGCAAAAACACCGAACCGCTAGATTATCGTAGTTTGCAGTGCTTGCCCTGGGCCTGGCCGGTTTCTTCAGCTTTTAATGGCAAAAGCAATCAGCGGTGCACCCTTGTCGCCTCTTTCGCAGCCCGGCACAATTTGCCCGCTGCCTACCAGGTAGCATTCTGTGCGCCGCAGCACCACCGCCTCTACCTGGTTGCCCATGTACACCCAGGTGCCGTAACTCGATGCATCGGTCAGCACAAATTGCCCGCCACGCCAGACCAGCGTACCATGTACACGGGATACTCGCGGATCGTTAATCGGCAGGCTGGCATCTACCGCGCGGCCAAACGAGCGTGGCCCGCTGCTGGCATCGAGCCGCACCACCTGGTCTGCGTAAGACAGCTCCAGAAAATTCGGCTGGCTTTGGGCAAACATCGAGCGCCCGGCCATGGTGGCCTCTTCGTCGCGCCCGGTTTGCCACTCTACCCGGTACACATGGCTGGCCTCAGCGCGGCCGCGCAGATACATCGGCCCCATGCTGCGCAGCGATGCCTGCTGAATCGGCAGCAAGACAGCCCATACATTTTGGGTTGCCAAGATCTGCCCGCCGCCCGCCAGGTCAGCCAGGCGTGCCGCTGAATTGACAGTGTCACCAAAACAATCGCCATCAATTTCAATCACATCACCAGAGTCCATGCCGATTTGCATTTGCACAGCTGCGCCCCGGCCACCTGGCTGTATGGGGTTGTCTTGCAGGCGCTTTTGGATGTTGATGCACGCAGCCAGCGCATCGCCTTCGCGCAGAAACACCACAAACAAGCCGTCACCCAATAGTTTGACGACCCGGCCCTGGTGCTGCTTGAAGACCTCGCTCAGCAGACCAATCAGCTGCGTGACAAAACGTGAGGCTGCGGCATCGCCAAGCCTTTCATACAGGCTGGTACTGCCAACCAGATCGGCGAAGACAACGGTGGTCATGGGCAATTCAAAAAGATGGGGCGTGCTGTAAATTCAAATTTGCTGGCGAATACAAACGGCATATTTGCCTTGTTGAAATATAGCAGCAAGGCCGGGCCGCCAACCAGACGATGGTCTAGCCGAATATGATCATCTCGTAACTTATTAATCGATAAATTAAATCTATGATGCAGCTTGCAAATACCGTCCGGAGAAATCGATCCATGAATCCCGTCATCACCCGCCTGCCCGATACCTTTCGCTGGCCGGGCGGCAAGCGTGTCGCCGTGATCTTCAACATTGCCTATGAAGCATGGTCCGATGGTCAGGCACCCGGCATCGGGCCTATGGGCAATGTGCTGAAGTCTGGTTTTTTTGACACCAACGCACACTCATGGGCCAGCTTTGGCCTGGTGCGCGGCATTCATCGCCTGCTGGCCATTGCTGAAAAACATGGCGTAAAAACCAGCGTGATGGTCAACGGCGTGATCTGCGAGCGCGACCCGCAAACCGTCAAACGCATTGCCAGCCTGGGCCATGAAATCGTCAACCACTCGTGGGGCATGGACGTCATTCCTGTGTACTTTGACGAGGCGGGCGAGCGCGCCAACTTGCAGCGTAACCACGACTTGCTGGCCAGCACGGCAGGCGTCACGCCAACAGGCTGGATCAGCCCGCGCGGCACTGGTAGCGCCATCAGCTCACATTTGCTGGCCGAGGCCGGTTACACCCACCACGGTGATGTCAATGACGATGACCGGCCATATGTGATGGACTTTGGCGGCAAACGCATTGTGGGTATTCCGCTGACGATGGACGTGAACGATTTGCCCACCTGCATCCGCTACGGCCACGGCCCGCGCCACATGCTGGACACCTTCAACGACACCTTCACCGCCATGCGCGAACGAGAAACCGTACCGCTGATGCTGGATGTCACGGCCCACACCCACGTGATGGGCAGACCGTCAGGTGCATGGGTGTATGACGAGATCATGGGCATCGTGAAAAACACAGCCGATGTGTGGCTATGCACGCGTGATGAGATGGCGCGCTATGTTTTGGCCAACTCTTAAAGCTATTTGATTTTTATCTGGAGATTTGAATGATGCAACGTCGTCAAACCCTGCTCGGAATGGGCGCCTTGTGCGCAGCGCCCTACGCCGCCTGGTCACAAGGTGCGGCCTGGCCCAGCAAACCCATCAAGCTGGTGGTGGCCTTTGCGCCCGGTGGCCCGGCGGACATCATTGCGCGCTTTTTATCGCAGCGCCTGAGCGAGCGGCTCAAGCAACCGGTGGTGGTTGAAAACCGGGGCGGTGCGGGTGGCAATGTCGCAGCGCAAGCGGTTGCCCGCGCTGATGCAGACGGCTACACGCTGCTGGTCAGCACCAGCGCCTTTACTGTCAACCCGGCACTGTCGCGCAAAGCGGGCTATGACCCGATCAAAGACTTTAGCGTGATCAACGTCGTTGCTGGTACACCTAACCTACTGGTAGCTGCACCTGATTTGCCTGTCAAAAATTTAAAAGATGTTTTCAAATTGGCCAAAACACAAAACCTCAGTTTTGGCACGGCAGGCGGCGGTACCACACCGCACCTGAGCGCTGAATATTTATTCAAGTCACTGGCCAAGGTCAATATTGTTCACGCGCCCTATACCGGCGCCAGCCCTGCCCTGTCGGCTGTCATGGGTAACCAGATTCAGCTGGCCAGTGTGGCGCTGCCAGCTGCCGTGGCATTGGTCAAGGCTGAAAAAGTCAGGCCACTGGCCGTGACCAGCGCGCAGCGCGTGGCCTCCATGCCCGATGTACCAACGGTGGCGGAGCTGGGTTTCCCCGGCTTTAACTTTGCCACCTGGGTCGGGGTTTTTGCACCAGTCAGAACACCTGCTGACATCGTTGCGCGGTTGAACTCGGAGCTCAACCTGATTTTGTTTATTCCGGAATTTCAGCAGCAACTGGCGCAGGCTGGTTTCAGCCCGATAGGCGGCTCATTGAACAAGTCATCCGACTACGTGAAGGCCGAGCTGGTGAAGTACGCCAAGGTGGTGAAAGAAACGGGCATCACGGCTGAGTAAGCGCCCCGGCGGTATTACTTGAAGGCGTCCCACAGCAGCTTGGAGCCGGTCAGAAACATGCCGATGTAAATCAGCCGGTAAAACAGAGAAGGGTTGATGCGCCTGGCAATGCGCACCCCAATCCAGACGCCCGAGGCGGCAACAGGCAGCAGCAGCACCGACGTTGCCATGTTGCGGGCATCCAGCAGCCCCAGCCAGGCATAGGGAATCCATTTTGACAAATTGATGGCGAAATAAAACATCGCCATGGTGGCACTAAACATCAAAGGCGCAAGCCGCATGGGGATCACGTAAGCATTCAGGGGTGGACCACCCGCATGCGCGACAAAGCTGGTGAATCCTGAAGTCACTGTCAACAAAACACCCACCCATTTAGGCGGCGGCTGGCTGTCTGCGCGCGGTGGGAACAACAGCCGTTGCGCTAAAAAAAGCAGGGTACAACCACCCACAATACCGGCCACGATGTGAGTGTCCAGCACCTTAAACAGCAGCGCGCCAAGTAGCGTCCCCAGCAGCCCGAGGGGTATCAAAAACTTGAGCAACGCACGATCAAAATCACGGCGAAACGCAGCCAGCCCCAGCACGTCTACCAGCAGCAAAACAGGCATCAAAATAGCCGCCGCTTGCGGCACCGTCACGCTGAGTGCCATCAAAGGCACGGCCAGCGAGCCAAAGCCCGCGCCAAAGCCGCTTTTGCTGATGCCCATCAGCAGCACAGCGGGAATGGCGACTGCGTAGAAAAACGGGTCGGTGATGAGGGGGAAGGTCAAGAAAAGATGAGAAAAAAAGTCACAAAAAACAGGCGTTATCAGGCCTAGTCTACAGCCCCAAATAAACTTTTTGAATCTCGGGCCGCGTCAGCAATTCACTGGCTTGCCCCTGGGCGACAATGCGGCCCTCTTCCATGACATAGGCACGGCTGGCGAGCGCCATCGCCATAGCTACATTTTGCTCTACCAGCAACACCGAGGTGCCTTGTGCGTTGATCTGGCGAATCGCATTAAACATGTCCAGCACAATGCTTGGCGCCAGGCCCAGTGAAGGTTCGTCAAGCAGCAGCAAACCAGGCCGGGCCATCAGCGCGCGGCCAATCGCCACCATCTGCTGCTGGCCGCCTGACAGTGCGCCAGCTGGGCTTTGCAGCTTGACCTTGAGCGCGGGAAAGAGCGACAGCACCAGCTCAAGCGAAGCTTTGCGGTGTACCTTGGCCTTGGCAATAAAACTGCCGAGTTCCAGGTTGTCATACACCGTCATTTGCGTGAACAGCCTGCGGCCTTCCGGCACGATGGCAATGCCCACATCGCAAAACTTGTGGCTGGCCAGCTGGGTGATGTCCTGACCGTTAAAGCGCAGGCTGCCACCCTTGACACGGTGCAGGCCAGCAATCGCATTGATCATGGTGGTTTTGCCCGCACCGTTGGGGCCCACCACGCACACCAGCTCACCAGGGTTAACAGCGAGCGTCACATCCCACAGCGCGGGGGCAGCGCCGTAGTTGACGGAGATGTTGCCAACTTCAAGCATGGGGTGTTCCCAGATAAGCGCTGACGACTTCGCTGTTTTGCATCACCTCTTGCGCCGGGCCAACAGCAATCAGTTTGCCGTAGTTCAGCACCGCCACCCGGTCGGCCAGCGCCATCACGGCGCGCATCACGTGTTCCACAAACACAATGGTTGCCCCACGGTCGCGTATTTTGCGAATCAGCTCAATAGCCTCGTTGATTTCACCAGGCGTCAGACCAGAGAGCACCTCATCCAGCAGGACCAGACGCGGGCGCGAAGCCAGCGCGCGTGCCAGCTCTAAAAACTTGCGTTGGTGCAAATTCAAATCATCAGGCAGTGCAAAAGCCTTGTTGTGCAAGCCTGTGAATTCAAGCCACTTCCAGGCCTCTTGTTCGGCTTGTTTTTTGTCCAGTGCAGCGCCTCCAAACATGGCGACAAGTGACACGTTTTGCAGCACCGTCAAATGCGCGAAGGGCCTGGGAATTTGGTAGGTACGGGCAATGCCAGCCTGCGCGATACGGTGCGCCTCAAGCCCCGCGAGCTGGCGACCTTCAAAAAATATATCGCCACCGCTGGTCGGGTAATGGCCGCTAACCACATTGATGAAGGTTGATTTGCCAGAGCCATTCGGCCCGAGCAGGCCCAAAATTTCACCAGGGTAGACCTTCAGATCAACCCCATCCAGAGCCTGCACACCTTTGAAGGCCTTGGAGAGCTTGCGCACTTCTAGCAGCGGTTTTGTGTCTGGCATGATAAGGGGTGCTGAACGTGGTTCTGATTCGAGCTCAGGGACGACGGATACATGCGCTGATGAAGGCACCAAGCGTGTCGCATTTTTTTGGGCGGTACGTTTTAAAAAGTAACCCAAAATCCCGTTGGGCATGAACAAAATCACCACCACCAAAATCACACCTACTGCGGCTTTGCCCGCAATCGGGTTGTTGCCTGCGGTAAAAAAATACAGCAAACAGGTGATGACGGTTGCGCCCACTGCCGGGCCTGCCCAGTGGCGCGTGCCGCCCAGCACGCTCATCAGCACCACGGTCAGCGGCACCACAATCGTGAAGGTTTCACCCGCAGTGACGTAAGACACAAACAGCGCATGAATGCCGCCCGCCAGACCAGCCAGCGCACACGAGATGCCAAACGCCACCAGCTTGTAGCTAAACGTCGGCACGCCCATCACTTCGGCGGCATCTTCGTCGTCATGAATGGCAAACAAACCGATGCCGAGTTTGGAGGCCTGAATACGGTAGGAAATAATCAGCGTGGCCACCGCCGCCATCAACGCCATCAGGTACATTGATGACGACGCTGTTGGGCCAATCGCAGGCACCGCCACCCCGTTCAGGTAAATGCCGGGGCCACCATCAATCGGCGTGTTGAGCACCACCGTACCGACGACAAACGTGATGGCCAGCGTGAGCAGCGCAAACAATTCACCGCGTACTGATCTGACGCGAAACACCACAGCCCCCAGGGCCATGCCAAACACCGCCGCCATCAATGCAGCAGCAGGCAGCGTCCACAAAAAAGGCCACTTCAGGTTAGCCGCCAGCCCGGCAGAGGTGTACATCCCAATGCCGAAAAAAGCGCCGTGGCCAAAAGAGAAGTAACCCGAGTAGCCAGACAGAATGTTCCATGACAGCGCCAAAATCATCCAGTGGCAAATCAGGTACAAAAACGACTCGTAAAAAGCCGGTACACCCAGCCAGGGAATGCTGGCCAGAAGGACACCTGCACCCAGAATGCCAACCATCGTCTTGTTCATTTTTATAGTTTTCCAGGACGAAACAAAAGCATCACAATCAGCAGTGAAAACGACACAATGGGTGCCCATGAGGGTGCCGCCACAGCCATAGTGACCGCTTCACTCACGCCGATGATGATGCCCGCTACCAGCGGCCCCAGCGCACTGCCCAGGCCACCCAGCATGACCGCAGCGAACACCACACCAACCCAGGCAAAAATTTGCGATGGGGTCAGCGTAAATGTCAGCGCCAGGCAAATACCGGCAACTGCTGCCAGCGCAGCGCAAATGCCTGCCAGCATCAGTGACATACCCTTTTGGTTGATGCCAAAGGCCGACGCAATGGGGCCGTCTTCGGCCATGGCGCGCAGGGCCTTGCCCAGGTCGGTGTAGTGCATGGCCGCCCATATCAGCAACGACAACATCACGGCCAGCACAAGCGTGATGAGCTCAGGCACGGGCACATATAAAGGGCCAATGGTGAACTTCATGTCGTTGTAATGCGTTTCCAGCCGCCTGAAATCGGCCGTCCAGATGGCTTGAATCACGCTTTCAATCACCACCGTGATGCCGAAGGTAACCAGCAGAGAGTTAAAAGGCGATATTGCAAACTTGGCCAGCACCCACTGCATGCCCACACCAAACATAAAAAACAGCGGCGGCAATATCAGCAGCGTGAGCAGCGGGTCTACCTTCCACACGGTGGCCATGTGGTAGGCGCCATACGCGGCCAAAAAAACCAGGCCAAAATGGGCGAGGTTGATTTGCCGCAGCAAACCCCAAGTCAGGCCCAGGCCCAAACCAATCAGGCCGTACAAGCCACCGATAAACATCCCCGACAGGATGGACTGGGCCAGCAGATTAAAGCTGGGAAAGCTCATTGACGTATCACGCTAGCGCAGAGCGTTGAATCACTGCACCAGCAGCTTGGCATTAGGCGCTGCAAATTGTTTAGGCCAGACCACCACCCAATTGTTGTTTTGCACCTGCTTGATCTTCATCAGGTCGTCACCATAATTGCCAACACCATCAAAGCGCAGCTTGCCGTGAATGGTTTCCACCTTGTTTTTCTTCAGCCAAATGCCGATTTTTTTGTCGTCAAAACTGTTGGCACCACGAACGCCCGCCTCCAGAATCTGCCAGGCTGAGTACGATGCTGCAGCCTGAACCTCAACGCTGGTGTAAGGCATGCCGGCCTTGGTGGCGCGCTCTTTGAAGACTTTAAGGAAAGCAGCTGCGCCGGGGTAGGTGGTAAACGGTGCGTGCTCTTCAAAAATAGTCAATGACAGGGCGCGGTTGCCTTCAGTCGACTGCGTCATGGGGCCAGGTGCCGGGTAGATGTGGAAGTGCAGTGGCGGCGTGTAATCGATTTTTTTCATCGCATCCAGCAGCATGTTGCCCTCGAGTGCAATGTCGCCTATCCACACCAAATCTGGCTTGGCGTCCTTGATGCGTGCGGCAATTGGGCCAAAGTCGCGGTTACCAAAGTCCCACTCCAGGTACAACACTTCCTGCAAGCCGCGTTTCTTGGCAACCTCACGGCCACCTTGCGACAAGAAGTAAAGCGACGGGAATTTGCTGGTCACAATGGCGATGGTTTTAGGCGGCTTGGGGGAGGCGGCCAGCGCGTCAAACAATGTATTGGGAACCGTAACGCCAGGCTCCGGGCCAAGCGACCAGGCGGGGAAAGCGTAGTCGTATTTCGACAGCGACGGGATGCCGAAGGTGTGGTGCACCAGTACCTTGTTGTAACGCTCAGCCACACCCATAGCCGACAAAATAGCACCCGTGGCGTACGGTCCCATGAGCAAATCCACCTTGTCAGAGGTGATCAATTGCTCATACAGCGTACGGGCCAGCTCGGGCTTGGACTGGTCGTCCTTGAGCAGCCATTCCACCTTGCGACCCAGCAAACCACCCCGTGCATTGAGCTGCTCAATATAAATTTCACCGACCATTTTGTGGGTCAGTGCCGTGGTGGCGAGCGGGCCCGTCAGCGCCAGTGTGCTGCCGATGCGTACAGGGCCCGATGCAGGTATTTGTGCACTCGCTGACAAGGCGAAGAGCGTCACAGTGCCCGCTGCTACAGCCATCGCCAGAATATTTTTTAGCATTGTCATGATTTGTCTCCTGTTTTTTTAATTTGTAAAACTCTTGTTTGTCATCCCGGGCTTGACCCGGGATCCATGACCCTTTGCAGCGCTCAAACTAATGCGGGTTCATGGATTGCGGATCAAGTCCGCAACGACAGGCTGTTCACAAAACAGTACAGGCCTGCTCAAACGACAAACGCGGATTGCGGTCAAACAATTTGCTGTCGTCTCCATAGCCCAGGTTGATTAAAAAGTTGGCAGTAAAGCGGCCATCGGGGAAAAACTCAGCGTTGACTTTGGCCAGATCCACACCACTCATCGGTCCACAATCCAGCCCCACAGCGCGCGCAGCCATCATGAAGTAAGCGCCGCCCAGCGTACCGTTGCGGGTTGCCGTGCCCTGCGCCAGCGGCACGTTACCTGCAAACATCTCTTTGGCACCCGCCAAGTGCCAGATTTGCGGCATGTGTTCAAAAAATTGGGTGTCAGTGGCCACAATGACTGTGACCGGCGCGACTTTTGTTTTTTCAACGTTTCCGGGCGACAGTGCAGGAATCAGGCGGGCACGAGATTCTGGGCTGTTCAAGAAAACATAACGTGTCGGCTGCGTGTTCATCGAGGTCGCGCCCATTTTGGCGATGTCATAAACCTCTTGCAACAGGGCCATGGGCACGGCTTTGTCGATGAAGCCGTTGGCAGTGCGTGCCTTGAAAAACAGTTGATCCAGACTGGCTTGGTCGATTTTGGTGTGAACGGTCATGGTTAGGCTTTCTGTATGGAAAAAATAAGAGGGATTACTCAGCCTTGATATCGGCATCACGAATTAGTTTAGTCCAGCGTTCCACGTCACGCTGTACCAGTACCCGCGTCTGCTCAGCATTCAAGCTCATCGGCTTGCCGCCCGCTTTGCGAAAAGTGTCCACTACATCAGGCACGGCAATCACGCGAGTCAGCTCTGTGCGCAGGCGGGCCAGGATGTCTGGCGGTGTTTTGCTGGGTGCGAAATAACCAAACCACGACTCCAGCTCCAGCGCGGCAGCGCCCGTCTCGGCAATTGTTGGTACGTCTGGGTGCATGGCGTTGCGGCTACTGCCCGAGGTGGCCAGCGCTTTGACGGTGCCTGCATCTACCTGCACGCGCGCCGTGGGTGCCAGGTCAAAAAACAAATCAACGCGCCCACCCAACAAGTCAAGGTAAGCCGCCTGCGCACCCCGGTACGGCACATGCGTGATGTCAACCCCAGCCAAATGCCACAACGCAGCAGCCAGCACATGCTGGCCAGAGCCATTGCCAGCCGATGCGCAGGTCAGCTTGCGCGGATTGGCCTTGGCGTAAGCGATCACGTCCTTGAGTGTTGCAAGCGGTAAATCCCTGCGCGCCATCAGTATGTAGCTGTAGCTGACGGCCAGACCGAGCGGTTCAAAGTCTTTCAAGCTGTCATAAGGCAGGCTGCGGTAAAGACCCGGATTGAGCGCGATGTTGGAGATAGAACCTGTGAGCAGCGTGTAGCCGTCGGGCGCAGACTTGGCCACAAAATCAGTGCCAATCAAGGTGCCTGAACCGGGCTTGTTCTCCACCACAAAGCTTTGTCCCATTTGTTTGCCCATGCGGTCAGCCAGCAAGCGGCCCACAAAATCAAACCCGCCACCAGGCGGCTGCGGCACGACGACCTTAATGACTTTGTTGGGGT
Organism: Polaromonas sp.; assembly: GCA_043781295.1. Lineage (GTDB taxonomy): Bacteria > Pseudomonadota > Gammaproteobacteria > Burkholderiales > Burkholderiaceae_C > Polaromonas. The sequence goes on from JAYWBS010000246.1 coordinate 24,499, forward strand.
AGTTGCCTTGCGCGTGTGATGTGGGTAAAACGGCAGCGCAAACAAGCAGCATCAATGCCGTTTTGCAGAGCTGATTCAATTGGGTTGCAAAAGTAGTCATCACTTCAACGCACCAGCTCACCACCCGCCAGCCAACGCGCGCCCCTGGCGTAAAGCTCATCAACAACTGGGCCTTTGAGCATCGGCATGTCGAGCTTGACGGTGTAGCCAATGCGCGTCTGGATGTAGGCCAGGTGGCGATAGCCTTCGGGGAAGCCCGCCAACGCTTGGCTGTCCAGCTTGACGACGGCTGTCGAATCGACAGGGTCAATGCGGTCTTTTTCATAAATTGGCTGGCGGTGCAGCAGCTTCCACTGGCCCTCATGCTTTTGCACAAAGTCATAAAAACGGCCCGTGCACACCACGTCGCACAGCACCGGACCGCCCTCGCCTTCCACCATACCGCGCTGCGAAATGGTCATCTTGGTTTGCGCAATGGCGCGGTCACCGGCTACCTCAATCGCTGAGCCACCCAAGAAATGCAAAATACTCACACCCTTGGCCCAGCCCTCTTGGGTTACGCGAATGAAGTCTGCGTACGGCCCCTGAAACCAGGTGGCCATCATCACGCCTTGCGGGTGCCACACGGTGGCAAAACGATCCCAGTGCCCTGCGTCACGCCAAACCGCCCAGCGCTCGACCATTTGCCGTATCAGCAGCTCATCCTGCAAATTGTTATTCATGCTTTTTCCTCTTATTTTTAAACCGTATGCACCGCGTAGTCCACCTGGTGGCGAGCGATACGCAAATCTGCCAGCTCATGTTTGACTCGCAAATGTTCGGGGTGGCAGGCGTAGGCATCCAGCGCAGCCTGGCTTTCAAACTCAGAGTACAGCACCACATCGCAGGCGTAGTCGATGCGGCTGCTGTCAACACCCACTTCCATATGAACAATGCCCGGTATCAAGCTGCGAAGTTCGTCAAAGCTGCGTTTGAGTTTGTCAATTGCCGCTGCTTTGGCAACCGGCGTGCTACCCCTGACATTCCACATCACGATGTGCTTGATCATGCCTTGCCCAGCCGATCGCCTTTCGGGTTCAGCACAAAGTCATAGTCCAGGCTGTATGTGCCATCGGCGTGTTTGACCCAATCAGCGACCAGCGACTGGCGCACGCCAAACACAACATCAGAGTCCAGGTACTGGTCATGGTCGCGGAACACATGGGTGATCAAACGCTCGTAGCCGGGTGCGTCAATCATGAAATGCAAATGCGCAGGGCGCCACGGGTGGTTTTTGGTCGCCTTCAGCATGGCGCCTACCGGGCCATCGCTGGGGATGGGATAGGCCTCAGCCAAAATGGTTTTAAAGTGATAGTTACCGTTCGCATCAGCGTTCAAAATGCCTCTGGCTTGCGGCTTGGCCAGATGCGCATACTGCACATCGTAGTTGCCATCGGCATCCGCCTGCCACACATTGATGAGCGCATTCGGGATGGGTGTGCCGTCCAGCGCCTTGATGCTGCCGCGCACCATGCAGGGCTCGCCTTTAGCGCCACCGCCCACATCAGCGCCCAATTCAAAGCGTGGTGCGTCTTCAAGAAAAAACGGGCCAAACACGGTGGGTTCAGTACAACCCAGCGGTTTGTCATTGTTCATCGCCACCGTCAGCATGGACAGGCCTAGTGTGTCACTGAGCAAAATAAATTCTTGCCGTTTCTCGTTGCACATCTGGCCTGTTGCCGTCAAAAACTCAATGCCCTGCATCCACTCAGGTTCCGTCAGTTTGACCTCACGGGCAAACGCGTGCAAATGCTGCACCAGGCTGGTCATGATTTCTTTCAGGCGGGCATCTGGCGTGGTGGCCAGCCGGGCTATGACAGCTTGGGTAATGGTGTCTTGGTTGAGGTTGCGCACGCGTATGTCCTTGGCCTTGGGTTAGCTAACTACAAGCAATATAGACGGCGACCTTGCTTTATGAAAGCGCCTCGTTGTAAATGACTTTTTCATGCAGCGCAACAACGGCCGCCAGAAATTTGCCTTTCGCGCCACAATGCAGCCTAACGTGGGAGACATCGCTTGGATCGCTGGACTGAAATTGAACTGTTTGTGCAAGTTGCTGAAACTGGCAGCTTAAGCCGCGCGGCTGAGGCACTTGCCTTGTCCAACGCGGCGGCCAGTCGCCACCTGTCAGCTCTTGAGGCGCGGCTGGGCGCGCGGCTGGTAGAGCGCAACACGCGGCGCCTGTACTTGACAGAAACCGGGCAGGAGTTTTTTACCAGAGCCAAGGGTATTTTGGTGGATTTGAAAGATGCCGAGTCCGCCGTTAACGCCACGTCGCTTAACCCAACCGG
>JAYWBS010000247.1:0-26804 GCA_043781295.1 Polaromonas sp.
ACAATTTCTTCGTATACGTATCTGCACCATACCGTTTCTCCGAACCGCTGCTATTACAGCGGCCAAACGGGCCTCCCATTTCGCAATAAATTTTCTGATTGTAAAAATCCGCAATCGGAATTATTTTTCGACGAAATCAAAATCCTCTATGACGGAGCGTGATCGCCGCGGATATGAAGTCGCCAGTTCAGCTTCATCTAATTTGTATCTATTCAATTTGAAGGATCCCGGAGTCTCCCGGATTTCATATAGATCTATCTTCTGGGCACGACCTGCGAGGGCCTTCAATACGGTATGTTTAACAGTGGGTAAACATCTGGCACCAAACACAATCTCTTCAAGATCGAGCGGCGAATCTGCAATGCCGCGCTTGCCAAAGTGGCGCCACTCTTTTTCGTAGCGCCAGTCGCTAGCCTTGCGCAGAAAAACGGCTTCATCGACTTCCGCGCTGGCAATTGCATCCCCGTCTAGCATCGCCGCCACTTTGCTGGCCTCGACCATTCTGTTGCCGCCGTAGCTGACTTTTTTAAGTTTTGGTTTTGCTTCTTCAGGAATGGAATAGCCAATACATAACCCGCGGTGCTGGTCGCCGTAGTGACTCCACATCAGCGGGCAGGAGCAGCGCTTCGCCAGCGACAGAACGCCTTTCTCAACTCGGCGAAGTAATTCCATTTCAATTTGATCGCCCAGAAGCCAAGCCTGGGCTCCTTCATCGCAATCAGGGTTGGTTGCGGCGTACGCGATTTCAGTTCGCCCTTGCGCTGCCTCGCGCCGCGCTTGTTTGAAAATATGATCCATAGTTTTTGGACCACGGTAGCGGAGCGTATCAGCTGCCGCCCGCATTTCAGCTGCGACCCTTTCTTCAACCAGTCTCGTGCGCGTCTGCTCAAGCTGCTCCAGAAGAATATCTGCATGAAGTGATGGCCTGGTGTCAAATGGGTCGTTAAACGTGCTTGGATCGGCGTAATAAACTTGATCGGCTACCAGCAGATCGACCGTTTTTGCGTCGAATGCTCGATACTTATAGAGTCGTTTTGGAACTGATTCAATCTTTATCATTGTGCGCTCCGGCTAACTGCATTTACGGTACAAATTGGATCCTCACTTTCCGCACGATACCTCGTACGAGGTGACGGCAGTATCTATTGCACGTCTCAGGAATTCGTTTACTTGCAAATAGTCTTTTTAATCAAAAGGTTGCGCCATAAGTAAATATACAACCAATCTTATGAAATGGAGCAGGTGCTGGAGGGCGCCTGGGATGCCGGTGCGCGTTCAGCGTTTTACACCGTGATTCGCCTGCCGTGGGAGCTTTCACCGCTTTTCAGACAATGGCTGGATTTGCATTACCCGCAGCGCGCGGCCCGTATCATGGCGCGCATTGCCGAGATGCGTGGCGGGAAGGACTACAACAGCGACTTTGCCTCGCGCATGAAGGGCCACGGTGTGTGGGCCGATTTGATTCGTCAGCGCTTTGAAAAAACCTGCAACCGCCTGGGTTTTAACCGCGCGCGGGTCGAGCTGGACTTAAGCCAGTTCCGGCCCGTTTCCTGCATCTCCCAGCAAAGCCTGTTTTAAGTCGCTGGCAGCTTTGCCAGCGCATACCCAGACTAAAAACAAGTTATTCTGGTGTCAAATGTAAGCAGAAGTTTTGGCCCCACTGCGGGCCAGCATCTGGTGCAGATTCGCAGTGGTGATTTTTTATTTAATAGGGATTAAAAGCATGTTGATGACTCGCAAACGTTCAATGAATGGATGGACGCACACCGGCCCTGATGATTTGCCTGGCTATAAGCGGTTGATGGCGCGTTTGCCTCATTTGCCGCGCTTGCTGGCGTTGGCCGCTTTGTGGGTTTTGACGCTGTTCGCGTTGCCGTCGTATGCGGCAGACAAAGCGCCCACCGTGGTGGATGTGGGCATATTTTTGAACAACGTTCCGTCCGTCATGCTGAAGGAAAGAAAGTTTCAGGTTGACTTCAATGTGTGGTTTCGCTGGACCGGTGATGCCGTCAATCCACTGGAGAGCTTTGAGGTGGTGGGCGGCCACATTGACCTGAAGGAAGAGCTGGTCAAAAAGAAGACGGGCAACGTCAACTATGGCCTGTACAAAATTGTGGCCACCATCAACTACAACTTTGATTTGGCCAAGTACCCGCTGGACGACCACGCGTTGAAAATCCAGATTGAAGATGTCAAGCGCGACAGCTCTGAGATGGTCTACCGGGTTGACAAGGCCAATACCAACTTCAGCCCCACGGTACATGTACCCGGGTGGGACACAGGTCGCTTTGCAGCCACCACGGCTGTCACCCATTACCCCACCAATTACGGTGACCCAGAAGCGGCCAAAGCCACTGAATCAAATTATTCGCGCTTCACGTTTTCACTGGATCTGATCCGTAACGGCTATGGCAATTTCCTCAAGCTGTTTTCCATGCTGTTTTTTGCAGGCGGCATCGCATTTTTTGCCTTCTGGGTGCGCTCGGACTACCTCGATGGCCGGCTGGCGCTGATTGTGTCGGGCATTTTTATGGCGGCCATCACAGCCAACATGATCTCGTCCAGCCTGCCAGAAAGCGACTCCTTTGACATGGCAGAAAGGCTTTACTTTGCCACCATGGCATTTATTTTTGCAACCTGCCTCGGCAGTCTGTATACCTTCAAAACTTTTCTGGCTGGGGATGAACAAAGGGCGGCCCTGCTGTCGCGCCGTTTGGGTAGGGCGCTGCCCGTCGTTTATGTGGTGGTCAATGTGCTGATCGTGACATTGGCGCACGGAGAAATCTAAGGCGATCAGGGCGTCTTAGCGTGCACAAAAAAGCGGGTAGCAACTCAAGGTGCCACCCGCTTAAAAATTGAACAGCGGGTCAATGCCTGAAATTACTTCTCGCTAGGTGCCCGGCTGAACCAGGTCAGCACCATGATGCACAGACACAAGGCCAACAAAGCCTCAACCCAGAAGAACACCAGAAAATCGGTGAATGAGCCCATGGGTGGCGTGCCAGGCATCATGTTGCGGATACCCGGCATGACAAACAGCAGGGCGCCCATCCAGATCATCAGGCCTGACTCAAACTTTTTGCCTCGGTAAGCGACGTTGTAGGTTACCAGCGCGGCTGCCAGGCCCATCGACAAAATGACCGCGTTCATGAACCAGGCAAAACCGATGACAGTGATGGGGCGCACCAGCGTCAGGTCAAGCATCACATCATTGACTGAACTGTCTGGATCCAGCACGGCATCGGCGTGCATCTGGTGGTTGTGTGACTCAAAGTTGATGATCAAAGGCAGGGGGGCGCTGCCCGCTGGTTCAACCGGTGCTTCAATTTGAAGTATGGCCGTGTATTTGTCGATGGGGTAGAGGCCGTAGTCACCGTCCAGCAGGCTCAAAGTGATCTCCACTGGGTGTACCTGATGACCTTTTTTGAGCAAAATATCACCTTTGCCCACGCCATTGGTGTGCAGCAAAATATCGCGAGTCAATTTGCGCTTTTCACCTGCTATCAGGTCGCCAAACGGTACAAAGGCCAATTCAACTTTGATGATCCCGCGAATCGGGTCTGCGGCCACGATAGCAGCGTTAACTTCAAGCCGGTTTGCCGGACTGTCTTTGACGACACTCAGACGGCTGACCGGGTTACGGTCCTCGCCGAAGAACGTCTGTATGCCAGCCACGCAGCCGACCATACCAACCAGTAGCAGGGCTGCCACGATGGCTAGACCCCAATGTTTTTTTTCGAACTTCATAAAACCCTCATGGAAAAGAGAATGTGACTAAACAGCTTTGTTGCTGTGTCTGGTGTTTGAATACAGCATATTTGTAACACAAAATAACTTTTTGATGCATAACTCGAAGCTGCCGGTAAGTACGCCATGCGGCGTACGGTGCAGGTCAGTAAAAACGTGTTTATAAAAGCTATTTATAACCTGGTTTACCCATCATTTATGCCTGTAGCCCAATAGATTCAGGCGTAAGCAGCTACATATTACATAGCAGATTGAAAATGAAAAGTTAAATCAGGCTGCCAGTTGCTGTGTGTGATGGCGAAGGTGGTCCGCCATAAAACTGGCGATGAAATAGTAGCCATGGTCATAGCCTGCATGCTGGCGCAGCGTGAGTTTCTGGCCGACCGATGCACAGGCGGCTTCAAACAGATGCGGATGCAATTGCTCGGTCAGAAATTTATCGGCCAAACCCTGGTCAATCAAAATACCCCCGGGGTAGGGCGCTGCTGTCTGCTTGCCCATCAGCGCCGTTGCATCGTGCGCAACCCAGCCGGACTCGTCTGCACCCAGGTAGCCCGTGAATGCCTTGCGGCCCCAGGGACACTGCGTGGGCGCGCAGATGGGTGCGAAGGCCGAAACTGACTTGAAAAGCGCAGGGTGCTTGAGCGCCAGCGTCAACGCACCATGCCCGCCCATGGAGTGGCCAAAGATGCCGACTTTGGCTGCGTTGATAGGTAGCGCATTCGTCACCAGCGGCAGCAGCTCTTGGGTGATGTAGCTTTCCATGCGCCAGTTTTTGGCCCACGGCGTTTGCGCTGCATCCAGGTAAAACCCGGCGCCCGCGCCAAAGTCCCAACTGTCAGCTTCACTAGGCACATTCGCACCACGCGGGCTGGTGTCGGGTGCTATCAGCGCCAGGCCCAACTCGGCTGCCATGCGTTGCCCGCCAGCTTTGGTCATGAAGGTTTCTTCGTTGCAGGTCAGGCCTGCCAGATAAATCAAGGCGGGCACCGGGCCAAGCGCCGCGTGCGGTGGCAGAAACACCGAAAACTTCATCGGCAAGCCGATGACCTGCGAATCGTGTTTATAAAAGCGCTGCTGCCCGCCAAAGCAGGCGTGTTCACTGAGCAATTCCATAACGATCAGTACAAGACAACACCACGGATAGATTCACCGCGCTTCATCAAATCAAAACCTTTGTTGATGTCAACGAGGGGCATGGTGTGGGTGATGAGGTCGTCGATATTGATCTTGCCTTCCATGTACCAGTCCACAATCTTCGGCACATCGGTACGACCGCGTGCGCCGCCAAAAGCCGAGCCCTCCCACTTGCGACCTGTGACGAGTTGAAAGGGGCGGGTAGAGATTTCAGCACCTGCCTCAGCCACACCAATGATGATGCTGCGGCCCCAGCCCTTGTGGGTGCATTCGAGTGCCTGGCGCATCACCTTGGTGTTGCCAATGCATTCAAAGCTGTAGTCCGCACCGCCATCGGTCAGTTGCACGATGGCGTCAACGACGTTCTCAGTGGTCTTGGGGTTGATGAAGTGCGTCATGCCAAACTTGCGCGCCATGGCTTCGCGCTCGGGGTTCAGGTCAACGCCAATGATTTTGTCGGCACCCACCATCTTCGCGCCTTGAATCACATTCAAGCCAATGCCGCCCAGACCAAACACCACCACATTCGCACCCGCCTCCACCTTGGCGGTAAATAGCACTGCGCCAATGCCCGTCGTCACGCCGCAGCCGATGTAGCAAACCTTGTCAAACGGTGCGTCTTCGCGGATTTTGGCCAACGATATTTCAGGTGCAACCGTGTAGTTGCTGAAGGTGCTGGTGCCCATGTAATGGAAAATCGGCTTGCCATCCAGGCTGAAGCGGGACGTAGCATCGGGCATCAGCCCCTTGCCCTGGGTGCCACGAATCAGCTGGCACAAATTGGTTTTGCGTGACAGGCAAAACTTGCACTGGCGGCATTCCGGTGTGTACAGCGGGATGACGTGGTCGCCTTTTTTAAGCGTGGTTACGCCGGGGCCCACATCGACCACAATGCCCGCGCCTTCGTGGCCCAAAATGGCCGGGAAGATGCCTTCCGGGTCAGCGCCCGACAGCGTGTAGTAGTCGGTGTGGCAAATGCCGGTGGCTTTGATCTCGACCAGTACCTCGCCGTAACGCGGGCCTTCCAGGTCAACGGTTTCAATGGTGAGGGGTTGGCCTGATTGCCAGGCAACGGCGGCTTTTGTTTTCATGATTTTTGTGAGGGGGTGAAGAAGTCGCTTACTTTAACGGGTAACCGGCATGGGTGATGGTGATGGTGATGGTGATGGCGGGGCACCATACAACTTCAAGCGCCCCACCAGCATCACGCTAAGAAGCGTAGCCACCACGCCCAGCAAGGCATTGACCCAAAAATGCTGCACCATGCCTTGTGCGTCGCGGCTGATGATGAGGCCACCGACAAAAGCCGCTACGCCCATGGCGGCAGATTGCACGGAAGAGTTCAGCGCCATAAAGGTACCGCGTAACTTGGGGTTGGCCGCGCTGGTCACCAACGCCATGCCAGGGATCATGCGGCCGTTCATGCCAATGAACATGCAGGTTGTCACCACCAGCACCACATACAAGCCGAAAGGCGCGATTTGCGGCAACAGCATCAGGGGAACAATCGTCAGCAAGGCCATGGTGGTGAACATTTTGGCCTTGCCCACCGAGTCGCTCAAACGGCCAATCCACCGCGCCGTGAACAGCGTTGCCGCGCCGCCGCACAGATAGACAAAGGGCACTTGCTGTACGGTAAAGCCAGCATTGGCCGTCAGGTAAATGGTGATGTAGGGAAAGAGGGTAAAACCTGCGCCCATCAACAGAGCGGTAAAGACAAACGCCTTTTGGTGGTTGCGGTCTTGCAGCACAGTGATGATGTTGGCCATCGGCGATTGGCGCTCGCTTTGCAAATGCCCCGCCAGCGGCGGCAGCGTCACCCACGCGCCCAAAGCCAGCGCAGCGCATACCATGGCAATGGCGAAGAACGGCGCATGCCAGCCAAAGTGCGCAGCCAAAAACAGACTGCCTGGCACGCCAGCTACCGTAGCGACAGAGAAGGACGACATCACAATACCCATCGCACGGCCGCGCCTCTCGAACGGAATCACATCGGCAATGATGGTTTGCGACAACGCCATCAGCACGCCGCCAAAAGTACCCGCCGCCACCCGCGCCAGCATCAGCGTGTCATACGTTGGGGCCAGGCCGCAGGCCAGCGTGGCCAGGCCAAACAGAACGTACAAACCGAGCAGCAATTTTTTGCGGCCAAACCTGTCGACATAAACTGAGGCCAGCAAGCCTGAAGCGCCCGCTGCAAATGTGTAGGCCGACACCAGCAAACCAAATTTGGCATCGCTGATGTTGAAGAGTTTGGTGAACTGCGGGCCCAGCGGCATCATGACCATGAAGTCAACAATGTGTGTGAACTGGATGCCTGCCAGCGTCATGAGCAGCCACAGCTCGCGTTTGGGTGAAAGTGTGGTGGTCTTCATAAAATTATTTCGGTATCAAAACCCATTGACTGTATAACAGCGACTGGTTTGATGCCATGGCATGTGACAAAGGCCTTTAGATGCCCGAAAACAGCTTTTTTTAAGCATAAAAAATGCCTACAGCCCAATAAATTCGGGCGCAAGCAGCTATAAATTAAATAGCACTTAAAAAATGCTCACGCGCTAAAGAAATTCTTCAGCTTGTCCGTCCAGCCCTCTTCACTTGGCGAATGCTTGGCACCGCCTTTTTTAAGCGACTCGTCAAACTCCTTGAGCAGCTTGCGCTGGTGCTCAGTCAGCTTGACAGGCGTTTCAACCGTGATGTGGCAATACAAGTCGCCTGGATAGCTGCTTCGCACGCCCTTGATGCCCTTGCCGCGCAACCTGAACTGCTTGGCAGCTTGTGTGCCCTCGGGAATGTCAATCGCGGCCTTGCCAGCCAGCGTCGGCACTTCAATCTCGCCGCCGAGCGCCGCAGTGGTAAAGCTGATGGGTACGGCGCAGTGCAGGTCATCACCGTCGCGCTCAAAAATCTCATGCTTCTTCACGCGGATTTCAATGTACAAATCGCCCGGTGGACCGCCGTTGGTACCTGGCTCGCCGTTGCCGGTAGACCGGATGCGCATGCCGTCGTCAATACCGCCGGGGATTTTGACTTCAAGCGTTTTGTTGTTTTTGGTTTTGCCCACACCGTGGCAAGCCACGCAGGGCTCAGGTATCAGTTTGCCTGTACCTTTGCACTGTGGGCAGGTTTGCTGCACGCTGAAAAAGCCTTGGCGCATCTGCACCTGGCCGTGACCATGGCAGGTGGTGCAGGTCGCTACCTTGGTGCCTGGCTTGGCACCGCTGCCTTTGCAGGTGGTGCAGTCGTCCCAGCTCGGCACGCGGATTTGCGCTTCCTTGCCGTTGGCGGCTTCCTCCAGCGTGATTTCCATCGCGTAACTTAAATCGCCACCCCGGAAGACTTGCCGCCCACCTTGGCTGCGGCCGCGCTGCTGGTCGCCAAACACGCCGCCAAAAATATCGCCAAACGCTTCAGCAAAGCCGCCAAAGCCTTCACCACCCGCGCCACCGCGCATGTTGGGGTCCACACCCGCATGACCATACTGGTCATAAGCAGCACGCTTTTGGTCGTCAGACAGCATCTCGTAGGCTTCTTTGGCCTCTTTGAATTTTTCTTCAGCCGCCTTGGCACTGTCACCCTGGTTGCGGTCCGGGTGGTGCTTCATCGCCAGCTTGCGATAAGCTTTTTTAATGTCTTCGTCGCTGGCGTTTTTGGGCACGCCCAAGGTGTCGTAATAGTCTTTTTTGGCCATGGTGAAAAATCAGGAGGTCAGAAGATCGTTGTCAATAAAGTAGCAGTGAGCGGAAGGCACAAAAACCAAAGCGGAAAGCCAGGATTGCTCCTGGTTTCCGCCTTGTTGTGATGCAATTATCAGGCCTTGTCAGTCTTCTTGACTTCCTTGACCTCAGCATCAACCACGTTGTCGTCAGCGGGCTTGGCCTGTGCCTGTTCAGCACCTGGCGCTGCCCCCGCAGCCGCTGCGGCTTTTGACGCTTCCATGTCGGCGTACATTTTCTCGCCCAGCTTCTGGCTGGCTTCCATCAGCGCGGTGTTTTTCGCGTCGATGGCGGCTTTGTCGTCGCCTTTGAGGGCTTCTTCCATGTCCTTGATGGCGGCTTCGATCTTTTCTTTCTCGCCCGCGTCCAGCTTCTCGCCGTATTCAACGAGTGATTTTTTCACGCTGTGCACCATGGCTTCGGCGTTGTTTTTAGCGCTGACGAATTCGACTTTTTTCTTGTCATCTTCGGCATGCAGCTCGGCATCTTTGACCATCTGCTGAATTTCAGCTTCGGTCAAACCCGAATTGGCCTTGATGGTGATTTTGTTTTCTTTGCCAGTGCCTTTGTCTTTGGCGCCGACGTGCAAAATGCCGTTCGCGTCAATGTCAAAAGACACTTCAATTTGCGGTGTGCCGCGTGCGGATGGTGGAATGCCTTCGAGGTTAAATTCGCCCAGGCCTTTGTTGCCGGCTGCAATCTCGCGCTCACCCTGAAACACCTTGATCGTCACGGCAGGCTGATTGTCTTCAGCCGTTGAAAACGTTTGCGCAAACTTGGTGGGGATGGTCGTATTTTTCTTGATCATCTTGGTCATCACGCCGCCCATGGTTTCAATACCCAATGACAGCGGGGTCACGTCGAGCAGCAACACGTCGGTACGGTCACCAGACAGCACCTGGCCCTGAATGGCAGCGCCCACGGCCACGGCTTCATCCGGGTTCACGTCTTTGCGCGGCTCTTTGCCGAAGAAGGCCTTCACAGCGTCCTGCACCTTGGGCATGCGGGTTTGGCCGCCAACCAGAATCACGTCATGGATGTCGTTGATGCTCAGGCCAGCATCCTTCATGGCGGTGCGGCAAGGTGCAATCGTGCGCTCGATCAGCTCGTCCACCAGGCTCTCAAGCTTGGCGCGTGACAGCTTGACCAGCAGGTGTTTGGGGCCGCTGGCAGGGTCATGGGCGATGTACGGAATGTTGACTTCAGTCGCTGCGCTGTTGGACAGCTCGATCTTGGCTTTTTCAGCTGAGTCTTTCAGGCGTTGCAAGGCCACCACGTCTTTGCTCAGGTCAATGCCGCTGTCTTTTTTGAACTCGGCCACGATGTAGTCAATCACGCGCTGGTCAAAGTCTTCGCCGCCCAAGAACGTGTCACCATTGGTGGACAGCACTTCAAACTGCTTTTCACCGTCAACGTCGGCGATCTCGATGATGGACACGTCAAACGTGCCGCCACCCAGGTCATACACGGCGATTTTGCGGTCGCCTTTTTCTTGCTTGTCCAGGCCAAAAGCCAGCGCGGCTGCAGTCGGCTCGTTGATGATGCGTTTGACATCCAGGCCCGCAATGCGACCCGCGTCTTTTGTCGCTTGGCGCTGCGCGTCGTTGAAGTAGGCAGGCACGGTAATCACGGCTTCAGTCACTGGCTCGCCCAGATAGTCTTCGGCGGTTTTTTTCATCTTGCGCAGGATGTCGGCAGATACTTGCTGGGCCGACATTTTTTTGCCGCGCACCTCCACCCAGGCGTCACCGTTATCAGCTGCCACGATGGAATAAGGCATCAGCGCGATGTCTTTTTGAACTTCTTTTTCAGTGAACTTGCGGCCAATCAAACGCTTGACGGCGTACAGCGTGTTCTTGGGGTTGGTCACAGCCTGGCGCTTGGCCGATGTGCCGACCAGCACTTCACCGTCTTCCTGATAAGCCACGATGGACGGCGTGGTGCGCGCACCTTCCGAGTTCTCGATGACTTTGGGCACATTGCCTTCCATGATGGACACGCAGCTATTCGTAGTACCCAAGTCGATGCCAATAATTCTTCCCATGGTGTTCTCCGTTTGATTCAAAAATAGTGATGTGTAAGAGGTGTGGTTGTCTTGATGGATTTCAAGTCAACTTTTATTTGGGTGCGCTAACTGTCACCAGGGCAGGGCGCAGCACGCGGTCTGCGATCAGGTAACCTTTTTGCAGCACGGTGACGACGGTGTTGGCTTCAAGTTCCGATGGCACGACGCTGATGGCCTGGTGCTGGTGTGGGTCAAACTTGGTACCCGCAGCCGGGTCAATTTGCATCACGCGGTTGCGCTCCAACGCAGCTTTGAGCTGCTTGAGGGTAGCGGCTGCGCCTTCCTTGATTTGTTCTGGCGTTGCGCTTGGCAGGTTCAAGCCGGCTTCCAGGCTGTCGGCCACTGGCAATAGGCTTTCAGCAAAGCTTTCAAGTGCAAACTTGCGGGCCTTGCTGACTTCTTCGTCCGCACGGCGACGGGAATTTTCGCTTTCGGCCTTGGCGCGCAGGTAGCTGTCGGCCAACTCCGTGTTTTTGGCTTGCAGGGTAGCCACTTCGGCCTGCGCGATGGTCAGTGCGTCAAACTCATTGGCGGCCTGGGCGGCTTCTAGCTCTTCTGGGCTAGGCGCGCCAGACAGGTCGGTGGTGGATTGATTTTGCTGGGGTTGGGTATTTTCAGACATGCTTGAAGACAAGGTTTAAATCAGTAAGTGGTTTAGCTGGGGCTGGGGAAACCCTTTTCAAGGGCAGGGGGATTCAGAACCCGTAGTGAAAGTTCCGGTGTTGGCGTCGTGCCGTGTAATTGCTATTCATTTAGTAGCTGCTTGCGCCCGAATCTATTGGCTTACAGCCAAAAATGAGGGTGTTTTTGCTTTGTTGACCCGGTTTTTAGCCGGTATTGAGCATTTTAAACACTAAAGTAAGATGCCTAAGTATCCAACTTTGCATTTGAGCAAGGTTCTGAGGAGACACACGATGATGAGCAAACGCTATTTGTTTGATGTTCTAAGCCGTTTGACGCTGGCATGCAGTACTGCGTTGCTGGTATGTGTGCTAATGCCACTGGCGCATGCCCAAAGTGCCGCCTATCCCAACAAACCGATCAAGCTCATCGTGCCGTTTCCAGCCGGTGGTGGTGGCGACACGTTGGCGCGGCTGGTGATGCTGCGCGCGGCCAAAGAACTCGGCCAGCCCATCGTGGTCGATAACCTGGGCGGTGCGGGCGGCAACGTGGGCAGCGCGGCGGCCGCAAGAGCCCCGGCAGACGGCTACACCCTGCTGTACGGCACCAACGGCACGCTGGCCATCAACCACGCGATTTATAAAAACCCCGGCTTTAGCCCAACCAAAGACTTTGACCCGGTTACCCAGCTCACCAGCATTGCGGCCATGGTGGTGGTGCGGCCAGGCTTGCCAGTCAACTCGATGGCTGAGCTGACAAAGCTTCTCAAAGCCAATCCGGGCAAGTACACCTTTGGCTCGGCAGGCAACGGCACCACCTCGCATTTGGCGGGGGAGATTTACAAGTCAAGCGCTGGCCTGGCGGTGGTGCACATCCCGTACCGGGGTGGGGCGCAGGCCATGACGGACTTGGTTGGCGGGCAAGTCGACATGATGATTGAGGTCATGCCCAGCGCAGCGCCGCAAGCCAAGGCGGGCCGTATCAAACCGCTGGCCGTGTCGACCGCCAAACGTGCGCCGGGCTGGCCCGACTTGCAGACGATGGCTGAATCAGGCCTGAAAGGTTTTGATGTGAGTGCCTGGGACGCGATTGTGGTGCCTGCTGGTACGCCCCGGCCCATTATTGACAAGCTCAACGCCGCCATTCGCGCCGCGTTGGCTGACCCGGAACTACGCGCCCAACTGGCAGCGCGCGGCACGGAGGTCGCGCCCAGCACGCCTGATGAGCTGGCCAAACACATCATCAGCAACCTCACGCTCTGGGGCGATGCGGTGAAACGATCAGGAGCATCTGTTGACTAATTTGAATGACCCCCTCATTGGCTTGCCACCCGGCTTGAACCCGGCCATCACGCAAACCAAAAACTACTTTGCGGCGCTGGAAAACTTCCAACGCACCTTCGCCTTCAAGCAGGGCGATACGGTGCTGCTGCTGACCGACCCGCTGCTTGATGTGCGGGTGACGGACGCCATTATGGGCCTGGCGAAGGCGCGCGGTGCTACGCTGCGGCAGTTCATGGAAACCTCCAGCCAGATCACGGCTGTGCCAGAAGCCGCCAAGGCGCTGGTGGCTGAGGCGGACTTCATCGTCTCGACCTGGTTCTGCTCCATTCTTGACCCCTTCTTCATCGCCCAGCGGGCGCGGGGCCAGCGCTGGGTCAAGATCACTTACTTTCGCGATCTTGATTTGCTGCACACCCCGCAGGCGCGCTTCCCGGCGGAACTGGTAGGCGAGATCATTCGCGCCACGGCGGCACGCTTGCCAGCGGGCAAAGATTTCACCGTTCAATTTGCTGACAGCCGGGGTACAGATTTTTCCATCGACTACACGCTGGAGATGCGCCAGGCGCTGCTGGGCAGCAACCGCTGGCGCGGCAAGATGTTTGCTGACGAGCCCGGCTGCTACGTGCACTACCTGCCAACCCATGGCCCCAACTTGTGGGACCGCACCGCCCACCGCAACGATGCCAACGCACCCGTCACCATGTCGGGCACGCTGTACCCCGAATGGGCCGTAGGCTTTGCCAAGCCCTTTGCAGAGCGCATTGGCTGCCGCTTTGAAAGCGACACGATTGTGGCGGTGACGGGCCAGTCAAGCGACGCGGCGATTTTGCGCGAGATGCTGGTCGGTGGCCGCCTGATTGAACTGGGCTGCGGCTTTAACCCCAAAGCCCCACGCCACAAGATTTACCCGGCGGGCTCCAACGCACCTGGTGCGCTGCACTTTGGCATTGACCTGGCTCAGCCCAGTGACTACATTTTGCGCACCATGCCGCAGTGGGAAGAACCCCCCGTGCACATGGACCTGGTGTGCCTGGACAGTACGGTAACAGTCGATGGCGTACCGCTGATAGAGGCCGGGTTTTTAAGTGCGCTGCGTGATGCGGCAGTGCGCATCGCTGCATCCAAATTTGGCAACCCGGTAGAGTTGCTTGAGACCGCCATTTAAAGCAAAAAAACACAGTCATCAAAAATAAAAAAAACAGGCCGTCGCCTGTTTTTTTTATGGCGTTGATATCAACGACTTATTTTTTCTTGCCCGCACTGGCTTTGGCCTGGCTGGTGGCCCACTTCCCGGCAAATGCCTGCAACTCCCCAAGTCGCTTGAGCAAGTCTGCGCCCAGCGCCGTGACGGTGTAACCACTGGTGCCATGCGTCATCAGGCCAGCGGCGCGCAGCTCCTTGATGCGGGTGTTCAGCGTGTTGGGTGTGATGGTGCCAACGCTGTCTTGCAGCAGACGAAAAGTTTGCGGATGACCATCTTTCAAAGCCCACAACACACGCATGGCGTAGCGTGATTCAAGCAGTTCAAGCAATTGGCCTACGGCAGCGTTTTCTTTGGCACTCATTTGGGTTTTCCTCGCATCAATTTTTGTCACAGTTTAGTCATGTTTAAGCATTAAGCACGACGCTTGGATTGAATATAACGCAAAAAACTCAAACTGCTACCAGTTTTATAGCTGCTTGCGCCCGAATTCATTGGACTGTGGGCTTAAAACGACCTTCAAAATAGGGTAAATACGCTTTTCAAGCCTTGATTTTCTGCTTTCAGAATCATTATTCAAGCTTGACATTCGCCGCCTTGATGACTTGAGCCCACTTTTCAACCTCGGCTTTCTGGAAGGCCGAGAACTGTTCAACTGTCATGCTGGAAGGCTGCAAGCCCAGTCCTCTGAGGCGCTCCTGCATATCGGCTTGCTGCAAAATTTTCACGATCTCGTTGTGCAACTGGTCAATGATGGGTTTGGGCGTACCCGCTGGCGCAAACACGCCTTGCCATGACACCACTTCAAACCCCGCTAGACCCGGCAAGTCTGATTCGGCCACCGTGGGTACGTTGGGCAATGATGCCAGTCGCTTGCTTGAGGTAACAGCCAGCGCCCGCACCTTGCCGCTTTGAATGTGCGGGCCAGCCACCACGGTGGTGTCAAACATCATGTCCACCTGCCCACCCATCACGTCGGCAATGGCGGGGCTGCTGCCTTTGTAGGGCACATGGATGAATTGCACACCTGCTTTGAAGCCCAGCAGTTCAAGCGCCAGATGCTGCGACGTGCCGCTGCCTGCCGATGCTGAAGAGACTGTTTTTGGTTTGGCTTTGGCCGCAGCCACCACGTCCTGCAAGGTTTTAAAGGGGCTGTTTTGCGCCACGATCAGCACCACAGGGTTTGAGCCAATCAGTGCGATGGGCGAAAATGATTTGACCGGGTCATAGCCCAGCTTGGGGTACAGGCTGACGTTGATGGCATGCGAGCTGATGGTGCCGCCTAGCAGCGTGTAGCCATCGGCGGGTGCGCGCGACGCGACTTCAGACCCCACACTGCCGCCCGCGCCGCCTTTGTTGTCCATCACGATGGTGGTACCCAGCACAGGCCCCAGCTTTTGGCCGATCAGTCGCCCCAAAATATCGGTCGTGCCGCCGGCAGGAAAGGGCACGATGTAGCTGATGGGTTTGCTGGGCCATTTGTCTTGTGCCCAGGCTGCGTTGTGACCTGCTACCAATAAAATAGCGCTGGCGTTGATGAGGGTGCGGCGTTGCATGCTTGTCTCCTGCTGGTTTTTAATTTATGTCGGAGTCATCGTACAACTTGTGTCAACCTGTTTTGGGCTGCACCGTGTGTGCATTTTTGCCTTTGCGCAAGCGCTCGCGGCTGTTCGACAAGTGCGTTCGCATGGCTGCCCGTGCGGCTTCGGTGTCCCGATTTTTGATCGCGTTGTAAATGCTTTCATGTTCAGTATGAACGCGCTGTAAATAGCTCAAGCGGCCTTCGGGTGCGTTGAGCGCCGTGTTCACCCGCGTACGCGGGATGATCATCGTGCCCAGGTAAGTCATCAGGTCGGCAAAGTGGCGGTTGCCGGTGGCGCGCGCGATTTCCATATGGAATTGAAAGTCCGGCGGTACGCCATCTGAATCGAGGTTGATGGATGCCTCAAACGCCTGCAATGCAACTTGCAGCGCCTTTAAATTTTCTGCTGTTCGCCTCTGAGCGGCCAGCCCCGCAGCTTCAGTTTCCAGGCTGATGCGAAGCTCCAGTACGGCGATCACATCGTCCACGGTGGCAAAGCTGTCGAAGGGAATTTTGAAGTTGCCTGCATCATGTGCAGCCAGCACAAAGGTGCCAATACCGTGCCGCGTTTCAACCAGACTGGAAGCTTGCAGCTTGGACAAAGCCTCGCGCACCACGGTACGGCTCACGTCAAAGCGGGCCATGATGTCGGCTTCTGTGGGCAGCTTTTCTCCGGGCTTCAAATGGCCTTCGCGAATACTGGCGGCCAGACTGTCGACAATTTCTGTGACCAATCCGCGCGGTCTTCTGACTACTTTTGGCAAGTCATGCTGGGACAGGCTAGGGGTTTTCCTTGTGAGCATTAAAAGGAGTTGACAAGTTAAATTGAGGCATTGAAAATCTTAAGTCATCAGACAACTAACAACTTGAGTGTTGGGTTGACTGTAGCCAAGTTTTTTGAAAAAAGCCAGAGTTCAAATTGCACTTCAATTCATGACGATCCATTCACATCACAGACTGTTGCTCACAGGCGCCGCTGGCGGGCTGGGCAGGGCCCTGCGGGAGCGCCTGAAGGCCAACTGCACGGTGCTGCGTTTGTCGGACCGGGAAAACATCGGTGCGGCGGGTGCGGGCGAAGAAGTGGTGCAGGCTGACCTGGCCGATGCCGGTGCCGTGAGCGGCATGGTAGAGGGTGTGGATGCCATTGTTCATTTGGGTGGTGTCTCGGTTGAAGGGCCGTTTGGCCCGATATTGCAAGCCAATATTTTGGGTGCCTACAACCTGTATGAGGCAGCTCGCCTGCACGGCGTCAAGCGCATCGTGTTTGCCAGCTCCAACCACGTGACCGGGTTTTATCGGCAAGATCAAACCATTACCGCTGATGACCCTCCGCGCCCTGACGGCCTGTACGGCCTGAGCAAAGCCTTTGGCGAAGACCTGTCGCGCCTGTACTTTGACCGCTATGGGATGGAGACCGCCTGCATCCGCATTGGCTCGTCATTTCCTGAACCGAAAGACCGCCGCATGCTGGCCACCTGGCTGAGTTTTGATGATTTGCATCGCCTCATTGCCGCCTGCTTGAGCACGCCCGTGCTGGGCCACAGCATCGTGTTTGGCATGTCTGACAACGCCGTGACCTGGTGGGACAACAGCCGCGCCAGGCACATTGGGTATGTGGCGCAAGACAGCTCGGACATCTTTCGTGATGCGGTGTTTGCGAAAACGTCGCAGCCAGACTTGACAGACCCGGCCGCAATTTACCAAGGCGGCGGGTTTGTCAAAGCTGGGCCTTTTGGTTTTTGATGGCTGCACAAAGTGACGAGTAAGGTACAAGCTGAACTCATCGTTGACGCGAAAAACAGCGTTGGCGAAAGCCCGGTGTGGGCAGCTAGCGAGCAGGCGCTGTACTGGGTAGACATTCCGGCATGCACCTTGAACCGATGGGACGCAGCAACAGCGCAGACAACCCGCTGGCAAGCGCCTGAGATACTTGCTTGCATCGCACCCACGGTATCCGGCGGCTGGGTGGCGGGTATGGAAACAGGTGTATTTTCGCTAACTACGTTGCCTGATGGCGGATTGACCACGACCCGTTTGGCCAGCGTAGCGCATATGCAACGCGGCATGCGTTTTAACGATGGCCGCTGCGACAGGCAAGGGCGCTTTGTGGCCGGCACGATGGTAATGGACATGTCTTTGGCATCCCCCGCCGGACAGGTCTACAGCCTGCAAACGCCGCACAACGCCAGGACGCTGCTGGACGGCTTCATCACACCCAACGGCATGGCCTTCAGCCCCGACGGCCGCACCATGTATTTGTCAGACTCACACCCCTCGGTGCAATTGGTTTGGGCGTTTGATTACGACACTAGTGCGGGCACACCATCGAATCGCCGGGTGTTCATCGACATGAACCTGTTCCCCGGCAGGCCCGATGGCGCAGCGGTTGACAGCGATGGCTGCTACTGGATTTGCGGTAACGATGCCGGTTTGATTCACCGCTTTACGCCTGCGGGCAAGCTGGATTATTCGCTGGCCGTGCCGGTTAAAAAACCCGCCATGTGCGCCTTTGGCGGTGCAAACCTGGACACCCTGTTCGTCACCTCCATTCGCCCGCAAGGCATTGACTTGTCAGACCAGCCGCTGGCAGGCGGCGTGTTTGCACTCAAGCCCGGCGTGCGTGGGCTGGCCGAACCTGCTTTCCAAAACTTTCCCGCTCCCTTCCTCAACCCATTGAAAGAGACAACACCATGAAGACAAAACAAACCCTGCTCAGCCTGGTTGCCGCTCTGGCGCTGGCACCCCTGGCCAGCTTGGCCACTGAATTTCGCTCATCCGACATTCACCCTGACGGTTACCCCACAGTAGAGGCCGTCAAGTTCATGGGTGAGCGACTCAAAGCATTGACCAACGGCAAGCACAGCATCCGCGTCTACAACAACAGCGCGCTGGGCAATGAAAAAGACACGATTGAGCAAACCAAAATTGGCGCGCTGGCGATGACCCGGGTCAACATTGCACCGATGAATAACATCTGCGCTGAAACGCAAGTGCCGACCATGCCGTTTTTGTTCCGCTCCACGGCACACATGCGCACCGTGCTTGATGGCGCAATTGGTGAAGAAATTTTGGCCTCGTGCGCACCGCAAGGCTTTATCGGTTTGGCCTATTACGACAGTGGCGCCCGTTCGCTGTACACCGCTAAAAAACCGATTCGCAACCTGGCTGATGCCAAGGGCATGAAAATTCGTGTGCAGCAGTCTGACTTGTGGGTCGCGCTGCTCGAAGCCATGGGTGCCAACGCCACCCCCATGCCCTATGGCGAGGTGTACACCGCGCTAAAAACAGGCCTGGTTGACGGTGCTGAAAACAACTACCCGTCCTATGAAAGCTCACGTCATTTTGAAGTCGCCAAATACTATTCCATCACCGAGCATTCACTGGCCCCCGAGATGCTGCTGTTTTCCAAGCGCACCTGGGACACCCTGAGCGCGGACGATCAAAAAGCCCTGCGCCAAGCGGCCAAAGAATCAGTGCCCTACATGCGCAAGCTGTGGGACGAGCGTGAAGCCAAATCGAAAGCCATCGCCAAAGCCGGGGGTGCTGAATTTATCGAGGTGGACAAAGCCTCATTTCAAAACGCCATGAAGCCTGTCTATGACAAATTCATGGTCGATGCCAAGTTGAAATCGCTGGTCAAACGCATTCAAGACACCAAATAAATCCCTGCACCATCATGTATACCCAACTTTGCCGCAACTTGGCGCGCGCTTGTATGTGGCTGGGCATTGCCGGGCTGGTGGCGGTGATATGCGCCGTCAGCTGGCAGGTGTTTGGCCGCTACGTGCTGAACAACACGCCCACCTGGGCTGAAAGCCTGGCGCTGCTGCTGGTGATTTACGTCACCATGCTGGGTGTGGCGGTGGGTGTGCGTGATGCCGGTCACATCGGGCTTGAATCTTTGCTGGTGCTGGCACCCGACTGGCTGCGTTTGAAGATGGAATATCTGATTCACGTGCTGGTGCTCGGCTTTGGCGCAGCCATGGCCTGGAACTGCGGCTACCTGGCCCTATCAGTCTGGAGCTATCGCCTGCCCACCCTGTGGATTTCCGAGGGCTGGAAATATGTGCCCGCTACTGTTTCGGGTGTTCTCATTGTGATGTTCTCGATTGAACACCTGATCGCGCTGGCCAAAGGCCGCGAAGTTGAACCCGCTTGGGTCTAGATAAAAAAGTTCAGCATGACTATTCCACTCTTGATTTTGTCGATTTCTTTCACACTGCTGCTGTTGCTGGGCGTGCCTGTGGCTTTCTCCATCGGCCTGTCGGCCCTGGCCACGCTGGCCTACGAAGGCTTGCCGCTGGCTGTGGGCTTTCAGCAGATGACCTCGGGCATGGGCATCTTTTCGTTTTTAGCGATACCGTTTTTTATCTTTGCTGGCGAGTTGATGCTTTACGGCGGCATTGCCGACCGCATTGTGAATCTGGCACGCAACCTGGTGGGCCATGTGCGCGGTGGCTTGGGCATGTCTAACGTGGTGGCCTGCACGCTGTTTGGTGGGGTGTCAGGCTCGCCCGTAGCCGACGTGTCGGCCATGGGTGCGGTGATGATCCCGATGATGAAAAAAGAGGGTTACCACGCGGACTACGCCGTCAATGTGACAACCCACGCCGCGCTGGTGGGGGCACTCATGCCGACCAGCCACAACCTGATCATTTACTCGCTGGCCGCTGGCGGCAAAGTGTCGATTGCAGCGCTGATCTTGGCCGCATTGGTACCCGCTGCCATTTTGACAATTTGTAATCTTGTTGCCGCTTACCTGGTGGCCGTTAAACGCGGTTACCCGGCGGGCAGCTTTCCGGGCTGGGCGATTGTGGCGCAATCGTTTGCAGCGGCCTTGCCTGGCCTTTTTATTGTGGTGCTGATTTTGGGGGGCATCTTGTCGGGTGTTTTCACTGCTACAGAATCTGCAGCAGTGGCCGTGCTCTATGCGCTGGGCTTGACGATTTTTGTTTACCGCACGCTGAAGTGGGAGCACTTCATCAAAGCGGCCAGCAAAGCGGTGAAGACCACGGGCGTGATCTTGCTGTTGATTGGTATTTCCAGCACCTTTGGTTATTTGATAAGCCTGTATGGTGTAGCGGAGCTGACAGGCAAGATGCTGTCAGAGATCACCAGCACGCCGTGGGTGATCTTTTTGCTGATCAACATCATTCTGTTTGTGCTCGGTACGTTTTTAGACATGGCCGCCACTATTCTTTTGTGCACGCCTATCTTTTTGCCGATTGCCCAGCACTACGGCATGAGTTCGGTTCAGTTCGGTATTGTGATGTTGATCAACTGCGCGCTGGGGCTGAACACGCCGCCTGTAGGTACCACCCAGTTTGTCGGCTGCGCGATTGGCGGTGTGTCCGTGGGCACCGTCATGCGCACCATCTGGCCGTTTTATGGGGCGCTTATTTTTGCATTGGCACTGGTCACGTTTGTTCCCGCGTTCTCCATGTGGCTGCCCAGCATGTTTATGGCCGTTGGCAAATAGACCTGACTTCAATTCGAGACCCCTATCAAATGACAAGCACTACTGCCTACCAAGCCTTCCCCAACAGCTTCAAACAAAAACTTCTGGCTGGCGAGCGCCTGATCGGCTGCTGGTCGTCTCTGGCTAATGCGATTACCACCGAGGTGCTGGGCGTGGCCGGGTTTGACTGGATACTGCTCGATGGCGAGCATTCACCGAATGACGTGGCCACCTTCATACCCCAGCTGATGGCTCTCAAAGACAGCCCGAGTGCACCAGTCGTCCGGCCGACCAGCAATAACGCGGTGGAGCTCAAGCGCTTGCTGGATGCCGGGTTTTATAACTTTCTGATCCCGTTTGTTGAAAGCGAAGCTGAAGCTCTGCAGGCGGTGCGCGCCACACGTTACCCGCCGCAAGGGGTGCGCGGCGTGTCGGTGTCGCAGCGCAGCAACCGCTACGGCACGGTGCCTGATTACTTCAAGTCCATCAATGATCACATTTGTGTGATGCTGCAAATCGAAAGCCGTGTGGGTGTGACCCACGCCAAAGCGATTGCGGCTGTCGAGGGGGTTGACTGTATCTTCGTCGGACCGTCAGACCTGGCGGCTGACTTCGGCCACCTGGGCAACGCCAACCATCCCGAAGTGCAAGCCGCCATTGCCTCCGTGTTTGCCGATGCCAAGGCCTGCGGCAAACCCACGGGCATTCTGGCCCCGGTTGAGGCAGATGCGCGCCGCTACATGGCCATGGGTGCCACCTTTGTTGGCGTGGGCAGCGACCTGGGCGTTTTCAGGGCAGGCTCGCAGGCGCTGCACGACCGATACCGCGAATAGGCCCATGCAATTGCTTGAGCCGGAGCGCTTTCAGGGCGAGATTGATGGCAAACCTGTTGCGCTGCACACGCTGCGCAACGCGCGCGGCATGGTCTGCTGCATCACCAACTACGGCGCAAAAATTGCGCAGTTAATCGTGCCTGATCGCGATGGAAATTTTGATGATGTGGTGCTGGGTTACGACAGCCTTGAAGGCTTTATCAGCGGCTCGCCATCCATGGGCGCATTCATTGGCCGCTATGCCGGACGCATTGGCAACGCCGCCTTCACGATGGGTGATACGCGCTACCAGCTCAGTGCCAACAACGGCCCGCATTGCCTGCACGGCGGTATCAAGGGGTCGCGGTATCAGGTATTTGATGCGGTTCAGCACAATGCATCGAGTGTTGAGATGCGCTATGTGTTTGCTGATGGCGAGGAGGGCTTCCCCGGCACACTGGCCCTGAGCTTGACGGTCAGCCTGACGGACGCGAACGAATTGGTCTTGGACTACGAAGCCACGGCGCTAGACAAACCAACCGTTGCCAGCTTCACCACCCACGCGTTTTTTAACCTCAACGGCCACGCCAGCGGCAGCGTGCTGGGCCATGAGGTCACGGTCTATGCAGACCAGCACTTTGCCATGACGGACGATTTGGTGGCGACGGGCGAACTGCTGGCAGTAGCGGGTACGCGGTTTGATTTTCGAAAGCAGCGCGCCATCAACGCATTGGGCGATGGCGACTATGCCGGCCATGACTGCTGCTTCGCCTTGAACAAACCTGAACCGAATCAACTGACCCTGGCTGCACAAGTCAGCACCCAAGCCAGCGGCCGCACCATGCAAGTCTGGTCTACCGAGCCCGCCATGCAGTTCTACACCGGGATGCTGCCAAGTGAGCCTTTACCCGGCGGCCCAGGCAAAGAAGGCGCAAGGTATTTGCAGCAACAAAGCCTATGCCTGGAGCCGCAAGGCTACCCCAACGCACCTAACCTGATGCACCGCTACCCAGCTACAGCCAGCGCTGTGTATGTGCCGGGTGTCAGCCGAAGTGGGAGAACCGTTTATCGGTTCAGCTACATCTAGTCTGCTACATAAATAGGAGCTGCTCGCACACGTTTCTATTGGGCTGAAGGCCTAAAACATAGGTGAAAATGGTCTCAAAACGGCGGTTTCAGCTTCAAAAGCCGCCCAGATGCGTATTCCGGTGTAACTCATCATCTGAGCCGAAAACCCTTGACCATTTCTCATCGAACTTCTAGTGATGACTAGCGTGGAGTCTAGCGACTTTAGAAATGAGCTAATGACTGCTTTCGGGCCAGTAGCGGTCTTATGCAAATGTCCGCTTTCAGTCAGGTTGCGCGACAACTCTGACGCCCTCAGCAAATTTCAATGGCATGGCGTCTTCAGACTGCTGACGGTCGAATATCGAAGCCGCCTTTTTTGACCAGTTATTGAAGAGTTGCGTTATGGAACTGTGAATCAGCATTAGAGGCCTGCCGCACCAGGAGGTAAGCCACCGGTCATTTGACTGACGCTTCCACAGATCGGCGAAAGGCCCGCAGCAGAACCGCATTTTCTTCTTCCTTCCGATACGCCACTGCAAGACCCAGACTGGCTTTGGGCATGCCTTTGAGCTCGCGAAACTTGACCGCTCTAGGCGCAAGGTGTTGCCACAAGTTGGGAACCAGTGCGACGCCCAAGCCACTTTCAACAAGCGCAACAATGGTCTGCGCCTGCGAAGCCTCCTGAACAATGTTGGGTACAAACCCAGCGTGCGAACAGGCGTGCATCATGGACATGTAGGCGGCCGACCCGTCCAGTGGCGACGGCATGATGAAGGGTTCGTCGCGCAGATCAGCCAGGCGTAAATTCATCTTCCGGGCTTTGGGATGGTTTTCAGGCAGCGCTGCGACGTAATGGTTGTCCTGGACGATAACTGTCACCACCGATGGGTAGTTCGGTACTGGAGACCGCACCAGGCCAATGTCAATCAGTCCGTCCAGAAGGCCGGCCATGATGGCATTGGTTCCAGCCTCGGACAAGCGCAGATCAACCATCGGATGATCAGCGCGAAAGTGTGCGATAGCCTTGGGAAGCAGGCTGATGGTCGAGGACGCCACGAAACTGATACGCAAAGTGCCGACCTGCCCGCCGGCCACCATTCGCGCAGTCTGGCGAAATTGCTCGGCATGAAAAAGGGTGCGGCGCGCATGCTCGATCAGGCCCTGCCCGACGGCCGTTAATTTAACGCCGCCTGTCGAGCGTTCGAACAGGCGCTCACCGATCTCGTCTTCCAACAGCCGTATGGATACCGACAGGGGCGGCTGGGACATGCTCAGTCTGGCCGCCGCCGTAGTGAAACTCAGCGTTTCAGACAGGACGACAAATTGATGCAGCTGTTTCAGATTCATGGCACTATATGCAAATCGTCTAAGTTGGTATAAAAATAATATTAGACATGAATGTACCTCCTTCGTACGATGGGTGCTGAGACAACAGCGCATGAGCAATTCAACGAACACCCCCCTCGGCCCCCTTGCTGGCATCCGCATTCTGGACATGACCAGCGTCATGCTCGGTCCGTATGCGACCCAGATGCTGGGAGACTATGGCGCTGACGTCATCAAGGTTGAAGCACCAGGCGGTGACAGCACACGCGTCACGGGTCCGGCACTTGAAGCGGGCATGGCAGCGACGTTCATTGGCGCCAATCGCAGCAAACGAAGTATCGTGCTCGACCTCAAGAATCCTGCGGGGCGCGATGCCCTGCTGGCGCTGGTCGAGCAGGCAGACGTGCTGATTTCCAGTGTTCGCCCGCAAAAGCTCGCCTTGCTGGGCCTGGACCCCGCCGCGCTGATGAGCTGCAATGAAAGGCTGATCGTCATTTCGGTCACCGGCTTCGGCGAAGGCGGCCCCTATGCCGGCCGCCCCGCTTACGACGACATCATCCAGGGCCTGTGCGGCCTGGCGTCCCTTGCCGAGGAGGGCGCCGAGCCGCGCTACATGCCCACCGTGATCGCAGACAAGACCTGCGCGCTCTTTGCGACGCAGGCCTTGCTGGCCGCGGTCGTGGCCCGCTACCAGACCGGGCGCGGCAGCCATGTGGAAGTGCCGATGCTGGAATCGATGGTGAATTTCACGCTGGTCGAGCACTTCTACGGCGCGCATTTCCGCCCCCCGGTTGGCGAGCCTGGTTACGCCCGCCTGCTCACGCCCTGGCGCCGGCCCTACCGCACGCTCGATGGCCATGTGTGCGTAGTGCCCTACAGCAACCAGCACTGGCAGCGCTTTTTTGAAGAGGCCGGCCGTCCCGAACTCTTGCAGGACGAGCGCTTCAACGGCATGGCAGCGAGGACGCGCAACATCGACGCGTTGTATGCCGAGCTCGCAGTCTGCATCGCGACACGCACCAGCGCCGAATGGCTTAGCACCTGCGACCGCCTGGATATTCCGGCGGCGCCCTTGCGCAGGCTGGCCGATCTCGAGTCCGACCCGCATCTGGTGGCCACTGGTTTTTTCCAGCAGATGCACGATCCGCAGCTCGGCACGCTGGTCATGCCGCGCGCGCCGCTCAAGTTCAACGGCGCCTATGCGCCCGCCGGCCGGCCGCCGCCGCGTCTGGGTGAACACACGCGCGAAGTGCTGGCCGAGGCGGGCCTGCCCGAGGACCGCATCAATGCGCTCATCCGCAGCGGCGCGGCTACGCAATCTGACTATTCCCTTTCCAATCCACGAGAGACACCATGAACTTCGAACTCACAGAAGACCAGCTCGCCATCCGCGAAGCGATCACCCGCATTTGCGCAGACTTTGACGCGGACTACTGGTTGCAACGCGACCGCAACGGCGGCTTCCCGCTGGACTTTCACAAAGCCATTGCAGATGCCGGCTGGCTGGGCATCTGCATGCCCCAGGAATATGGCGGCTCGGGCCTGGGCATCCAAGAGGCGGCCATCATGGTGCAGGCCATCAGCGAGTCGGGCGCCGGCATGAGCGGCGTCTCGGCGATCCACATGAACATCTTCGGGCTGAACCCGGTGGTCAAGTTTGGCACGGAAGAGCAAAAGCAGCGCATGCTGCCGCCGCTGATCGCTGGCCGGGAAAAGGCCTGCTTCGCCGTCACCGAGCCCAACACCGGGCTCAACACCACCCAGCTCAAGACGTTTGCCAGGCGAGAGGGCGACATTTTCTACGTGACAGGCCACAAGGTGTGGATCAGCACGGCGCAGGTCACGGAAAAGATGCTGCTGTTGGCGCGCACCACACCGCTGGACAAGGTGTCCAAGCCGACCGATGGCCTCACGCTGTTCTATACCGATCTTGACCGCCGCTATGTTGACGTGCGCGAAATCGAGAAGATGGGCCGCAAGGCGGTGGATTCCAACGAGCTTTTCATCGACAACCTGCCAGTGCGCGCCGAGGACATGATCGGCAAGGAAGGCGATGGCTTCAAGACGATCCTCCACGGGATGAACCCTGAGCGCTCGCTGGCAGCGGCCGCCGCCGTCGGCCTCGGGCGCGTGGCTTTGAAGCGTGCCGCTAAATATGCCAACGAGCGCATTGTCTTCAATCGACCCATAGGCAAGAACCAGGGCGTGCAACATCCTCTGGCCAAATGCTGGATGGAGCTTGAAGCTGCCAACCTGATGGTCATGAATTCAGCATGGCGGTATGACCAGGGGCTCGAATGCGGTGCAGAGGCCAACGCCGCCAAGTACCTCGCCGGGGAAGCGGGTTTCCATGCCTGCGAGCACGCCGTGCTTACGCATGGCGGATTCGGCTATGCGAAGGAATACCATGTGGAGCGTTACTTCCGCGAATCCATGCTGATGCGTATCGCCCCGATCAGTATCCAGTTGATCATGTGCTACATCGCGGAGAAGGTCCTTGGCCTTCCCCGCTCTTATTGAGGCCCGCCACCATGGAACACGGACGCATCACGCGCGGCTTTTACTTCGAGGACCTGTCCTTGGGCACGACCTGGCTGAGCCAGGGCCGCACGATCACAGAGAGTGACCTTGGAACTTATGTGAACCTGACCTGGTTCACCGAAGACCTCTTCACCGACCAACACAACCGCACGGGCAATGCCATCGGCGGCAGGCCCGTGCCGGCCCTGATGGTCATGGCGTTTTCCGAAGGCCTGGTGCTCCACTCGATGGACCGGACTGGCCTGGC
>JAYWBS010000248.1:0-3235 GCA_043781295.1 Polaromonas sp.
CCTGTTGCTGTCAAGCAAGCAGGTATCGACTATGTCGCCGATAACAAAGCAGAAGGCTATGCACTAGCGCAAAGAGGGCTTACTGCATTTAGCTACGGGGAAAACGTTGCGATCTTCGTGGATGCTGTGCAACCGCAAGTCACAAAGGTCGAAGTGGTTAGTAAAAAAGCACTTGCTACTACGATTTTTGCTCCCGATTGGGCTAAACCAATACTCGACAAGATCGCGGAATTAATTAAATGAAGTCATTCGATATCATCGTCATAGGCGGTGGCCCTGGTGGCTACATCGCGGCCATTCGCGCAGCGCAACTGGGCTTTAACGTGGCCTGTATCGACGAGTGGAAAAACGCCAAGGGTGGCCCTGCGCTTGGCGGTACGTGCACCAATGTCGGCTGCATTCCGTCCAAGGCGTTGCTGCAATCATCAGAGCACTACGAGCAGGCGGGGCATCACTTTGCTGACCACGGTATTGAGGTCAAGGGCCTGAGCCTGGACATGGTCAAAATGATTGGTCGCAAAGACACGGTGGTCAAGCAGAACAACGAAGGTGTGCTGTTCCTGTTCAAAAAGAACAAGGTCACTTTCTTTCATGGCCGTGGCTCGTTTGCTGCGGGCAAAGACGGCCTGTACGACATCAAGGTGGCGGGTACGGCAGAAGAAGTGATTAGCGGAAAACATGTGATTGTCGCTACGGGCTCGAACGCGCGCACGCTGCCCGGCACGCCGTTTGACGAAGAAACGATTTTGTCGAACGACGGTGCGCTGCGCATGGTGGACGTACCTAAAAAGCTGGGCCTGATTGGTTCGGGCGTGATTGGCCTGGAGATGGGCTCGGTCTGGCGGCGGCTGGGGGCTGAGGTGACGGTGCTTGAAGGCTTGCCGACTTTCCTCGGTGCGGTTGATCAGCAAATTGCCAAGGAGGCGCACAAGGCTTTCACCAAGCAGGGGTTGAAGATTGAGCTGGGCGTCAAGGTTGGCGACATCAAGACCGGTAAGAAGGGTGTGTCAGTCGCCTATACGAATGCCAAGGGCGAAGCTCTTTCGCTGGACGTTGACAAGCTCATCATCTCGATTGGCCGGGTTGCCAACACGATTGGCCTGGCACCAGAAGCCGTCGGCTTGGCGCTGGACGAGCGCGGTGCGATTGTGGTCGATGGTGGCTGCAAAACCAACCTGCCTAACGTGTGGGCGATTGGCGATGTGGTGCGCGGCCCGATGCTGGCGCACAAGGCTGAGGAAGAAGGTGTTGCCGTGGCTGAGCGCATTGCTGGTCAGCACGGGCACGTCAACTTCAACACGGTTCCCTGGGTGATTTACACCAACCCCGAGATTGCGTGGGTCGGCCAAACCGAAGAGCAGCTCAAAGCTGCGGGTCGGGCTTACAAGGCGGGTACCTTTCCGTTTTTGGCCAATGGCCGTGCGCGGGCTTTGGGCGACACCACGGGCATGGTCAAGATGCTGGCCGATGCGGCAACTGACGAAATTTTGGGCGTACATATTGTGGGCCCGATGGCCAGCGAGCTGATTGCTGAATGCGTGGTGGCGATGGAATTCAGAGCCAGCAGTGAAGACATTGCGCGTATTTGCCATGCCCACCCGTCACTGAGTGAAGCTACCAAAGAAGCGGCACTGGCGGTTGACAAGCGCACACTGAACTTTTGATGTGTTCGGGGTTGATTTTGATGCTTTTTAGCTCATTTTCAGGTATTAAATCGACCTCTAGCCCAATAGATTCGGGCGCAAGCAGCTATTAAAAATATAGCATTCAGGGATTCACGTTTTGAATGTCAAGCAAGCCTATGAAGCTGAACTGGTGGCCAGGGGCTACCAGTCTGACCCGGCCCAGTTGCGTGCTGTTGACGCGCTGGAACGCTGCGCCAATGACTGGGCGGCTTACAAAATACAGCGCTCCAACGCCTTTAAAAAACTGATCAATCACCCCGACACGCCGCGCGGCGTGTACATGTACGGCGGAGTAGGGCGCGGCAAAAGCTTTTTGATGGACTGTTTTTACAACGCGGTGCCGCTCAAGCGCAAAACGCGGTTGCATTTTCACGAGTTCATGCGCGAAGTTCATCGAGAGCTCCGCGACTTAGCGGGCACTGTGAATCCGCTGGACGAGCTGGGCAAGCGCATGGCCAAACGCTACAAGCTGATTTGCTTTGACGAGTTTCATGTGGCCGACATCACCGACGCGATGATTTTGCATCGGCTGCTCTCTGCCTTGTTTGACAACGGTGTGGGCTTTGTCACCACCTCGAACTTCAAGCCCGATGACCTGTACCCCGGCGGCATGCACCGGGACCGTATTCTCCCGGCTATCGCGCTACTTAACGACCATCTGGAAGTGCTCAGTGTTGACAACGGCACGGACTACCGCCGCCGCACGCTGGAGCAGGTCAATCTGTACCACACGCCTTTGGGGGCCAAAGCCGATGCCGAGATGACGGACGCTTTTAACCGCCTGGCCGAATCGCACGACGACAACCCGGTGCTGCACATCGAGTCACGCAAAATCCAGGCACGTCGCAAAGCCGGCGGTCTGGTTTGGTTTGACTTCAAAACCCTGTGTGGCGGGCCACGCTCGCAAAACGATTACCTGGAGATTGCTACGCAGTTCCACACGGTGTTGCTGAGCGATGTACCCGCCATGCCCGTGCGGATGGCCTCGGAAGCCCGACGCTTTACCTGGCTGATAGATGTGCTTTACGACAGACGTGTAAAACTCATCATGTCGGCAGAGGTGGCACCTGAGGCGTTGTACACAGAAGGACCGCTGGCGCATGAGTTTCCGCGCACCATTTCCCGATTGAACGAAATGCAGTCTGCGGAGTTTTTGGCACTTGAACGCCGGGATGTGGACACGACATTGACATGAAAAATTTTGCCGCTTTAGGGTTGTTGCTCGCAGGTATTGCTTGTGGGGCGGGTGCGCAAGCCCAGATAACGGCAGATGCCGAGCGGCTGCGCATCGGCACCGAACGTGCCAGGCTGGAATCCAGCTTCACGCGGGAAGACACCGCCTGCTACAAAAAATTTCTGGTCAACAATTGTCTGGATGAAGTCAAAGTCAGGCGGCGTGAGGCGCTGGCTGATTTACGCCGGCAAGAGGTTTCCCTGGATGACCAGGAACGGAAAACAAAAGGCGCTGCGCAAATTCAGAAAACCGAAGACAAGGCATCACCTGAAAAGCAGCAGCAAGAGGCTGACCGCCGTGCTGAAGCCTTGAAAGA
>JAYWBS010000249.1:0-9764 GCA_043781295.1 Polaromonas sp.
GTGTTGCTGCCGCAGTTCTCTAGCATGCTGGTGTACATGTTGATGGCAGCGGTTTTATTGTGGAAGCCTGAAGGCTTGTTCAAACAATGAGTGCGCAGCAAGCCAATCTCGAAATCCTGCCAGTCAGTATCAAGCTGGTATTGGGCATGGGCCTGGTCGCCCTGCTCGCCTTCCCGTTCGTCGGCACACCGTTTTACACCGAGATGGTCACACGCATGATGATCATGGCGATTTTTGCCATGAGCCTGGATTTGCTGCAAGGCGTGATCGGGCTGGTGTCCCTCGGCCATGCGGCCTACTTTGGGCTGGCAGGTTATGCGCTGGCTTTCCTCACACCGCAAGGCGAGGCCGTCAGCCTGTGGTGGACATTGCCCGTGGCTGTATTGGCATCAGGCCTGGCCGCACTCATCATTGGTTTTTTTGTCGTGCGCACGCACGGCATTTACTTCATCATGGTCACCATGGCGTTTGCGCAAATGGTGTTTTACCTGTTTTTTGACAACAAGGTACTGGGCGGCTCTGACGGGCTGTACATCAACTTCAAACCTGGTACGGCGATTTTTGGCTGGGTGCCGTTTGACCTGGACAACAAGCGCGTGCTGTACTACTTCACGCTCGCTGCATTGCTGGTCACCTATGTGTTTTTACGCCGCCTGCTGTTCAGCCCCTTTGGCCGCACCTTGAGCGGCATCCGCGTCAACGAGCACCGCATGCGCGCCATGGGTTACGGCGTGTTTGGCTACAAGCTGGCAGCGTTTAGTGTGGCGGGTGCACTGGCCGGGCTGGCGGGTTATTTGTGGGGCACGCAAAGCGGCTATATCAACCCCGAGCTGATGGGTTTTCACATGAGCGCACACGCTTGTCTGATGGTGATCATGGGTGGCATGGGCAACTTTGCCGGTGCGATTGTGGGCGCGTTTGCGTTTGAATACTTGCTGCATGTATTTAAAGATTTGCCGCAGCTTGGCAGCGTGAATTTGGGCAAGCACTGGCAACTGTGGATGGGCCTGTTTATCGTGCTGCTGGTCACGTTTGCGCCCCGTGGTATTTTGGGTTTATTTGAGAAGTTCTTGAAACGCAAGGAGGCTTCTCATGAGTGAAGTCTTGCGCGGCGACGGGCCGCCCCTAGCCGCGCACGCCCCCTCGGGGGGCAGCGCAGTACGCGGAGCGACAAGCGTGGGGGCAACACTTTTGTCGGCAAAGGGCTTGACCAAGCGCTTCGGCGGCCTGGCCGCTGTTAACGACGTGTCAATTGACTTGCTGCGCAACCATATCCACGCCGTGATTGGCCCCAACGGAGCCGGCAAATCAACGCTGACCAATTTGCTGTCGGGTGATTTGCCGCCTACCTCGGGTTCTGTTGCGCTTGGCGGCGTGAACATCACCGGCTGGACGCCCGAAAAAATCTCGCGCCAGGGCCTGGGCCGCAGCTACCAGAAGACGAATATTTTCTTGCCCTTCAGCGTATGGGACAACGTGCACCTGGCAGCCCAGTCACGCGCACCCCAGGCACACAAGTGGTTGAGCAACGCTTCTGATTTCATAGCTACTCGCGCCCGAATTGAAAGGGCTATCGATCTTTCTGGCTTGCAAAATCGGGTTAAAAACATCGCTGGAACCATCAGCCACGGCGAGCAGCGCCAGCTGGAAATAGCCATGACGCTGGCCACCGAGCCGCAAGTGATTTTGCTGGACGAGCCGCTGGCGGGCATGGGCGCGGTAGAGGCTGAACGCATGGTGGCACTGCTACAAACCATTAAAAAAGACCATGGTATTTTGCTGGTGGAGCATGACATGGATGCTGTGTTCCTGCTCGCTGACAAGCTGACGGTGATGGTCAATGGCCAGGTGATAGCCAGCGGTACGCCTTTAGAGATTCGCTCTGATGCAGGCGTACAAGCAGCCTACTTAGGCGAGGAACATTGAAGATGGTACCCCCACGCTTTTCACTTCGTGTAATGCGCTGCCCCCCGAGGGGGCGCTGCGCCTGCGGCCTGGCAAAGCCAGTTCCGCGGCCCCTGCTGGTAAAGACAATCCCATGAGCGATTTAATGATCGACGCGAAGGACCTCAACACCTATTACGGTGCCAGCCACATTTTGCGCGGCATCAACTTCAGCGTTGCGCGTGGCGAAACCATTGGCCTGATGGGCCGCAACGGCATGGGCAAAAGCACGCTGCTCAAAAGCATCATGGGCCTTGTCAAACCGCGCGGCGGCTCGATTGAGATTGCAGGCAAGGCCATGATGGGCCGTGCGCCGTATGAAATTGCGCAGCTAGGAATTGCCTACGTACCAGAAGGCCGAGGCATCTTCGGCAACCTAAGCGTTGTTGAGAATCTAAAGATGGCCGCCAGAGCCGGGACACGCGGCCAACGCGACTGGACCTACGACCGGGTGCTGGACACCTTTCCCAGATTGAAGGAGCGCCTGGGCCACGGCGGCCAGCAACTCAGTGGTGGCGAGCAGCAAATGCTGACCATCGGCCGCGCGCTGATGACCAACCCCGATGTGCTGATCCTCGACGAAGCCACCGAAGGCCTGGCACCGCTGATTGCCAGGGACATCTGGCGAATTTGCGCCCTGATACGCGAGACAGGTATCAGCAGCGTCATCGTCGATAAAAACCACAAACACGTTACCCAAATCACCGACCGCAATGTGATTCTGGTCAAGGGTGAAGTGGTGTTTGAGGGCACGTCACAAGCGCTCAATGCCCAGCCAGAGCTGCTACAGCAGTATTTGGGCGTTTGAAGAGTTCTTAAAGCAAAGGCCGCAACTCGCGCGCCGCATCCTGAAGCAAAGGCAGCAAGTCACGCTGCATCACATCCGGCTGCAAACGATCTGGCGTGGTGACCACGTTCAGTGCTGCCACCACCTTGCCCTGCATGTTGCGCAGCGGCACGGCCAGGGCAAACACACCGAGCTCATGCTCCTGGCTGGCCACGCACCAGTCTTGCGTCCTGGCTGTGCTGACCAATGATTTAAGTGTTTTGGTATCCAGCACGGTGTGCGCTGTCAGGCGCGGCAACTCCCGGCCTTTGAGCCACGTTGCAAAGTCTGTACGGCTCATGCAGGCCAGCAACATGCGGCCCGTCGACGTGACATGAGCCGGCAGGCGTGCACCCAGGTGCAAGCCATAAGCCAAAACCTTGGCAGTACCCTGCGGGTTCGAGGCACCGTAGCCCACACTGCGCGCCACGATCACGACCTGATCACCATCAAGCACCACGCTTGAAAACGATTGCTGCGTTTGTGCAGCCAACCGGTTTAACGTAGGCTGTAGCGCACGCGGCAATCTGCTTGATGCGAGATAACTGCCTGAAAACCGCAGCACCTTGGGCGACAGCCAGTAGTAGCCGTATTCACTTTCCAGATAGCCCAGGTGTGCCAGCGTCAGCAAATGCCGCCGGGCCGCTGCGCGCGTGATACCCGCACGCTGCGCCGCCAGCGTGGCATTGAGCCGCTGACGCTCGGTGTCAAAGCTCTCCAGCACAGCCATGCCTTTGGCCATGCCTTCAATGAAATCTGCTTTTTCTATCGCCATGGTCAACCTTCATTTGCGCGGTGATCGCACATACAAACCAATCATCGCACAACCTGTGAGTTGCAGGCTGGCGTTGTCAATCCGTCAAAGTTAAGCTGAGCGAACTGATAAAGCCAACGAGCTGATAAAACCAAATTAGCAAGCTACAGGAGACACTCATGCGTACTCAAGTTGCCATCATCGGCGCTGGCCCGGCTGGCCTTTTACTAGGCGCTTTGCTACACAAAGCCGGCATTGACAACATCATCATTGAACGCCAAAGCGGCGACTATGTTTTAGGCCGCATACGCGCAGGCATTCTGGAACAAGGCACCGTCAACATGCTGCATGAAGTCGACGCAGGCCAGCGCCTGGCTGCCCATGGCACACCCCATCATTCAATTGAACTGGTGTTTAAAAACCAGCGCCATGCGATTGATGTGACGGGCCTGACGGGTGGCAAAGTAGTGACCGCCTACGGCCAGACCGAAGTGACGCGCGACCTGATGAATGCCCGGGCTGCCTCTGGGCTGACCACCGTGTACGAGGCGGGTGATGTCAGCATTCATGACTTTGACAGCGCCCAGCCCAAAGTGCGCTACACCAACAGCGGCCAGCAGCACGAATTGAGTTGCGACTTCATCGCCGGATGCGACGGCTTTCATGGTGTGTGCCGGGCCAGCGTGCCCAAAGACGCCATCAAAGAATTTGAGCGCGTCTACCCGTTTGGCTGGCTGGGCGTACTGGCCGATGTGCCGCCGGTGTCGCCCCACGCCATCGTGTATGGCAACCACGCGCGCGGCTTTTCACTGTGCTCGATGCGCAGCCTGACGCGCAGCCGTTACTACGTGCAGTGCCCCATGACAGACAAAGTCGAGCAGTGGAGCGACGCCGTCTTTTGGGACGAGCTGCGTGCCCGACTTGACCCGGAACTGGCCGAGCGCATCGTCACTGGCCCGTCGATTGAAAAAAGCATTGCCCCGCTGCGCAGCTTTGTGGCCGAGCCGATGCGCTTTGGCAGCTTGTTTTTAGCAGGCGATGCCGCGCACATCGTGCCGCCTACGGGCGCCAAGGGTTTGAACCTGGCGGCATCTGACGTGAAGTATTTGTCTGACGCTTTCATTGATTTTTATCTTGAGAAATCCAGCGCAGGCATTGGCGACTACTCGCAACGCGCGCTTGCCAGAGTCTGGAAAGCCGAGCGCTTTTCATGGTCGCTCACCACACTGATGCACCGTTTTCCTGACCAAGACGGCTTTGGCCAGAAAATCCAGGAGGCCGAACTCGACTACCTGGTGCATTCAACCGCAGCATCAACTGCGCTGGCTGAAAACTATGTGGGCTTGCCGCTGTAAATGTCTGGGTGCTGCTAAAAATCATCTAAAAAGATCGTTTTTGGTTAAAATAAGGCATCTTTTATGCCTGTAGACCAATAGATTCGGGCGCAAGAAGCTACTAAAAACATAGCGCATGACAACACCAAAAACAATCACTTTTCGGCCATTGAAGGGTGTGCGCATCCTCAGCCTGGCGCTCAACATGCCAGGCCCTGCGGCGCTGATGCGCTGCCTTAGCATGGGCGCAAACTGCGTGAAGCTGGAGCCACCGGGCGCAGACCCCATGCAGGCGTATTGCCCGCCCGCCTATGCAGCCATGCACAGCGGCGTTCGTATCACCACGGCCGATCTCAAAACAGAAGCGGGCCAAAAAGCCTTGCACCGTGAGCTGGCAAAAGCTGACGTCCTGCTCACATCCTTCCGCCCTTCCGCACTCGTCAAGCTCGGGTTGACCTGGAAAGCCCTGCACAAGCAGTACCCTGGCTTGAGCCAGATCGCCATCGTCGGCGCACCCGGTGCGTGTGCTGAAGAACCCGGCCATGACCTGACCTACCTGGCTGAAAACGACCTGGTCACTGGCCTCGATTTGCCCGCCACGCTGTACGCCGACATGGGCGGCTCGCTGATGGCCAGCGAGGCCGTTTTGCAGGCCGTCATGTACCGGGCCGCCAAAGGCAAAGGAGCGTACCTGGAGGTGGCCCTGTCCAGTGCGGCAACTTACCTGGCACGACCGCGCGCGTGGGGCCTTACTGCACCAGGCGCAGCTGTAGGTGGCGGTCATGCGTGCTATCAGGTCTACAACTGCAAAGATGGCCGTGTTGCGGTGGCCGCTCTGGAGCCACATTTTGCCGCGCGGCTTTGTGCGGCAGCAGGCGTTGAGGCCACCAGCATGAAAGCCATGTTTGCAACTGCCACTCGGCTGGCGATTGCCAGCTGGCTACGAAACCAAACGCGTCAGCAGTTGGATAAGCTCGCCATTGCGAAAGACATCCCGCTGCACACGCTTCAATAAATTTAAAGTGCATGTTCTTTAGCCTTACACCCGCAGGCATGTAAGAAAACGTGCACGGTTTAAGATCATCTCATGCATAAAAAACTCTTCTTCGCCTTAGCGCTCGCGCTGTCCGCCTTGTCTTCCCAAGCGCAAGTAAAAACTGACACCAAAGCGGAAGCTAAAACCGAATCTACCCCCGCCAAAAAAGCCCTGGTGGCGCGTATTCTCAAGGTGCAGCAGCCCATCATTGAAGGCATCAGCCGTGCGATGGCCGAGCGACCTGCGCAGGCCGTGATGGAAAAAGCAGGCGTAGCCCTGGCGACCAGCATAGCGGCAGACAAACGTGATGCCACTGCCAAAGACATCGAGGGTTATGTCAAAAAATACCTCGACGAAGCGGTGCCACTCGTGACAGGTCGGGCACTGAAGCTGGCCCCCACCACCGTGGGCACCTTGTTAGAGGACAAGTTCAGCGAAGCCGATTTAAAGCAGCTGGCCACCTTTTTAGAATCCCCGGCCTACAGCAAGTACCAGCAACTGAGCGGTGACATGCAAAAGGTTTTGCTGGAAAAATTGCTGGCTGACACACGCGGCACGGTTGAACCGAAAGTCGTTGCGCTGGATCAGGCCGTTGCCAAACGGCTGGGTGTTGCGCCGCCAACGGGTGCGGGTGCGGGACCTGGGAAGTAAACACTAGGAGCCTGGGCGAATCCTTTGCCAGCCAGCTTTGCCACACCCTCTGTAGTCAGACGTGCGGAGCTTTGGTCAGGATAAACGGTAACCCACCACGCCAGTTGATAGCGCATACTGTGTGTATGAAAAATGAGGTGCCGACCCGCAACGCAAACCAAGGTGGATTCACCTTGATTGAGCTTCTGGTGACCATTGCCATAGCAGCGATTCTTATGTCGCTTGCTGCACCTGCATTTCAGGCCATGCTGCTGAACAATCGCATGGCCGGGCAAACTGATGAGCTGACCAACGCCCTGAACTACGCACGAAATACCGCACTTAGCCAATCCGTTAGCGTCAAGGTCTGTCCAGTGGGTGCAGTCAGTTCGACCACTTGCGGTACTGACTGGGGCGCTGGATGGATAGTGGTCAGCGACCCGTCTGGCACGCCTGCGCTGATTCAAAGCAAACTCACCGCAGCTGGTGGCCCTGTCGTGTCATCTACCGCAAACGTTGTATTTGATTCGCGTGGCTTATCGACAACGCAGTCAAACTTCACCATTTGCGACAGTCGGGGCACCACGTTTGGCCGCTCTGTACAAGTTGTGGCTACGGGTTTTGTACAGGCTGGCAACACGCCCGGTACAGCCGTTTGGGCTACGCCTGCTCTTTCCTGCCCATGAAAGCAACGTGTTATGAACGCACCATCAAAAAACATACAGGCTGGTTTTACCTTAATTGAGCTGCTGGTCAGTATTCTTATTTTGGCCTTTGGCTTGCTGGGCATAGGTGGTATGTTGGCTTTTACACTCAAATCCAACAGCTCAAGTTATCTCAAGCAGCTATCGGTACAGTCGGCATACACCATCATTGATCGCATGCGTGCGAACAGCGCGCAAGCCATTAGCGGAGCCTATAGCCTGACCAATCTGACAACAGGTACCGCACCAGCCACACCAGGGACGCTCTGCAACACTGCGACTTGCACGCCCGCCCAGTTAGCGGCATACGATTATTGGGACTGGCAGGTCAACGATGTGGCGCGTCAGCTACCCAGCGGTCGCGCGTCCATCACCACTGCTGTGTCAGGCAATGCCACGTTGGTGACGGTCACCGTGCAGTGGGATGACAGGCCAGCGCAAAGCACACTAGGCTCCTCTACGGCTGCGTCGGCAGCTGGCTCCCCGAACCTGGCCCAATTTGTGACCACCACCTTGCTATGACATACCGCCAACGCATTCAACGCGGCTATTCGCTGATTGAGCTGCTGATCGCCATGGCGATTGGCGTCATTTTGATCGGCGGCGTGATCGTGACGTATCTGGTGCAGACGCAGGTTTATAAAATCACCAATTCGCAAGCGTCCATACAAAACGCTGAGAATGCCATTGCGGCACTGGTCACGCCTGTCGTCAGGACCGCCGGATTTATCGGTTGCTCTACCGTTGACCAAGCCGTCACAAACAGCCTGAACGCGGGTGCCCCGCCGCCACTGGGAGCCGCAACCACGCCTGGCATCGTGGCTGGTTACGATGCCAGCGGCACAGCGGGTAACGGCACACTGACTTTAGCCACACGCAACCCGGCCAATGATGCCACGCTGTCAGACTGGACGCCCAGCCTTCACAGCTCTCTGGCAAGCATGGTCCAACCTGGCAGTGATGTCATTGTGTTGTTAGGGCCCGTGCCCAACAGCCAGCCAACGGCAGTAACCCCCCAAATTGCCACAGGTAGCACCGCGCTAACAATTTACGGCACCACCAGTCTGACCGTTGGGTCGCTCGCGGCCGTGTCTGACTGTAGCAAGTCGACTATCTTCAATATCACCGGTGTGACGGGTAGCAATATTGCGCATGCAGCGGGCGCTGGACCAAGCGGTAACGCGGCAGCAGCCTTTCCGGTGTCATACGTTAGCCCGCAGTTAATTCCGCTACAGCAAACAGCGTTTTACGTCGCCCAAGGGCTGGGCGGGCAAAGCGCGCTGATGCGCGCAACTTACGTGGGGGGCACATGGTCAGTTGCACCGCTGGTGCCCGGTGTACAAACATTGCAGGTGTTGTATGGCACGGGTGCTAGCGGCGTGATCACCCAATATGTCGCCGCCAGTGCTGTGGCCGACTGGACAGTGGTTTACGCTGTCAAATTGTCTTTTTTGATTGAGGGGCAGCTTGGCTCTGGTGGTCCAAACAATCCGACCGCATTCAGCCTTTTGGGTACGGGTGTCAGCACGCCACAAGACGGGCGCCTGCGGCGCGTCTACGATTTGACAATCGACCTGCGGAACGCATCATGAACGCTTATCGTTTTGTAAGCCGAACCACTCAGCGCGGCAGTGTGCTGATCACCACCCTGATTTTGCTGATCATGCTGACGGTATTGGGGCTGGCCATGATTTCATTGAACAGCACCCAAACCCGCATTGCTACTAACTCGTCGGATGCGCAGCAAGCCTACCAAACGGCTGAAGGCGCGCTGAATCAAGCCGCAAACAATCTATTGGCAGGTAACTACACGCAGGCAGGGTTCATTGCCAATACCAATGGCCTGTACGCGTTTGATACCTCCATCACGCCGCGCTGGCAGTCCGTCGACTGGACCAATAGCACCAATGTCACTCAATGCACAACTTGCGGCATGGGCACCCAAGCCGCCTTCATCATTGAGTACATGCCGCCGGTGAATGTTCCGGGTGTTGGGGTGAGGCAGGTTTACCGAGTCACCTCACGTGCATTGGGCGTCAGTGGCAAATCACCCGTTATTTTGCAAAGCACCGTACTAACACCTTAGCCATCCGATGATGCTTGTGCCACTTTCATTAAATGCAGTTAAAGCGTTAAGTTGCTATGAATAGAGGACGGAGTTTTACTATGTTTAAAAACAAATACATCAGCGGGCGTACCACCCTGGTGGTGCTGGCGGCCTTGGTAGTAGCTATCGCCGTCGCCTCCATTTCACTCATTGCATCAGCGGTAGGTGCGCCTAGCCTGGCGATTTCGCAAATACCGTTGCAAGTGGCGGTGCCGGTGCACCCGCAAGTATTAATTGCAATTGGCAATTCAGAGTCCATGGATGGCAATTTGAGCGGTGCCATCATGGTGGGCTCAGGTTCTTTGGGAGTTGGCTTGAGTAATTTGACCAACTCCAGCTCACCCGTCAGCTATACCGTACCGGCTGGATTCACACCGCCCATCGTGCCGGCCATTGGCGGGTTCGCGCCTTATTCAGCGCTTGTGGGGG
>JAYWBS010000250.1:0-9707 GCA_043781295.1 Polaromonas sp.
GCCTGAAACCCAGAAGGCGTTGGGCGAGCTCGGTTTCGAGCGCGCGCCAGTTCGCACATCAGCCGAACTCAACGTCTGGTTGCGCGAGGAACGCCGCAACTACGCCCACGTGATCAAGAGCGCCAATATGAAACCCGAATAACCAGTTAAGGAGCAAACATGAGCAACATCAAAACCACCCCGCTGCATTCCGATTTCGCTGTAGAAGTCCACGCCTGTATCCCGGACATCTTGGATGACCCAGGCGCGATCAAAGCGATCAAGGCCATCTGGCAAAAGTCGCCACTGATGATTTTCCGCCGCCAGTCGCTCGACGAGTCCGATCTGGTGCGCTTCACCGATCACTTCGGCGAATGCGAAAGTACCGGCCGCAAGGACATTCAGTCGCCCTACCACGAGCAGATCATCTATTTCAGCACGCTCAAATATTCGGACGGTCGTTTCGTAGGCGGCTTCGCTGGCGGCGAGGATGTGGACTGGCACTCGGACCAAACCTACCAAGTGCGACCGGCCACCGGTGCCATTCTGTACGGCACGGAAGTGCCGCGCGACGGCGGCGACATCTACTGGGCGAACCAGTACGCTGCCTGGGACCGACTGCCCAAGGACATCCAGCAACTGATCGATGGACGAGTCGGCACCTACCGCTACGCCAAACGCTACGCGCTGCTCAGTACGCTGGAACTCAAGGGTAAAGAGGCGTCCAACGCGATGCTGAGCCTGCCCGACGCTTGCCATCCCTTGGTGTTGACACATCCGCACACCGGTCGCAAGGTGCTGTATGCGGACCAGACCACCCTCGTTTCGATTGAAGGACTGTCAGACGAGGAATTCGCGCGCGTGATGCCCATCCTGTCCGAGGCGGGTGGCCATCCCTCACTGGCCTATCGTCACAAGGTACACAACGGCGACCTGTTGATGTGGGACAACGGTTGCACCCAGCATCGCCGTGACCCGATGAGGCTGGACCAACCGCGCCTGATGAAGCGTACGACCTTCCGGCTGTCAGCCGACGACTATTGCGTGCCGCACGCCTGAGAACGGGCTGACCCATATGAATTCTTCCCAAGTTTTTCTCAAAGTGCGGCGCGTTGACGCCGCCATCGTTGCGCAGGCGCGCGAAGTGACCGTCGCTGACATTCACGAGTCCATGGGCACGCACGGCCGCGCGGCTTTGCTGGGCGCGCGCATGCGTCCGTTGAAGGAAGGCCAGCCAAAGATCGCAGGCTCTGCGGTCACGGCGTTCTGCTGGCCTGGCGACAACCTGATGATGCACCGTGCGCTGTATCTCGCCCAACCTGGCGATGTCCTGGTGGTGGTCTGTCAGGCAGAGCTGTCTGGTGCCCAGTGGGGAGACCTTGCCACCCGTTACGCCATGCAAAAGGGTTTGGCTGGGGTGGTTGTGCAGGGTTGCGTGCGCGACGTGGACCAAGTCCGTGCCATGGGGTTTCCGGTCTGGGCGACCCACATCTGGCCCATCCATCCTGACAAGTCGGGCCATGGCTTCGTCAATGCGCCCGTCGTGTGCGAAGGCGTAGAGGTGCGACCGGGCGACTTGATCGTGGCGGACGGCGATGCCGTGATCTGCGTTCCGCGCGATGATGCCGCGCGCGTGGTCGCCGCCGCTCAGGCCAAGATGTGCAAGGAGGACGAGGCGGCGGAGAAAGTACGGGCCGGAGCCTCCATCTGGGAATTGAGCGGCGCTGCCGCGATTTACGCTGGCATGGATATACAGGAGATTGATGCGGCGTTCGACGATTGACGTATGAGAATACGCATCTTAGGTGCTGGAGCAAGCCCACGTCTTCCGCCAGACATCGCGTAGGCAAGAAGTGCCGC
This sequence comes from Polaromonas sp., assembly GCA_043781295.1. Taxonomy (GTDB): domain Bacteria; phylum Pseudomonadota; class Gammaproteobacteria; order Burkholderiales; family Burkholderiaceae_C; genus Polaromonas. The sequence goes on from JAYWBS010000250.1 coordinate 1,840, forward strand.
CTAATGGACAATCTCGGCTTAACGCCCACATACGCCACCCGGCGTATTCCCCAATTCTTCTCCAGTCCCCAGAATGTAGCCATCGCTGCGTAAAAGCCTGAGTTCAGGCCGAGCGCAGCGAGATGCCATACAACAACCCACTGGAGAAGCATTGATGCAAAACCTGAATTCACGCCGCTTTACCCTGAAAGCGCTTACCGCTGCTGTCGCCTTGACTGGCCTGGCCATCATTCCCGCACATGCCCAAGCACCTGCGGGTGGCACCATCAAGGTGGGCATTTTGCACAGCCTGTCGGGCACCATGGCCATTTCTGAAACTGTGTTGAAAGACACCGTTTTGATGGCGATTGACGAGATCAATGCCAAAGGTGGCGTGCTCGGCAAAAAGCTGGAGCCCGTGATTGTGGACCCGGCTTCCAACTGGCCATTGTTTGCTGAAAAAACCAAGCAGTTGCTCGGCCAGGACAAGGTTTCCGTCATTTTCGGCTGCTGGACCAGCGTGTCACGCAAGTCAGTGTTGCCAGTCGTTGAAGAAATGAACGGCCTGCTGTTTTACCCTGTGCAGTACGAGGGTGAAGAGCTGAGCAAGAACGTGTTTTACACGGGTGCAGCGCCTAATCAGCAGGCTATTCCTGCGGTTGATTACCTGATGAGCAAAGCGGGCGGCGGTGCCAAGCGCTGGGTGCTGCTGGGCACGGACTATGTGTACCCACGCACCACCAACAAAATCTTGCGTGCTTACCTGAAAAGCAAAGGCGTTAAAGACACCGACATCGATGAAAAATACACCCCGTTTGGCCACAGTGACTACCAAACCATTGTTGCTGACGTGAAGAAATTCTCGCAAGGCGGCAAAACCGCTGTGGTGTCCACCATCAACGGTGACTCCAACGTGCCTTTCTACAAAGAACTGGGCAATGCCGGCCTGAAAGCCAAAGACGTGCCCGTGGTGGCCTTCTCGGTGGGTGAAGAAGAGCTGCGTGGTGTAGACACCAAGCCACTGGTCGGCCACCTGGCTGCCTGGAACTACTTCCAGTCGATCAAGAGCCCGGCCAACACCGAGTTCATCAAAAAATGGTCAACCTATGCCAAAGCCAAAAAGCTGCCGGGCTCTGACAAGCCTTTGACCAACGACCCGATGGAAGCGACCTATATCGGCATCAACATGTGGAAGCAGGCGGTTGAAAAAGCCAAGTCCCTAGAGACCGACAAAGTGATTGCCGCGATGGCGGGCCAGACTTTCAATGCCCCATCAGGCATTGTGAGCAAGATGGATGAGAAAAATCATCACCTGCACAAGTCAGTGTTTATTGGTGAGATCAAGGCCGACGGTCAGTTCAACGTGGTGTGGAAGACGCCTGGCCCTGTGAAGGCCAAGCCATGGAGCCCGTACATCGAAGGCAACGACAAGAAGCCTGACGAGCCCGCCAAGAAGTAAGCCCCGTCATTACGGGTTTGACCCGCAATCCATGTCTTCAAACTCCGAGGACGCAGGCATGGATCCCGGATCAAGTCCGGGATGACCGCCTCCTGGTTCTGGGCCATGACTGGCCCGGGACTTGCAGAGTGCGCATAACCCCGCAGTGCGCAATCTACAGGTTCTTTCAATGCTTCGACATCTACTCGCACTTACTACACTTTTAATAGCTGCTCACACCCATGCTTTAACGCCTGAAGAGGTAAAAGGTATGACGCTGGGTGAAACTGATGCCCGCATCGAGGCGCTTAACAAAGCCGCTGCCAATGCAGATGAAAAAACCGTGGCCCTCATTCAGGCGATGTCTGATGATGCCGTTAAAACCAAAGGCGACAAGATTTTTGTCGTCAAGGATGACAAGGCGTTTGACCCGGTCACTGGCGCAAGTTTGCCTTTGCCCCCAGATGCCGAAGACGTGATCAACCCCAACCTGATGCGCGCCGAGCTTGACACGGCTCTGGCCGCACTCAAGCTATTCAGCAAAGACGAAAAAGTACGCCGTGACGCCATCAAGACGCTGGCCAGTGAAAACGATGAAGCACGTTTGCCGTTGATTGAAAAGGCCTATGCGGCAGAGCCTGTGCCCGAGCTGAAAAGCCAGCTTGAACTGGTACGCGCAGCCATCTTTTTAAGCAGCAGCGACAAGGCCAAACGGCTTGAGGCCGCAGCACAACTTTCAGCCAGCAAAAACCCCAACACCAAAACCGTATTGCTTGAACGCATTGGCAAAGAGACTGACGCTGATGTAAAAGTTGCCTTGCAGGCCGCGTTAGCCAAGGTGGAGGCATCGCTGGAATGGGGCAACAAGCTGGGTGCGATATTCAGTGGCATCAGTCTGGGCAGCATCTTGTTGCTGGTGGCTCTGGGTTTGGCCATTACCTACGGGCTGATGGGCGTCATCAACATGGCGCATGGTGAGCTGATGATGATTGGTGCCTACGCTACGTATGTGGTGCAGGGCCTGTTTCAAAAATACCTGCCTGGTGCGTTTGACTGGTATTTGCTGGCTGCGGTACCGGTTGCGTTCATGGCATCAGCACTGATGGGGGCCGCGCTGGAGCGCAGCGTGATCCGCTTTCTATACGGCCGCCCGCTTGAGACTTTGCTGGCCACCTGGGGCATCAGCCTGATGCTGCAACAACTGGTGCGCTCGATTTTTGGTGCGCAGAATGTCGGCGTTGAAAACCCGGTGTGGATGAGCGGTGGTGTACAGGTGCTGGGCAATTTGTCACTGCCTTACAACCGCCTGGTGATTATTGGTTTTGCGGTTGCCGTGCTACTGGGCATGGCCTGGCTGATCAGTAAAACGCGACTCGGTTTGTTTGTGCGCGGTGTGACGCAAAACCGGCCCATTGCATCCTGCATGGGGGTGAACACGGCCCGTGTTGATACCTACGCATTTGCATTGGGTTCAGGTATTGCAGGCCTGGCCGGTTGTGCTCTTAGCCAGGTGGGTAACGTGGGGCCAGACTTGGGGCAGGGCTACATCGTGGATGCTTTCATGGTCGTGGTGCTGGGCGGTGTGGGCCAGTTGGCCGGTACGGTTTACGCAGCCATGGGATTGGGCATTTTGAATAAATTCCTTGAAGGCTGGACAGGTGCCGTGCTGGCCAAAATTGCCGTGCTGGTGTTCATCATCATCTTCATCCAGAAGAGGCCACAGGGCATCTTTGCGATGAAGGGCCGGAGCGCAGAAGCATGAGTACGAACAGCCGCCCCTCACCCCAGCCCTCTCCCCAAAGGGGAGAGGGAGTTGGAGTTGTGCTTCCCACCAAAGGCCCGCTGCTTACCCGCACAGGCTGGAGCGCCTTCATGGTGGCGCTGGTTGCGGTGTGCGCTGTGGCACCTGTGCTCAACCTGTGGGTGCCTGAGGGCAGCATGTTTCACATGAGCACTTACGCGGTAGCGCTGCTGGGCAAAATCATGTGCTACGCCATTGCCGCACTGGCGATGGATTTGATATGGGGCTACACCGGTATTTTGTCGCTGGGGCACGGTGTATTTTTTGCGCTTGGCGGCTATGTCATGGGCATGTATCTGATGCGCCAGATTGGCCGTGACGGCAACTACAAAAGCGACCTGCCAGACTTCATGGTTTTTCTGGACTGGAAGACCTTGCCCTGGCACTGGACGTTCAGCGACAGCTTTATGGCCACGCTGCTGCTGATCGTGCTGGTGCCTGGCATCGTGGCGTTTGTGTTTGGCTTTTTTGCCTTTCGCTCGCGTATCAAGGGCGTGTACTTTTCCATCATCACGCAGGCCATGACGTTTGCCGCCATGCTGCTGTTCTTTCGCAACGAAACCGGCTTTGGCGGCAACAACGGCTTTACTGACTTCAAGCGTATTTTAAATATTCCGGTAGCTACGCCGTCGATGCGCATGACGCTGTTTGTCATGACGGGCCTCACGCTGCTGGGTTTCTTTTTATTCGCCAAATGGCTGGTGGGCAGCAAGTTTGGCCGCGTGCTACAGGCCATCCGCGACGCTGAAACGCGGGTCATGTTCTCGGGCTACAGCCCGCTGGGTTACAAGCTCACCATCTGGGTGATTTCAGCGGTGATGTGCGGTGTGGCGGGTGCGCTGTATGTGCCGCAAGTGGGCATCATCAACCCTGGCGAAATGAGTCCGGCCAACTCGATTGAAATTGCCATCTGGGCTGCAGTGGGTGGGCGAGCCAGTTTGATCGGGCCGATAGTGGGCGCGTTTATCGTCAACGGGGCCAAGAGCTGGCTGACGGTGGCTTACCCGGAATACTGGTTGTACTTTTTGGGTTTGCTGTTTATTGGTGTGACTTTGTTTTTGCCTAGCGGTGTGGTGGGCTTGGTCAAAAAAATTATGAGTTTTTGCTGGAAAGACCACAGCTACGCGAAGCGAGCCAGCTCTGTCCCCAACAAATCAGAAGGTGACAAATGACCCCTGATCTTTTGGAGCAGGGTGCTCGCCGTGTTGAAGAGTGCATGGCTGCGCTTGATGCGGGTAAAAATAATACGGAATCAGGTGGCCGCAGCGCCAGCGGCAGCCGCATAGCCACACCCGGCGAAGTTGACATCACCCATGGCCGCATTTTGTATCTTGAAGATGTCAGCGTCAGCTTCGACGGCTTCAAAGCCATCAACAAGCTGAGCCTGGACATTGCGCCGGGCGAGTTGCGCTGCATCATTGGCCCCAACGGTGCGGGCAAAACCACCATGATGGACATCATCACTGGTAAAACCCGGCCTGATGAAGGTACGGTTTTTTTCGGCAGCACGATAGATTTGCTGCGCCATAAAGAAGCCGATATTGCGCAACTCGGCATTGGCCGAAAATTTCAAAAACCCACCGTGTTTGAGCACCTCACCGTGTTTGAAAATCTCGAATTGGCATTGAAGACCAACAAGGGCGTCAAGGCGTCGATGTTTTTCAGGCTCGATTCAATGCAAAGTGACAGGCTGGCCGAAATATTGATCACCATTCACTTGGCCGATAGCGTCAACCGCATGGCGGGCAACCTGAGTCACGGGCAAAAGCAGTGGCTTGAGATGGGCATGTTGCTGATGCAAGACCCGAAGCTGTTGCTGCTCGATGAACCCGTTGCGGGTATGACCGACGAAGAAACAGCACGCACCGCAGAGCTGTTTTTAACGCTTAAGGGCAAGCACTCATTGATGGTGGTGGAGCACGACATGAGTTTTATCCGCACCATTTCAGAAATCGTGACCGTGTTGTGTGACGGCTCTGTGCTGGCGCAGGGCACTTTGGATGAAGTTCAGAACGATGAGCGGGTCATTGAAGTTTATTTAGGTCGCTGAAGATGCTGCAAGTCAAAAACGTCAACCAATACTACGGCGGCTCGCACATCCTTCGCGATGTGAGCATGCAATCACAGCTCGGTAAAGTTACTGTTCTGCTTGGCCGCAACGGCGTAGGCAAGACCACCTTGCTCAAATCGCTGATGGGCCTGGTGCCCATCAAAACCGGCACGATTGAATTCGATGGCAAGCAGATTCAAACTGCCACGCCGTATGAGAGGGCCAGAGCAGGCATTGGCTTCGTCCCCCAGGGACGTGAGATTTTTGCGCGCCTGACGGTTGAAGAAAATTTGCGCATGGGCCTGGCCTACAAAAGTGCCAGTACGCCGATACCGGCCGAGTTGTATGAGTTGTTTCCGGTGCTCAAGCAAATGCTGAACCGGCGCGGCGGTGATTTGTCAGGTGGACAGCAGCAGCAACTGGCCATTGCGCGGGCGCTGGCGGCCAAACCCAAAATGCTGATACTCGATGAGCCGACCGAGGGCATTCAGCCTAGCATCATCAAGGACATTGGCCGCGTCATCCGCATGCTGGCAGACCGTGGCGACATGGCGATATTGCTCGTAGAGCAGTACTACGACTTTGCGCAAGAACTGGCCGACGACTATCTGGTCATGGAGCGCGGTGAATTTATTGCACGTGGGCAGGGCAAAGACATGGAAGCCAACGGCGTGCGCCAGTTGGTCGCCATTTAAATGATTGTTGCTTATCGCGCTGCCGGTATCACGATGATCGTGTCCGAGCTGGTTTGCGGTTGAATGTTGATCACTTCAGGACTTCTGGGAACCACCACGGTTTCCACCTGCGTGATCACGCCGCCACCTGCCACGCTGCCCTGTGGGCTGCCATAGCCAGCTACTCTGGCTTCACAAGCTACCTTGTCTTCACCTTGCAGCACATTGCAGCGCTGCAATGCGTTCGCGTTGAACTGACCACCTGCGTTGTCTACTTTGCCCGCACGCTTGGCAGCATTGGCGTTGCGGACTTCGGTGATACAGGTTTCACGACTTTGCTGCGTCGTGCCGTTGTTACAGGCGGCTAGCTCGCTGGCGGCGTTACCAGTGGCATCAATGCCCGTGGTGCCAGACGCAATTTGCGCGGTGGCTGTCATGGCCAGCAAGGCGGTAAAGGCAAATGCTGTAGCGCTTTTGCTGATGCGGCTTAATTTGAATGGAATGGGTGCGTTCATGGTCTGACTCCTGGATTCGGTTACTCCACTACTTACAAAATAAACAATCAATCAAAATTAGTGGACCGATGTATGAAGTCTAGAAACACATTGGCGCGTGTTGTGACAGCCAAAGCGACACGCATGTTGCTTTCCCCGGCACTTTATTTGTAGGACAACGCCCGCTACGGGACAGTAAGGCCTGCTATGTAGACCAGATCCGCGGGCTGGCAACGCCCAACTGCCAGAAATAGCTGCGCCAGGCTAGCCACACGGCTCGCAGCAGTGCCATGGCGGGCTCCACCACCGGGGCAAGCACCCTGACCAGTACCACTTGCCCATCAGGGCTTGTAACGCCAGCGGTGGCGCACAGGGTATGTGCTTCAACCACGCCGCGTGCTGCGTCCAGCGCTTCTTGCCGGCGTTTGCGGTCCAGCTTGCTGCCGGCCATAAAAAACAGGGTGGCAAAGCAGCGGTGCCCGGCCAGGCCCAGCGGGCTATTGAGCAGCAGTGCATCGAGCGCCTTGATATTGGCACGCTCCAGCCACACGCCGGGTACTTCAAGATGCTGGCAAAAATGGCCCGACTCAAACGGTTTGCCGGCAAAGGGCAAGCCCAACGCGGTCACGTCCCAGCCCAACAGCTCGGCACCGGGCGCCAGTGTCAAGGTCAAGCGGTTTTCAGCCAGGCAGCCGTTGTAAGCAATGGCCTCCAAGGGCAGCCATTCCATGCGTGCATCTGTTGCCACATGGATGGCGGTGCGCTGCAAAGCCAGCTCGCCATCTGAGCGATAAAACCGTGTGGCACCCGGCGTGGTCATCAGCCCATGCGCGCCTGTCGCAACCGAAATGTTCAAGTCCAGCGTATCGCCGCCAACCAAGCCACCTGGCGGGTGCACCAGTACGTTGTGGCAAATCGAGTCGCCTTCGGGGTAAAGGCTCTGCAAAATGCGTAGCGGGCCGTTGTGCAGGTGGCGGGCTACAGTACGGCCTGCCTCCAGTCGGTAATCAAGATCAAGTTGTGCGTGCCATGCCATGTATGGAGTTTAAGCGGGTGACGGGCAAAGTAAGCCTTTTCATAAGCCAGCATGCCGCTGTTTCAACCGCTCACACCTTCACCATGCGCTCGGCTTTAGGCGGCAGCATGGACAGGTTAAACAAGCCATCAGCACTGGGCCGTGTTTTCAGCCCATACACATCCACCACTTCATCGACTTGTTGCTCCAGCAGCAGCTTGCGGATGTCGCCCAGCCCGTGGCTTCGCGTATCAGGTGTGCCAACATATTGCGAGGTGATGCGCCAGCGCTCGGTCTCAACCTTCTCGTCAAGTATCGGTTCGCGCTGCCGCGTGGCCACGATGGACGGGCCAGGGTTGGCAAAAGTTTCAACGATGGCGCGGTTGGTAGCGCGTAAAAATGCCGCCACGACTTTCG
>JAYWBS010000251.1:0-9695 GCA_043781295.1 Polaromonas sp.
ACTGAACCCCGGGGCTTTGCAGCATACGGATAATGGCCGTACAATTAAGGGTCTGCAATACAGACAAGGATTGCCCCATGGAAACCACCACACTGAACCTGCGCCAGGCGCGTATGGAATTCAAAACCACTGCGGACATGAAAGACTTGCTGAGTCAGGCTGCGGCATTGGACGGCCTTGATCTGACCGCCTTTGTGCTCGGCCCTGCCATTGAAAAAGCGCGCCAGGTGCTCAATGAGCACGCCAGCATTTCACTTGCCAGACAAGGGCAGGCGGCGCTGGCGCAGTTGCTCAATACAACGCAACGCCCCACGCGCGCCATGAAGAGTTTGATGAAGCTGCCTGATTTGCCAGCCCGCACGCGTGGCCGTGCAGCTACTGCGCGTAAGGCATGACGGTTGAGCTCTCGCTGTATGACCCCACGCTGACCTACACGGGGCAAAAGCAATTCGACTGCGGCCATGCAGCCATCAACGCCTTCGTTCATAACAGCCTCAAGCCCCAGGTCAAAAAAAGTCTGAGCGTGGCATACGTGCTGACAGACACCGCACAGGGGAACCGCTTCGTTGGCTTTTACACCATCGCACAGCACATGATTGATGTGTCCTCACTGTCAGCCATGCAACTGGGCGCTCTTCCACGCAAAATTCCATGCGCACGGCTTGTTATGCTGGGCGTAGACCAACACTGCAAAGGTCAGCAACTTGGCTCGAAACTGATGAAACACGCCCTGCTGCTCACCCTGCAAGTGGCCAAACAGATGGGCAGCTTTGGCATGTATCTGGACGCTGACCCGCTGGCTGTAAGCTTTTATCAAAAGCTCGGCTTCACGCTGCTGGTGAGTGACCAAACCCCGGAGCCTTCGGCGATGTTTTTGCCGCTCAGTGCGATTGGGTAAGCGCAGGGGTCTGACCATTGGAGACGATTAACGTGGCCTCACTAGTTATGCAAGATGGGAGGCCTGACCCTTTGGCCCCGACCAATGCCATGGAGGCTGTTAATCGCGAAATTTGGCGCAGCGCAAATAAAATATATGCGCTACGCCAATCCCGCGTTAAAGCTTGATTTAATCCGCAGTTCTCTATGGCAGAACTTGTGTTGTATCTGCAGCTTTCATGAATTTTTGAGCGTCCTCTTTGAGCATAAAGCGTTCTTTGACAAGATCACTTGATGCTTTTTCGACAGCTTTTACAAAACCTTTGCCATCGTGATAACGCGCCACCAGCGATGGTCTTGGGTCGCCCTTTTTCTTTTGACTTGCAGCGTCAGGCTCGAACGGAATAAAGCCCCCATTCAATCCGCACAAGTCAGGAGAGCGCGCGCCCGTACGAATACTCCATCCCGTATTTGTTCCAAGTGGAACGCGCGTCATCATGGTTTGGATTCCCGCAATCGCAGTGCCATCTTTTGCCGGGCGAGGCACCAGTACCATGTAGTCCATGCCCAGAGCAGGTGGCAGCAAGGTCTGTATGCCACCGCGTGCATTAAAAGCGTAGCCAAAGTCTAGTACCTGAAGATTATTCAGGACGCTGGGCTTTTCTACGCCGGGAATGTTGGGAAATTGTTGACGGTACTGCTCTAACGACACAAGCGTTGCTTTCTCGATCGTGGGATAGTTGCTCGGTGGCGGTGCTATGCCCCGATCAGCCCAATCGTCTATGACGCGCACCAGTGCCCGGGACGTCAGGCCAGCGCTGGCCTGACCATGGGCCACACCGTTCGCGGGCGTTTGACACATGTCGAGCGTTACAGCAGGGGCAAGAAAGCCAGCGCCAGAAATATGTCCAAACCCAGTCTGAAAATAAAGCCGAACGTTTTTGGGAGTGGCTACCGGGCGACCTAGACCATCGTGCACATTCAGCGACGCCTTCCATTGCCAAAATACCAGTTCTTCATCTACCTGAATCACCAACGGATCTGTCGCCGGTTTCTTGAGAATGCCATCACGCGCTCCGGTAATGGGATCCGTTGTAACTGCAAAGGAAAACGGAAAGATGGCGTTTGACACGTAGTCTTTGTTTGCATCTTGGCGGGAATAAAAAGTAGGATGGGCGAACTGAACATTTGCAAACAGGCGATTTGCGCCTGCTGAATAAATGGTTGCTGCGTCGAATACGCGTCTGTGCTTTTCATCCTCATTGAACCCCAGGTAAAGAAATTCGCGCTGGTACATGCCCGTCGATGAGGTCCCTGACGAATAAGCCTTGCGGATACCGACATCAGTGGCGCTATGCGCAAGCGGATTGGACACGCCTGCGTCATCCGTTGTCTGATAACGCAAGAAAGACGCAACATCACGCGTCACCGCGTAAGCCAGACCCATAACAACCGGATCTTTGGCTGAATAGGTCAGCTCGTAAATTTTGAGGGGCTGGAATCCGTCGAACATGCAAAGATCAACGCTCGATGCAACAAGGCTTTGTTGCCCGCTTGGACATTTTCCGAAGGCCCAGCGATCTGCCGCTATTTGGGTTCTCGGTCCAGCGGTGCGATCCCGAACCGTGAGTTTGGCATCACTTGTATTGGTTGTCGCCGGTTCATAAGCCTGCCACGCCCTTGAAGGGACAAGACTGCTTGCCCCGTTCTCAAAAACCAGGGGGCGGGTAAAAGATGCCGCGTCGACGGGTATGTGCTCAATGCGGACTGTACCGACAATGGGACTGCCATCGGCTTGTTTGGCAATTGGAAATTTTGGCACCAACCTTGCGCCCGTCGGATCCGGCATGGCGTCGGCATGCCAGCCTGCATCGACGAACACAAAACCTTGCTGAAGAATGGGGTGGTCTGAGCCAATATCCTCTGCCTTTATCGCATTGCAGGTTACAGGACGAAATGGAAATGTTCTGAACATCAATTCAATACAGTTGCTCCGGTTGTTGATGCCATACCATATTTTCTGGTTGCTCTTTTTCATGTCTACAGGCTTGAGCATGAAAAAAGGCGCATTAAATTCAACCAGCCCACGTGCGTTGCGTGGTGCGCGATCCAGATTCACAATCACGGAGTTAAGAGGGTCTGAGGGGTCTACTTCCATATATACCGTTCCCTTGAGGCGTTCATAGGAGCCCGCTTGCCCCCACACCGTCCCGGTTGCAAAGGGAACCCGCTCTTCTACTACAAACTTTGTTACGCGCGCAAACGCGGTCTGCGATTGGAGCAATAACGCGAATAGGGCTAAACCTCCAAAGAATGCCGCCCGGGTCCAAGTTGAGATCCGTCTTCTCATGTGTCTACCTTTTATTGTTAGTTGAATTGACACCGTACCGGATCAAAAATTAAATTCAAATAGGTTTGAACCCTACCCAGGTTTGACCGACACATCAAACGCCTATGCGATGACGGTGCCGCTACCCGCCTGGCCGGGCGGTTGCGCTGTATTTGTGGCTTTTCTCGCCTTGGTGTTTTTGATAACTGCAATTGATTTAATAGCTTTTACAGCGCATATTTAAAAGACTACAGGCCTTTTGCTCTAAAACATCGTTTGAAAATAGCCGCTTGAAAAATAGTGCTTCATAAATCGAGTGATACTTTCTTGATGTAGCCTGGCTTACTCTTCAGTCGCAGCGCGCGCCATGCGCTCGCTCTTCCAGTACACATCGTCGCCGCCATTCATCCGGTTGAGCACGCGCGACAGCACAAACAGCAAGTCGCTCAAGCGATTCAGGTACTGGCGCGGCGATTCTTTCAGGGTTTCGGCCTGGTCGAGCGCGACCACGGCCCGCTCGGCCCGGCGCGCAACGGTACGGCAGACGTGTGCCAGTGACGCTGCACGCGAGCCAGCGGGCAAAATAAATTCGGCCAGGCGCGGCAGCGCAGCGTTGTGCTCCTCAAGTGCCGCATCGAGCAACGCCACGGCCTCGGGCTTGAGCAACTCGTAGCCAGGAATGCTCAGCTCGCCGCCCAGATTAAACAACTGGTGCTGCACCTCGACCAGCAACGTACGTACGCCGTCAGGCATGTCCTCGCACAGCAGCACGCCGATGTTTGAATTGAGTTCATCCACATCGCCCATGGCATGCACGCGCAGGCTGTCTTTGCTGACGCGTGTGTTGTCGCCCAGGCCAGTGGTGCCGTTGTCACCCGTGCGGGTTGCGATTTGTGAGAGTCGGTTGGCCATGATGCTTGCCCGTTGTTTGTTAAAAATCTGGTAGCTGAAATAAAGAAGGGGCCGAAGCCCCTGCAAGTTCACGTTTGAATTTAACTTTGACTTTATCAGACCGGATAAACCTTGACAGGCCGCGTCGCTACCGGAAAGCCCGCCGCGCCCAGCGTGTCGGCAATGGTTTTGTTGGTGTCAAAGTACACCTGCCAGTAGTGGTTGGTGTGGCAATGCGGGCGCACCGCCAGCTTGGGGCCAAACTCGTTGAATTCCAAAATTTCGACATCCACACTGGGGTTGGTGGTGATGTTGGCCACTTTTGATACCGCTTCTTTCAGCAGGGCGATGGCCTTGTGCACATCAGCACTGCCTGCCAGCTGGGCCACCAGCTCGACCCGGCGATGCGGGTTGGCGGTGTAGTTTTTAATGTCGCCCGCCATGACTTTGCCGTTGCCCACAATCGTGCGAACGTTGTCAGGCGTGTCAATGCTGGTGCCGAACAAACCAATCTCCACCACCGTGCCTTCAACCCCGCCAACAGTCACGTATTCGCCCGCTTTGTAAGGCCGCAAGATCAGCAAAAAAATGCCCGCTGCAAAGTTGCCCAGCATGCCGCTCCAGGCCGCGCCAATCGCCACGCCTGCGCCTGCTAGCAACGCCGCAAAACTGGTGGTCTCGACACCAAAGTAACCCAGAATGGCCACCACCAAAATGATGTTGAGCGCGACGGTGATAAAGTTCACCAGATAGCGCTGCACCGATGGATCCAGCTCCTGGCGCGTCATGGCCGTACCCACCAGGCGCGTGACCAGATGAATCAACCAGCGGCCAATCATGAAGACGACGACTGCGCCAATTACTTTCAGGCCAAAGGCCACCAAAATGGGTTGGGCCTGGTCGTACCAGGTGGTGAGTTTTGTTGAATCCATTGCACTGCTCCATAATGATTAAAACAGCTAGCATCTTATGGTTTATTTAAAGCCTGTTGACCACCCCACCGCACGGAGACACCCCATGAACGCCCCCCTACCCGTCCACCTGCTGCCCGAAATTGCCCAGCGCGAAACGCCTGCCGCTTTCATTGACGCGTTAAAGGCGCGCTTTGCAGACCGTTGCTCCACAGCCCTGGTGGTGCGTGAGCAGCATGGCCGTGACGAATCATCGTTTGCAGCGCCGCCGCCTTCTGCCGTGGTGTTTGCCGAGAGCACGCAAGATGTGTCGGATGCCGTCAAACTGGCCAGCCAATTTAATGTGCCAGTCATCCCGTTTGGCGTGGGCACGTCGCTAGAAGGCCACTTGCTGGCCGTGCAAGGCGGCATCAGTGTGGACGTGAGCCGCATGAACAAGGTACTGCACATCAATGCCGAAGATCTGACCGTCACAGTACAACCCGGCGTGACGCGCAAGCAGCTCAATGAAGAAGTCAAAAGCACCGGGTTGTTCTTTCCTATCGACCCCGGCGCTGATGCCACGCTGGGCGGCATGAGCGCCACTCGCGCCAGCGGGACGAATGCTGTGCGCTACGGCACCATGCGTGAAAACGTATTGGCGCTTGAAGTGGTGACTGCCAGCGGTGAGGTGATTCGCACCGGCACACGCGCCAAAAAATCATCGGCGGGCTACGACCTGACGCGCCTGATGGTGGGCAGTGAAGGCACGCTGGGCGTGATCACGGAAGTCACTGTCAAGCTGTATCCGTTACCAGAAGCCATCAGCGCGGCGGTGTGTTCTTTCCCCAGCATTGAAGCGGCGGTGCGAACCACGATTGAAGTGATTCAAATGGGCATACCGATTGCCCGCGTGGAGCTGATTGACCACAACACGGTGCGCATGGTCAACACGCATTCAAAACTTAACTTGCCAGAAAAACCGATGCTGCTGATGGAGTTTCACGGCTCGCCGTCCAGCGTGAAAGAGCAAGCCGAGCTGGTGCAAGAGCTGAGCCAGAGTCATGGCGGCGGCTCGTTTGAATGGGCCAGTACCCCTGAAGAGCGCACGCGGCTATGGACAGCGCGGCACAACGCCTACTTTGCCGCCATCCAGTCCAAACCCGGCTGCCGCGCGATTTCAACCGATACCTGCGTGCCAATTTCAAAATTGGCGGACTGCCTGCTCGACTCGGTTGCAGAAGTTGATGCTACAAACATTCCGTACTTTCTGGTGGGCCATGTGGGTGACGGCAACTTCCACTTTGGTTATTTGATTGACCCGAACATCCCGGAAGAACGGCGCGTCGCCGAGGAGCTGAACCATAAACTGGTGTCGCGTGCGCTAGCCCTTGAAGGCACGTGCACGGGCGAGCATGGCGTGGGCTTGCACAAAATGGATTTTCTGGTGACCGAAACAGGCGATGGTGCCGTCAATATGATGCGCACCATCAAGCGCGCGCTTGACCCCAAAAACATCATGAATCCGGGGAAGATTTTTTCACTCTGAAAGTTTCAGCGGTAACTTACCAAACAAGGGGCTTGGCAATACAACTCAGCCGTAGCGTCGCTGCACGTTCTCTGCAACGCAGGCCGGTTTGGTTTTGCCTTCAACTTCCATCGTGACGTGAAAGACGATCTGGTAACCCGGGTTGCCTGCAATCGGGGCCACGTCTTCCATGCTTTGCAGCACGATGCGGCCACGCACCTTGCTGCCGACCAGCAGTGGCTCAGGAAAACGCACCTTGTTCAGGCCATAGTTCAAACCGAGCTTCACGTTGTCGACCATCAGTACGCTGTTAGTAAACAGCGGCAGCAACGAGAGCGTCAAAAAACCATGGGCAATGGTTTTTCCAAACGGCCCTTGGGCAGCCCTTTCTGCGTCCACATGCACCCAATTAAAGTCGCCTGTGGCTTGGGCAAACATGTCGATACGCGGCTGGTCGATCGTGACCCAGTCGCTCAGGCCGACTTCTTCGCCGACACATTTTTTAAACTCCTGGAGCGATGCAAATTGGCGCATGGTAAAAACTTTCAGTGTTTCGTAAATAGGTCTCGCCTTTGACATCAACCCTAGGGCGATGCGTTTCGGCCAGGCTGGCACTTCCGTAGACAATCATTTTTTGTCTTTAATCAACCTTGGCACCAGAAGCCTTGACCACCGGGCCCCATAACTCATAGTCCGTCTTGATCAGTGCGGCAAAGCGGTCAGGCGATGTGTAACGCGGCTCAAAGCCCAAGCCTGAATACTGGCTGATAAAGTCCGGCGCGGCCATGATCTTCTGCATCTCCAAACTAAGGCGCTGGATGATCGCTGGCGGCAGGCCGGCCGGCCCGATCAGCCCAATCCAGCCTTGTACTTCATAGCCAGGCACCGTCTGCGACAGCGGTGGCACGGTCGGCAACTGACGTGCTGGCAACTTGCTCGTCACGCCCAGCGCACGGAGCTTGCCGGTCTGGATCCAGGGCAAGGAGTTGCTGGTGACGTCAAACATAAAGTCGAGTCGGCCTGCAATCAGGTCATTTAGCGCCGGACCGGTGCCGCGATACGGCACATGGGTAAATTTGACGCCAGCCGTGTTGGCAAGCAACTCCGCCGAAAGGTGATTGGAAGAGCCATTGCCCGAAGAGCCGAAGGTAATCTTGCCGGGGCTTTCTTTTGCGGCCTTCAGCAGCTCAGCAATATTTTTGTAAGGCTGGTCAACACCAACGACCAGCACGTTGGCATATTCACCCAACAAGGTAATCGGCGTGAAGCTCTTTAGCGGGTCGTAGCCAACTTTCGATATCAGGTGCGGCGCGATGCACAAGGTGCCAACTGCGCCCATGCCGAAGGTGTAGCCGTCTGGCGCAGCAGCTGCCATGCGCGCCGTGGCCAGGCTACCGCCCCCACCGCTGATGTTTTCAACAATCACCGACTGGCCAAGCGCTTCCTGAAGCTTCAAGGCCAGCACGCGGATGGGGGGGTCCGAAGAGCCGCCCGCCGGGAAGGGCACAATAATTTTGATAGGCTTGGACGGCCACACGTCCTGCGCCAACGTGCTGGCCATACCGGCCAGCCCAAGCGCAGCAGCAAGCATGCCCTGGAATAGTTTTTTCGATTTCATCATGGTGTCTCCTGACGGTGGTGTCGGTCTGAATACCGTTTAAATGCACGGGGTGTGCAAGCTTTTGATAGAAACTTTTACTGGCGTTGGCACGATCAGGGCATCCTGTGACGCCTTGTCGCGCGGCGCGGCAGGTGTTTGCCCGATCATTGATACGGCATTTTTCACAGGTCAATGTCCCCGGCGAGCAAACGGCGGGCAATCGTGCGCTTCTGGATTTCTGTGGTGCCGTCGGGAATGCGCATGGAGCGTGCCCAGCGATAGCCTTCTTGCAGCCGCACTTCGTTGGTCAGGCCCATGCCGCCATGAATCTGTATGCACTTGTCCATCACGCGGTTCAGCATCTCGGTGCTGTAGGCCTTGACCATGGAAATCTCGCCCTCAACCGGCAATTGCTGGTCGATGCGCCAGGCGCAATTGAGCAGCATGTTTTTGGTGGCATATATATCCATCGCGCATTCGGCCAGCATGAACTGCACGCCCTGGTGCTCCGCAATCGGCTTGCCGAAGGTCTGACGCTGCTTCGAATAGTCAACTGCCAGCTTCAAGGCCCAGCGCGCCAGGCCAACACACTGACCTGCCATGCCGACACGGCCATTGTTAACGCCCTTGATGGCGACCGACAGGCCCTTGCCTTCGGGGCCCATCATGTGGTCATGGCGCACACGCACCGCATCGAAGGTAACAACACCGATGTCAGAACCAAGGTGGCCGAGTATGGAGATCACGCGCGGCACCTTGAAGCCCGGGGCTTGGGTGTCCACAAAGAAACCGGTGATGCCACCAACGCGGCGTTTGCAAAGCTCGGGGTCGGTGATGGCGAACACCATGGCGTAGTCGGCGTAGGGTGAATTGCTGATCCACTGCTTGGTGCCGGTGATGACCCATTCGTCGCCATCGCGCACCGCACGGGTCTTCATGTTGTAGACATCAGACCCGGCATCTGGCTCGCTCAGGGCGAAGCAAAGTGTCTTCTCGCCCGAAGCGATTTTTTCACGGTACAGCTCAAGCACGGTCGGCTCAAGGTTGGTCAGCAGCGGGGTCAAGCCATTGGTAAATGGTGACGGCAACACGATGGGGTGAATCAGGTCGCGGCCCGGGCCAATATGCTCATGCAGCATGGCCTGGATGATGACGGCGGCCACAGCGCCCATGTCGTCACCGCCAATCGAGGCAGGGCCGAACAGGCTGTAAAAACCTGCTTCGGCAGAGCGCATGCGAATTTTTTTGCGCAACGCGAGCATGTCATCGCAATAGCGGCCATCTTCATTGAACATGGTGCGCTCGCTGGACAGCAGCTTGCGGTTCGCGTCTTCAATCGGAGCTATCTCACGATCAATGAATTTGATCAGCGCATCACCAACGGCGGTGATTTCCTCGGGAATTGAAAAGTCCATTTAAATCTTGTTTCCTCATGCAGCACAGAAGGCTTCAGCTACCGCTAAGTACAAACTTCGGCAGGCTGACTTCTTCGTTGACATCTTCATAGGAGACGCTGACCCGCTGGCCTATCCTGATGCTGTCAACCGGCGAACCGATGATGTTGGTCATCATGCGTGCGCC
>JAYWBS010000252.1:0-26571 GCA_043781295.1 Polaromonas sp.
CGTGTCGCAGAAATGGAGGCCGATGTCAGCGCTGGCAGCACGCTGGCCAATGTGTTTTCGTTGGGTATCGTCTCAGAAAAAGGCAAATACTCGGCGGTGGTGTCTGGTAGCGTGTCAGGCAATCGCATCAAAAGCCGCCAACCCGTCTTTCCTGATCTGTTTGCGCCTACAGGTCAGCAGGCCGACGACACTTTCTACCTGGTGAAGTTATCGCCTAAGGGTGGGCGTCGCGCGGTGATTGTGGGCGAAGCATCGGGCGGTTTGTTTGGGTACAAGGAAACCATGCAGTTTCCGCCTGGCGCCCAGTTCAAGCTGAATCTCAAAAAGCTGCAAGACAGTTGCACCATCAAAGGCGACAAATACGTCGTCTACGAAGGCACACCCGCCGCTGATTTGCAGCCTGGCGAATACGCCATCATGTATGGCGATCATTTTTATGACTTTGCAATAGAGCCTTGATATACATCACGGCGCTGGCAGCAGACGTATCAGCTTGCCGTTGCTGCTATCAGTCAGCACGTACAGCAAGCCGTCTGGGCCCTGGCGCACGTCACGAATTCGTTCAGCTATTTCGTTGATGAGTTTGCTTTCACGCAGCACCTTGCCGCTGTAGAGGGCGGTTAGCTCGATGCGGTTCAGGTAAGCAAACTTGAGTGAGCCGACAAACAGGTTGCCCTGCCAGGCTTTGCCATAACGCTCACTGGTTAAAAACGCCATGCCGGACGGCGCGATCGACGGCACCCAGTAGTGCAACGGCTGCTCCATGCCAGCCAGCGCCGTGAGGCCTTCGCCTATCTTGCCGCCGCCATAGTTTTCGCCATAGGTAATGACGGGCCAGCCGTAGTTGGCACCGGGTTTGGGCAGGTTGATTTCATCGCCGCCTTGCGGGCCGTGTTCGTGCATCCACAGCGTGCCGTCGGGCGCCAGGGTGGCGCCTTGCGGGTTGCGGTGGCCGTAGCTCCAGATCTCGGGCAGCGCCCCGGCCCTAGTGATGAAAGGGTTGTCAGTCGGCACGCTGCCGTCTTTGTTGATGCGGACGATTTTGCCGTGGTGGTTGGTCAGGGTTTGCGCATCCGCCAGGCGGGAATAGCGCTCGCCCAGCATCAAAAACAGTTTGCCATCCGCCTTGCCGTTCAGCCCCGGCGCGCGGCTTTCAACAATGCGGCAGCCAAAGTGCAGCGTGCTGGCTACTTTGGGTTTTTGGCTGAAGATAACTTTGACGTCTGTGAGCCGCGTCATGTCGGCACTGAGCGTGGCACGGGCCAGAGCCGTGCTGTTGCCATTGCCAACGCTGGCAGGCTCTGAAAAGCAGAAATACAGCGTGCGGTTTTCCGTAAAACCAGCGTCTAAAACGACATCCAGCAAACCGCCCTGCCCGCCTGCTACCACATCAGGTAAGCCACCTACGGGTTTGTTCAACTGACCATCCCGCTCAACGACGCGTAAGCGCCCAGCACGCTCGGTGACCAGAAAGCGGCCCTCTGGCAAAAAAGCCACTGCCCAAGGGTTTTGCAAGCCAGCAGCCACAGTTTCAGGTCGAACACTTTGGGCATGAGCGGCCTGCATGAAGCTGGTAAATGCTATTAATAGAGTAGCTGCTCGCATAAATACTTAGTGGGCTAAAAAAGGTCGTTTTCAGCCTTTTTAAGATGTGTTCAAGCCTGCGGACGACCGTAAAACGGGTAGTGCGGATCGTTAAAGCCGTGCGTTGACGAATGGCCCGGCACCACCAAAGTATTGATGAAGGCTTCGTCGTCGCTGTCCAGCGTTATATCGACAGCGCCATAGACATCTTCCAGCTGCTGCAGCGTTCGCGGCCCGACGATGACTGAGCTGACGAGTGGGTTGGCCAGCACCCAGGCGGTTGCGAACTGGCCGGGCACGATGCCCTTGGCTTCGCAGCGCTGCTTGATTTTTTGCGCGATCACAAGTGACTCTTCGCGGAACTCGGTCTCCAGCATGCGTTGGTCGCCGTTGCCAGCGCGGGTGCCCGCAGCGGGCGGCAGACCGGGCGGGTACTTGCCGGTCAGCACGCCGCGCGCCAGCGGGCTGTAGGGCACAACACCCAGGCCGTAGTGCGCGCAGGCGGGCAAAATTTCAACTTCAGGTTCGCGGTTGAGCAGGTTGTAATAAGGTTGGCATACGGCGGGTGGCGGCACACCCAGCTTCTCGCACAGCCGCACCACTTCAGCAATGCGCCAGCCGCGAAAGTTGGACAGGCCAAAGCTGCGGATTTTGCCCGTGCGTATCAGGTCGCCCAGTGTGCGTACGGCTTCATCCAGGTTTTCTTCATGGAAGTCGCGGTGCAGGTAGAGGATGTCGAGGTAGTCAGTGTCGAGCCGCGTCAGGATGGCATCGGTTTCCTGTATCAGCCAGCGGCGCGAGTAGTGGCTGTGGTTGACCGCTGGCCGCGCCGAGTCGGATGCGTTCCTGGCCATCGCGTTGCCGAGCTTGCTGGCCATCACCCAGTGCTGGCGCTGGCCGGCCAGCAGTTTGCCGATGTCCCGCTCGGACTGGCCTTTGTTGTACACATCGGCAGTGTCGATGAAGTTGATGCCCTGCTCGCGCGCTGAGCAGGCGATGCGGGTCGCCTCCTCAAACGGCGTTTGCTGGCCGAACATCATGGTGCCGAGGCAGAGTGCCGACACTTTCAGGTTGCTGCTGCCGAGGCGGCGGTATGGCATGGTCATATTTTTTTCCTGATTCGGTTTGTTGGTTAAGGTTGAATCCGCTCCACCAGATACTCCCGCGAATACCAGAAGATGTCGGGTGACGTCAGCGCGGCAAATGTGCCTTCTTTGGGGTCTTGCCGGGAGCGGATGTCCCAGCGTATATCAACGATGCGGCATTGCGTGCAGGGTGCCTGGCCCTTGCGCCGCTGCACCAGTGCAAAGCGGCTGGTCTTGAGCAAAGCGTCAACGTCTGCAAAATCAATTGGCTGCGGCGCATCGTAGGCCAATATTTTGGCGCCCGTCAGCAGAAACTGGTAGCGCTCAAACTGGCCGTTGAAGTTGTTGGGCACGCGCACCTGCTGGCCTGCTACCTGCGCCACCGCCTGCGGGCTGAAGTGGCCAATAGCGCCGTTGAACGGTGCTGTGACCCACGCCAGCGCCAGCAAAAAGCCAAAACCACTCACGGCGGCAATCGGTTTTGTCCACGCCTGTTTGGCAATGCCCAAGGCACTGGCGGCAAACACCAGCGCCAGCAGCGCCCAGAAAAATGGCGAGTAAATATCCCGGTCACCGACAGCGCGAACAGCGCCTTTGCCTATGATTTGTAGGGCCACAACACCCAGCGCACAAAACACCAGGCTCAAGCTGAACCAGATGCGCGCGATGCGCTGCCAGTACAGCGCGATCAGCACTGCAACTGCTGGCATGGCCGGTATCAGGTAACGGGCAGAGCGCTGGCTGGGCAGCATGAAGACCAGTGCCAGAGCCAGCAGCCACAGCCACATGACTTTTTCAGCGTCGCTGACAGCATTCCCGCTGCGATAGCTGCGCCAGGCCGTCCACGCACAGCCAACCGACAGCGGGAACAGCAGCCCGGCATTGACGAAATAGCCAGTGAGAATGACAGCGATGCCGCCTGAGCCACTGAAGGCCAGCTTGAGGTAACTGTCAGACGATTTGAACTTGCCAGCGTTTTCACCCACGACAAACTCGCGCCAGACTTCGCCAGGCAACGGGTCCAGCGCAAACCACAGGCTGAACACACCCACGGCAAGCATGCAAATAGCCAAAACCTTGATGCCGTCTTCAACAATGCCTGGCCTGAAAATCTGCCATGGCGTGCGGCGTGCATGCAGTACCTGGTAGCACAGCGCCAGGCCCAGGCCAACCGGCACAACCATCGCAAAAGATTTGTAGAGGCAGCCGACGCCAATGGCCAGGCCTGCCAGCAATGGAAACTTCAAGCGTGAAGCGAGCAACCGCGATGGCGACCAGGCGAGTACGAGAAACACGCCGCACAGCCAAAAGGTTTCAGGCGCGCTCGTCAGGTAAGGGCGGCCATAGCGGTAGGTGCTGAAGAATGACAGGAAAACGATGGCGGCAATAGCGCCGAGCTTTGTTCCCTCTCCCTGCTTTATCTCCTCTCCCTCTGGGAGAGGATTATGGTGAGGGCTCTGCGTATTAATTCCCATCACAATTTTTCGCGTTAGCAGCCCCACCATCAACGCCGTCGCCCACAAATAAATAATGCTCGGCAAGCGCAGGCTTAAAAGTGTCCAGTGGTCGCCCCAGCCGCCCGCCACCATCGCCTGCCAGAACAGCATCGGCGGTTTGGTGTTGCGCATGAAGTCATACGCGCTGACCAGTGGCAGCCAGTGGCCACTGGCTGCCGTCAGGCGCGCAATGTGCGCGTAAACCAGTTCATCGCCGTTACGGGGAATGTGGTCACCACCGAGTTGAAACAAATAGCCCAAAGCAACCAGAACCGCCACCAGCACCCACGCAGTCGAACAGGAGAGCCCTGGGTTTTTCAAGGTGCGCCCTTGCCGCCGCTGCGGCGAAACGTCAACCTGTCGTTGGCCACAAAATTAAAGATGCTTGACAGCCCAATCGCCACCACATTCGCCAGGATGTAATGCAAATAAAGCGACAGCGATTTCGTCATCAGCGATTGAATGGCAATCGACACGCCTGCCGCCGCGACATATTTGAAGAACAACACCGTCACGCCAGGGCTGGCCTCGTACTGGCGGTCGCGCCAGGTCAGGCGGCGGTTGAAGTAAAAGTTGCTGATGGTGGCCAGCGTGATGGCAATCCCAATTGAGTAGTTCAGCCGCGCGTGAAAATCTGTAATCTGCAAGAGCAGAAATTCCTGGCAGGCATACAGCACCGCAATGTTGATGACCGTGCCACTGGCACCTACTGCCCCAAACTTGACGAAACGCCAGCGCGCCATGGGTTGCAGGCGAGCAGGCAAGCGGCTGACCAAGCCTTCAAAGATGCTGCGCAAATTGGCCATCAACCCACCGCCAAAAATTCACGTGCCTTGGTCAAAACCGCCTCGGGTGCAATGACCTTCAGGCACTGGTTGTCGCCATCGCAAAAGCTGGCGCGGTGGTTATAGGCCGTCAGGCAGGGCGAGCATGGCCACTGGCTGTAAAACGAATGGCATTGGGGCGTGAGCGGCGCATACAGCGCAGGAGTTTCAGGCCCAAACAGCATGACTGTCCAGATCGGCGTCAGCGCTGCAAACTGGCCCGGACCGCCGTCATTGGTAACTAACAACCTGGCGACATGAAACAGCGCCAGCAATTCTGCAATCGAGCGGGTATAGCCCGTCAGGTCAATCACTGGACTGGTCGGGTTTGTGTTTTTGACGTTGGCCACCAGTTGCTGCGCCAGCGCCTGGTCGTCTTTCAGGCCAATCACCGCCACCGCGCAACCGTCCTGCACCAGACCATTGCACAGCGCTGTGTAGGACTCTAGCGGCCACGCACGTATCGGCAAAACACCGCCACCGGGGTAGACCAGCACCAGCGGTTTGCCTGCAATGGCGGGGTGGTCATCCGCCAAACGCTTTCCAATATCAACAACCAACTGCGCATCAAGCTGCACATGCGGCGGTGCCTGAGTTGGCAACATGACTTGCAGTTTTGATGTGGGCACGGTTGTTGAATCAATCGCGCGTGCCAGCGTCAAAAACTGGGCACTGATGTGCTGATACGGGTTGTACGGCACAGGTTTGTTGATGTGCGAGCCGCGGTACAGGCCTTCCTGTGTGTGGCGATGAAAGCCCACCCGCACCCTTGCACCGCTGGCATATGACAGCAGACTGCTGATGCGCGAGAACAGCTCGCAGTCAATCGCCACATCGACATTTGCGCGTCGCAATTGCATTACGGAGCGCCACAAACTGGACAGCAAACCCATCAGCGATTTGTCATCTACCGTGTGCACGTTCTCAGGTTTGATGACTTGCATCAAATCCAGAATTTCACGGTTTTTACCAAACAGCAGTGCGTGCAGTTCTGCATGGGGGTAGCGCGTTTTAAGCCGCGCAAACATGTCATGTGCCAGCACCAGACTGCCCATTTCAGACAGCAAAATAATCACGATGTCGCGGGGCGCGGTGTCTGTTTGTGTTTTGAAGGGGCGCGTGATGGCATCCATAGCCGACACAGCTGCACACAGCGGTATGCCGACCCAGCGGTCTATCCAGCGTTGCACATTGATGTTCATAAATTCGACATGTCTCTAGACACCGCGCGCCCTGTCGGCATGGAACTGTGCGACAAATTCAGCAAACTTCCCGGCATCCAGCGCATCGCGCACTTCCTGCATCAGGTTCAGGTAGTAGTGCAGGTTGTGAATGCTGGCCAGCATGGGGCCTAGCATTTCACCGCAGCGGTCCAGGTGGTGCATGTACGCACGTGAGAAGTTTTTGCAGGTGTAGCAACCGCAGGTCATGTCAACCGGTGCATCTTCAGTTTTGTATCGCGCATTACGAATTTTCAAATCGCCAAAGCGGGTGAACATATGGCCGTTGCGTGCGTTGCGGGTGGGCATCACGCAGTCAAACATGTCGACGCCCGCTGCCACGCCTTCGACCAAGTCTTCCGGCGTGCCCACGCCCATCAGGTAGCGCGGCTTATGTGTCGGCAAACGATGCGGCGTGTGCGCCATGATGCGCTGCATTTCCTCCTTCGGCTCGCCCACGCTGACGCCGCCAATCGCATAGCCGGGCAAGTCCAGCTCTACCAGTGCATCGAGCGACTCCTGCCGTAAGTTTTCAAACATGCCGCCCTGCACAATGCCGAACAGCGCGTTCGGGTTGTCGAGTCTCTCAAACTCGGTCATGCAGCGGCTGGCCCAGCGCTGGCTCAGTTCCATCGAGGTGCGCGCCTCGGCCTCCGTGGTGATGTGGCCCGCCGTGTCGTACGGCGTGCATTCGTCAAACTGCATGACGATGTCACTGTTCAGCACCGTCTGGATCTGCATCGAAATTTCAGGCGTTAAAAACAGCTTGTCGCCATTGACGGGCGATGAAAATGCCACGCCTTCTTCACCTATCTTGCGGCCTTTACCGTCGGTGCCACCCAGCGACCAGACCTGAAAGCCGCCGCTGTCGGTCAATATCGGTTTGTTCCAGCTCTCAAACTTGTGCAGCCCGCCAAATTGCTTGAGAACATCCAGCCCCGGCCGCATCCACAAATGAAAGGTGTTGCCCAAAATGATTTGCGCACCCATCTCGTGCAGCGACTGCGGCATCACGCCCTTGACGGTGCCATAGGTGCCGACAGGCATGAAGATCGGGGTTTGAACCACACCGTGGTTAAGTGTCAGTGTGCCGCGCCGGGCGTGGCTGGTGGGGTCGGTGGTGAGGACTTGAAAGGTGAGCATCGGGAAGTCAGGGTTAACCAATTTTAAGCCGCCCAGCACGGGGCCAAGCTTTGCGGGCGACGAGTCAGTTTGCGGCTGTTTTTTGCAGCAGCATCGAATCCCCATAACTGAAAAACCGATACCGCTGCTCTATGGCATGCTGATACAAGCCCATGATGTGCTCATACCCCGCAAAGGCACTGACCAGCATCATCAGGGTGCTTTTGGGCAGATGGAAATTGGTCAGCAGCATATCGACCACTTCAAACTTGAAACCCGGTGTGATGAAGATGTTGGTGTCGTTGCACGTCGCGCCAAATTTGGCTTGGGACTCCAGCGCCCGCACAGTCGTTGTGCCCACGGCCACCACGCGGCCACCGCGCGCTTTGCAGTCCGCAATCGCTTGCAGTGTGGCGGGCGGTACTTCAAAGCGCTCAAAGTGCATCACGTGGTCGGCAATGTTTTCAGCCTTCACGGGCTGGAAGGTGCCCGCCCCTACATGCAGGGTGACGCTGGTGCGCTGCACGCCGTGTGCTTCAAGCTGGCTGAGAACCGCCTCATCAAAATGCAGCGCGGCAGTGGGTGCAGCCACCGCACCGGGGTGTTTGGCAAACACGGTTTGGTAGCGCTGCTCGTCGTCTTCTGAATCAGTGTGGGTGATGTACGGCGGCAACGGCACATGGCCGTATTGGGCCATCAACGCGTACGGGTCACTGCTCAATTTGAATTTGTACAAAGGTCCGTCAGTATTTGGCCAACGGCCCAGCAACGTAGCTGTAAAGCCGCCGTCCATCAGCATGACGGCACCAGGCAGGGGCTTTTTGCTGACCTTCATGTGTGCAGCCACCTCGTGGCCTGAAGCCGCGTCGGGCGACAAGACGCGCTCAATCAGCAATTCAAGCCTGCCGCCGCTGGCCTTTTGGCCGAACAGCCGTGCCTTGACAACCTTGGTGTCGTTGAACACCAGCAAATCACCGGGCAAGAGCAGGTTAGGCAGGTCGGTAAATTGGTGGTCAACCGCAGCCACCGCACGGCCATCTAGCAGGCGCGAACCACTGCGCTGTGCGGGCGGGTGCTGGGCAATGAGTTCAGGGGGGAGCGCGAAATCAAAATCACTGAGGCTGAAAGTAGTCTTCATACGGGCACAATTGTCCCACCATGCCATCCCCTGTTAAGGACTCCAAACCTGCGCCCGCCAAAACAGCCGCACAAAAAGCACTGGACAAACTCGGCCTGCGTCGCGACATTGACCTGGCGCTGCATCTACCGCTGC
This sequence comes from Polaromonas sp., assembly GCA_043781295.1. GTDB lineage: Bacteria > Pseudomonadota > Gammaproteobacteria > Burkholderiales > Burkholderiaceae_C > Polaromonas. The sequence continues at coordinate 8,605 of JAYWBS010000252.1, forward strand.
GCTACGAGGACGAAACCCGCATCGTCATGCTGGCCGACGCACGCGACGGCGACATGGTGCAAATTGAAGGGAAAATCACGAACAGTGAGATCGCTTTCCGCCCGCGCCGCCAGCTGCGCGTGACGCTGGATGACGGCACTGACACTTGCACGCTGCGCTTTCTGAGCTTTTACCCATCGCACCAAAAAACCTTGAGTGTGGGCGCACGCGTCAGGGTGCGCGGCGAGCTGCGCGGCGGCTTCGTCAGCCGCGAGATGGTGCACCCCAGCTTCAAACTGGCAGGCGGTGAGCTGCCCGGCGCATTGACACCGATTTACTCAACGGTGGCGGGTTTGCCGCAAGCGTATTTGCGCAAGGCTGTGCTCGGTGGTGTTAGCCGAGCTGATTTGAGCGAGACGATTCCGGCCTCGGTTTTAAGCAAAAACCTGCCACAACCCATGTGGAAACTGCGCGAGGCGCTACAGTTTTTGCACAACCCCACACCGGATGTCCATCTGACCACGCTGGAAAACCACAGCCACCCGGCCTGGCAGCGCCTGAAAGCTGAAGAGCTGCTGGCCCAGCAACTGTCGCAGCTTGAAGCCCGGCGCATTCGCGCTGCGATGCGCGCGCCGTCGTTGTTAAGTAGCGGCCTGCAAAACACCCAGTGCACGCTGCATGACCAGTTGCTGGAGCGCTTGCCCTTTCGCCTGACCGATGCGCAGCAGCGTGTGGGTGCAGAGATTGCTGCCGACCTGCAAAAAAACGTGCCCATGCACCGCCTGCTGCAGGGCGATGTGGGTTCTGGCAAAACCGTGGTGGCCGCACTGGCCGCTGCGCGCTGCATGGACGCTGGCTGGCAATGCGCGCTGATGGCACCGACCGAGATTTTGGCGGAGCAGCATTTCAGAAAACTCATCACTTGGCTAGAGCCGCTGGGCATTAAAACCGCGTGGCTCACGGGCAGCCAAAAGACCAAAGAGCGCCGCGAAGCGCTGGCCATGATTGCCAGCGGCGAGGCGACTCTGGTGGTGGGCACGCATGCAGTGATTCAGGACAAGGTGGTGTTTAAAAACCTCGCGCTGGCCATCATTGACGAGCAGCACCGCTTTGGCGTGGCGCAAAGGCTGGCTTTGCGGAGCAAAGCCAGCGTTACGCCATTGGCGATTCATGGGCCCGCCCCCACCCCGACCCTCCCCCACTCGGGGGAGGGAGCTTTGACGCAAGAGCCCCATTTATTGATGATGACCGCCACGCCTATTCCTCGCACGCTGGCTATGAGCTACTACGCCGACCTGGATGTCTCCACCATCGACGAGCTGCCCCCAGGCCGCACCGCCATCGTGACCAAGGTTGTTAATGACAGCAGGCGCGATGAGGTGGTTGAACGTATCCGCAGCCAGATTGCGGAAGGCCGACAGGTGTACTGGGTCTGTCCGCTGATTGAAGAAAGCGAATCAATTGACCTCGTCAACGCTACCCAGACGCATGAAGCGCTGACTGCCGCCCTGCCTGGCGTGTTGGTCGGTCTGTTGCATTCGCGCATGCCCGTAGTCGAGAAAAAAACCGTGATGGGTTTGTTCAACGACGGCGTGATGGCCGTACTGGTCAGTACCACGGTGATTGAGGTTGGCGTGGATGTGCCCAACGCGTCGCTGATGGTGATCGAGCATGCCGAAAGATTTGGGCTAAGCCAGTTGCACCAGTTGCGCGGCAGGGTGGGGCGCGGCGCAGCGGCATCGGCCTGTGTGCTGCTGTATTCAACAGGCGATGCAGCGCGGCTGGGCGACACGGCGAAGGCCCGGCTGAAAGCCATGGCGGAGACGAATGACGGGTTCGAGATTGCCCGACGCGATCTGGAGATACGTGGGCCGGGTGAATTTTTAGGTGCCCGGCAGTCGGGCGCGCCTTTGCTGCGGTTTGCTGACTTGGCAGTCGATACCGAGTGGCTGAATTGGGCGCGGGCTTTGGCACCGCTGATGCTGGACAAGCATGAGGCGTTGGCGGAGCGGCATGTTTTGCGGTGGTTGGGGACGAAAGGGGAGTTTTTGAAGGCTTGAGGTGGGTTTTTTTCTTGTTTTTGAGGATATTTTAGGGCTCTAGGCCAATGAATTCGGGCGCAAGCAGCTATTTTATTTATAGCGACTTACCTGGCCATGTTTGCCGGGCAACCCCCGCCAGCCTCGCGCATGGAATTCGTTTCATCGTATGGCCGTAATAGCCTTCTCTGGTGCATCAAGCAGGGCAAGCGTCATTTTAGAAGGCGCACATTCGAGCACAGCCTGGAGGGTGTCGATAATATTTTCCATGGCGTGTTTTGGCTTCCAGAAACGATTTGGCGCCCGCGATTCAGTCAGGGCAGTTTCCTTTGCAGCAAAAATCGCGTTAGCGTAAATACCCATAAGCGACATGCGTTGCTCCAGCAGCGCCGGGGGAATGTCAGGTAGCAACTTCCATAAGTGTTGCAGGCAGCGACGGTAGCCCACATTCGATTTGTCAGTGAGATATTTTCGGAGCAAACCTCTGTGGTTCATCTGAATATTTGAGAGAAACCGCATGTAGGTGCTTTCATGTTCATCGCCCTCTATGAGCTGTTCCACGGGCCGCATCAAAGCCTCTAGTATGTCTCTGACACCAGCGGGCCCGCCGTTTGAAATCATCTTGTCCAGCATGGCTTGGCGCAACGCATCGACTCGATTGGCACCCTCAATCAAAAGCTCACCAATCAAGGCTTCTTTGGATCCAAAGTGGTAGTGCAAGGAGGCATTATTTCTTTGTCCCGCCGCATCCACGATGTCTTTTACAGAAATTCCGTCTGTGCCGTGAAGCGCAAACAGGCGCTGAGCGACTACCTTTAACCTTTGGCGTGTGGCGATACCGTCTGATCTTTCGGTTTTTACTCTTGACATGTTTGTATTAAAGGGTTAGGCTTAATTAAGCATACACGCTTAATTGGGTTAATGTTGGCAGACTTCGCGATTTAACCAGCAAACCCGGCTTAAAAATATTTATCAGATTTGGCAATAGATTTACAGGAGTAACTTGATGAAAATTATCATAGTTGGTGGGGGTATAGGCGGTCTTTGTGCGGCGCTGTCACTCAGGGCTTTGGGGGTTGACGCCCTCGTGCTTGAGCAAGCCAGCGAGTTAAAGGAGATAGGCGCGGGTATCCAGATCGCGAGCAACGGTGCGCTTGTCTTGCGCAAGCTGGGTCTGGAAGAAAAGCTGGCTTCGATGGCAGTTCAGCCTTTGTCCTGGGAATACTGCGACATGGAAACCGGCCGGACACAGGTTTCATGGCCTTTGGGGCAGGAGGCAGCGCAACGTTATGGCTCGCCTCTTTACAACGTGCATCGCGCCGACCTGATTCAAATGCTTGCAGAAGCCCTGCCGAAAGGTGGCATCCGCTTCGGTGCCAAAAGTGTCGATATCGGGCAAAACGAAGGCAGTGCATGGGTTCGGTTGGAAACAGGCGAATTGCTGGAGGCCGATGCCATCATTGGCGCTGATGGTATTCACTCGGTTGTGCGTGAAAAGCTTTATGGACCTGCGGACGCCAGTTTTGCCAATTTGTTGATCTGGCGCGCGCTCATTCCTGCGGATCGAATGCCGGATTTGAAGTACGAAGAACGTGGCAACTATTGGGTGGGTGCTGGTCGCAGCATCGTCACTTACTGGGTTCGCCGCAACGAAATGTATAGCTTTCTGGCCTCTGTGCCGGCCACAGAAGTTCATCGTGAGTCATGGGCGGACAGCGGTAATGCGAGTGATCTTCTGCGTTCCTTTCAGGGCGCGGAGCCACGGGTTCAGCGCATGTTGGAGGCCATTGACAGCACCTTCATCACAGGCATGTATTACCGTAATCCGCTGGATCGCTGGACTGAAGGACGCATCTCGTTAATGGGAGATGCCGCTCATGCCATGGTTCCCTATCTTGCCCAGGGAGCATGCCAGGCCATCGAAGACGCCTGGGTGCTTGCCACCTGCCTGAGCAAGCAAGGCGCTAGCGATGTACCGGGCGCTTTAATTGAATACGAAGAGCGGCGACGACCTCGAACGACGCGTGTGCAGGCTGCCGCGAGAAGCATGGTCAAGATCGTGCATGAGTCAGATGCTGATCGTATAAGAGCGCGCAATGGGCGATGGAAAGGCATGTCACGCATCGACCCGTTGGGAGAAACTACGTGGAACTTCACTTGGGGCTACAACGTGCTCAAAGAGGTGGAAGAGCCTATTGGTAATGTCATGGGTCACACCGCCACACGCGAAGGCATACGCATGCAGCGGCCAGAAAGCCAGCGGGCATTTGATCTCTGGAAGGGTGCGCTTTCACCCGAAGATGTGGCGCGCGGACATGATGGCACGCGCGAAGCCTATGACCGGTTTCTCATCAAGAACTTTCCGCCGCCTGCCGATCTGCATGTTCAACCGATAGAGCTCGATGGTGTCGCCTGTCTGCGCGTTGGATCGAACGCTGGCTTCTCAAGCCCTACAGTTCTGCATTTCCACGGCGGGGCTTACGTGATTGGTTCGGCTAAAGCCTCTTTGGAGTATGCGGGGCGACTTGCGGCGGCAGTTGGCGGTAATTGTGTGTCGGTGGATTATCGTTTGGCTCCAGAGCATCCCTACCCGGCAGCGATTGACGATGCAGTCAACGCCTATCGGGGGCTGCTGGGCACAGGTGTTGCTGCTGCCGACATTCTCCTGAGCGGAGAGTCATCGGGCGGAGGATTGGCCATTGCTTTGGCACTCGCACTGCGACATACCGGCTTGCCAATGCCTGCTGGCATCTTTGCAGTTTGCCCATTCGCTGACCTCACCCTGGGATCAGAAAGCCTTAGAAAGTTTCACGGAAACGATCCGGCAGCCAACCAGGACATGCTGGCGTTCATGGCCGCTTCGTACTTTCAGGGGCATGAACCGACAGACCCCTTGGTGTCTCCGCTGTTCGGCGACCTGAAGGGACTTCCGCCTTTGTTTTTAGCGGCAGCGACCAATGAAGTGCTGTTTAACGACACGACACGATTGGCTGAGCGTGCCCAGAAGGCGGGCGTTGACGTGACTGTCAAACTCGTCGATGACTCCGTACATGTCTTTACTGTCTTTGCATTTCTCCCTGAAGCAAAGGCTACGCTGGAGCAGTTTTCAGCGTGGGCCAGGCAGCGGTGTTTACCGGCAGATGCCCGGCTTCGCGCAGCCTAGGAACATAACGCGTCAGCCAATGAGAAATCGGTGGTTCTGCATGCCATGAGCGGGCAACCTGATGGATCGAGCAACCCAGAGAGAAGTCATGATTCACCCCATTATTAGGAGACAAAATGAAAACATTAGTTAAAAAAATCCCTTGTGTTATTGCTGCATTTTTTACAGTCGGCTTGATCATTAGCGCTGGAAGCGCTGATGCGCAGAACCGCATGGTGCTGTCCCAGGACACCGTGAAAATTGGTGTACTGACCGACATGGCTGGAATTTTCTCGGACCTTTCAGGCGCGGGATCCATCACTGCGGCGCAAATGGCCATTGACGATTTCAAACAACAGGCGAAACCCACTTTCAAGATTGAACTGATATCCGCTGACCATCAAAACAAGCCCGACATTGGTGCCAGCAAGGCGCGAGAGTGGTATGACACACAGGGCGTGGACATGATCGCGGATGTGATCAATTCGGGAGTCGCACTGGCGGTAGCAACAGTGGCTAACGACAAGAAACGGATTGTGATGGTGTCCGGATCGGGAACCACGCGATTACACAATGAAGATTGCAACCCCTATACCGTTCACTACGGCTGGGATACCAGAACCGTCGCCAACGCGCAGGTCCGGGCTCTTGCAGAGCAGGGAAAAAAATCCTGGTTTTTTCTGACAGTTGATTACGCTCTTGGCCGCGCGCTTGAGCAGGATGCAACCGAGGCAATCAAAGCCAACGGCGGAACAGTCGTCGGCTCAGTGAAGCATCCTATCAGTGCGTCTGATTTTTCCTCCTTGATTTTGCAGGCTCAGGCCTCCAAGGCTCAGGTTATTGGTCTTGCAAACGCGGGTTCTGACCTGATCAATTCAATCAAGTCAGCCAATGAATACGGTGTCGGAAAAAATCAGACCCTGTCGGGACTCATCGCTTCCATCACCGATATTCACGCCATGGGCCTTGAAACCACCCAGGGCATGGTTCTGGTCGAGGACTTTGTGTGGAACCGCAATGACCTTACCCGGGAATGGAGTCGGCGTTTTTTCGAGAAGCAAAAAAAAATGCCTAACTTTGTTCATGCGGGGACTTACTCGTCCGTTCTCACTTACCTTAAGGCTGTTCAGGCCAGCGGTACAGACGCTCCTGACGTGGTGATGAAGCAAATGAAACAGATGACCATTAACGACGTTTTCACCAACAACGGGAAAATTCGTGAAGACAACAAAATGACGCACGACGTATATGTCCTGGAAGTCAAAAAACCGGGCGAATCCAAAGGCCCGTGGGATTACTATCACATCAAGCGCACGGTAGCCGGCAGCGATGCGGCCCAACCGCTTTTGGGCTCCAAGTGCCCTATGGTCAAAAAACCTGTTTAGCAGACTGCTCAGATAACGGAGGCGATTCCCGGTCCGTTAACCATGGATGCCGCGCTCAATGCAAATCCGGCTTGGAGCCTGAAGCAAAAAGCAGACAATACGTCCATGACGCTAACCGAACTCAAATACATCGTCGCTGTCGCGCGTGAAAAGCACTTTGGCAAAGGTGCGGACGCCTGCCATGTCTCGCAGCCGACGCTGAGCGTGGCGATTAAAAAGCTTGAGGAAGAACTACAGGTCAAACTCTTTGAGCGCAACGCCAACGAGATCACCGTCACGCCGCTGGGTGAAGAAATCATTCGCCAGGCGCAAAGCGTGCTGGAGCAAGCTGACCTGATCAAAGACATTGCCAAGCGCGGCAAAGACCCGTTGGCGGGTAGTTTGCGGCTGGGTGTTATCTACACGATTGGCCCGTATTTGCTGCCTGACTTGGTCAAGCAAACGATTGGCACGCTGCCGCAAATGCCGCTGATGCTGCAAGAAAACTTCACGGTGAAATTGCTTGAAGAGCTGCGCAACGGCGAGATTGACTGCGCCATTTTGGCGGAGCCCTTTCCCGACACCAATCTGGCGATTGCGCCGCTGTATGACGAACCGTTTATGGCCGCCGTACCCAGTGCGCACCCGCTGGCAGCGCGCAGCAGCATCACGGCGGAAGAGATCAAAAAAGAAACCATGCTGTTGCTGGGCAACGGCCACTGCTTTCGTGATCACGTGCTGGAGGTGTGCCCTGAATTTGCAAGGTTCTCCAACACGTCGGGCGGCATTCAGAAAAGCTTTGAAGGCTCCTCACTGGAGACCATCAAACACATGGTGGCTGCGGGCATGGGCATCACGCTGGTGCCGCGTCTGGGCGTGCCGAAGGAGGCGCTGGCCAGTCAAACAGAAGGCAAAAAAAGCAAAAGCAAAGTGCCCGCCGAGCAACCGTCGTTTATCAAATACCTGCCGTTTGAAGGCCACATCCCCTCCAGACGTGTGGTGCTGGCCTGGCGTCGCAGCTTTACGCGGTATGAGGCGATTGCCGCGCTGCGCAATGCGATCTACGCTTGCGAGTTGCCTGGGGTGACGCGGCTGTCTTGAGTTCGGGTTCGGGGTCATTTCAGTGTGGCGTCGCGGGCAATACAGAGGACGCGGAAAATACCAATTTCTTTTTATAAAGTGAGAAACCATGGCTAAAACACCATCCAAACCCAATATCAACATTGGCATCAGTGAAAAAGACCGCGCTGCGATTGCAAAAGGCCTGTCGCACTTGCTGGCCGATACCTACACCCTGTACCTGACGACGCATAACTTTCACTGGAACGTGACTGGCCCGATGTTCAATACCCTGCACCAGATGTTCATGGTGCAGTACACCGAGCTATGGGCAGCGGTTGACCCGGTGGCCGAGCGCATCCGGGCGCTGGGTCACCCCGCACCGGGCTCGTATGCACAATTTGGCAAGCTGGCTTCTGTACCCGACGCGCCTGCTACCCCGCCGAAGGCGCTGGAGATGGTGCGTATTTTGGTGGCGGGCCATGAAGCCGTGGCGCGCACTGCACGCCAGTTGTTCCCGCTGGCCGACAAGGCCAGCGACGAGCCAACGGCTGACCTGCTAACGCAGCGGCTGACGGTGCATGAGCAGACGGCTTGGATGCTCAGGTCGTTGCTTGAAGAATAAATTCGGTCTGTATTTAGAGTTAATCCGCTGGGACCGACCAGCGGGTTGGCTGCTGCTGCTGTGGCCCACGCTGTCAGCGTTATGGCTTGCGGCGCACGGGTTTCCTGGTTGGCATCTGACGCTTGTTTTTATCCTCGGCACGTTTTTGATGCGCAGCGCAGGCTGCTGCCTGAACGACGTGGCTGACCGTGACTTTGACCGCCATGTCAAGCGCACCGCCCAGCGGCCCGTAACCAGCGGCAAGTTGCAAGCCAAGGAAGCTTTGGCGGTGGGTGCGGTGCTGGCGCTGCTGGCCTTTGGACTGGTATTGACGACCAACATCACCGCCATCACCTGGTCATTTGCCGCGCTGGCGATCGCCTTGGTTTACCCGTTCGCCAAGCGCTATGTGGCCATGCCGCAGGCGGTGCTGGGTGTCGCCTTCAGCTTTGGCATTCCGATGGCGTTTGCCGCTGTGCAATCCCGCGTGCCGCTGTTGGCCTGGGTTTTACTGTTGGGTAACCTGTTCTGGGTGATTGCTTATGACACCGAATACGCCATGGTTGATCGGGACGACGACTTGAAAATCGGTATGAAAACCTCCGCCATCACGCTGGGCCGTTTTGACGTGCTGGCGGTTCTTTTAAGCTATGTTTTTTACCTTTTTATATGGCTAAATGTTCTTGTAACCCAATTGATTCGGGCGCAAGCAGCTATTTATTTAATAGCAATGGGTTTGGCGCTGGCGCAGGCTGTCTGGCACGTCTGGCTGATCCGCCGGCGCGCGCGTGATGATTGCTTCAAGGCGTTTCGCCTGAACCACTGGCTGGGGTTTACTGTATTTGCGGGTATTGCCCTGTCATACGCTGCGGCCTGAACTCGTATCAGGTGCAAAGCAAAAAGCCCGCTGGTCGCGGGCTTTTTGACCGGGCCTTGTTCAGGCTGGGCTGATTACGCTGGCTTTTTAGCCATTTTGGCTTTTGCCTTGCGCTTGGCTTTTTTCGCTTTTGGTGCCTTGGCAGCCATGGCTTTGTCAGCTTTTGCAGGTGCTGCTGGGGTTGCGGCTGGTGCAGCAGCAGGCGCGCCGGCGTGTGAAGCGGCTTGTGCAGTGGTAACCGCAACCATTGGCAGAGCCAAAACGATTGCGCTGGCGAGGATAGAGAGTAATTTTTTCATGGTGGCTCCAATAAGTTGATGGACTGGCTCTTTTGCCTCTGCCCTTAACAAATATTGGTTAACGGCGGCAGCAGGACACTTCCATAACGCTCATGGATAAATATCGGTTGACGTGCTGGCCTTCAAACGGTCCCTCAAGCAGCGCCAAACTCATCACCCAGCTCGCGCGCCCGTTGCTTGGCGGCGTGCATGGCCCGCATGAACAGGGTTTTGACGTTGTCCTGCGCCATCGACGTGAGCGCGGCGTAGGTGGTGCCGCCTTTGGAGGTGACCCGGGCGCGCAAAATTTCGGGGGGCTCGTCCGATGCTTCGGCCAGGCTAGAGGCACCCACAAACGTACCCACCGCTAACTTGTGCCCTTGCTCACGCGTCAAACCCATGGCCACACCCGCCTCGATCATGGCCTCCATGAAGTAAAAGACGTAGGCCGGGCCAGAGCCTGATAGCGCCGTGACAGCATCCAGATGCGCCTCATCACTGAGCCACAGGTACTCACCAGTGGTTTCAATCACCCGCTCCACAGCGGTGTGGTCTGCAGCCGTCACGGCGCCTCTTGCAAACAGGGCGGTGATGCCTTTGCCCACCAGTGCCGGCGTGTTGGGCATGCTGCGCACCACGCGCTCGGTGCCCAGCCAGTGCGCAATGCTGCTGGACCGAATACCCGCCGCCACGCTCAGGTGCAGCGCGGCTTTGGTATGAAAGCGGGTTTGCAGGGCCGCGTCTTTAAAGGTCTGCGGCTTGACGGCCCACACCACCATCGCCGCATCGGCCAGCGAGGGGCCAGGTGCCTCGTTGACCTGAATGCCAAATTGCTGCGAGAGCTTGCTGCGCTGCTCTTCAAACGGCTCCACGACTTGAATCTGGCTTGGTGCTGCGCCGCTTTTGAGCAGCCCGCCGATGATGGCACTGGCCATGTTGCCGCCACCTATGAAGGCGATGTTGTTCTGGGTTGTTGTCATGCGTTGTATTCCAAAAATTCAAAGGCCAGAAACTGCGTGATTTGCCGGGGGTTGAAGTTATCGTCGCTGACAAAAACCAGCGTGCGGTTGCCATTCGTTAAGGTCGGCCCCCAGGTCATGCCTTCGGTATTGTCCAGCCTGGTCAAGCCGGGAAAGCTGGAAAAATCGGCCACCAGCGTTTTACTCGCGGCGTTGTAATTGCCACTCTGCAAGGCAGGCAGGTTCAAGGTGTCAGAGCCTTGCCGCGTGTCTACCAGGTACAGGCGCAGGGAGGTACTGTTGTTCGGGCCATAGCCTGCCATGTAGGCGCGCTCCAGTACCAGCATGCGGTGCGCGTCCAGCATCAGCACTTCTGCCACGCCATTGTCCGCATCGGCGCTGGGCGGTATGGGCGTGCGCGGGATGGCATCGGGCACGTAGGCGATTTGCCGCACAATTTCGCCGCTGGCGATGTCGATCTGCGTGAAGCGGCACGGCCCGCCCTTGTCCTGTGGCGTGGGCTCTGGCCCGTCTTGCCGGAGCGCGGCCTCCATGGCTATCCAGGCGTAGCGGCCATCGGGGGTAATGGCAAGGCCCTCCAGCGTTTTGTTGATGCGCGGGCCAGTCAGCAGGCCAAAGTCAAACATCGCAGGCAGCGCAAAGTCACGCAGGTGCGTGCCGTCAGGCCTGATTTGCCGCAGCGCCGGTTGCGCCAGCGTGATGGCGTTGCCCTCGGTCGTCCACAGCAGGGTTTGGCTGGGCGCGTGCCAGCGAATCGCCTCTGGGTCAGGCACCTGTCGTCCCTGCCCGTTGGCGGGGTAGGGTGAGCCATCGGCCTGGCGCAAGGTGGTCACACCCAGCAGTTCAACCTCGCCCAGGTTGCCCGCGCTGACGGGAAGGCGCGCCGTGTAAAACCGCGCCGGGTTAATGCTGGAGCGGTCATCACTGAGCAGGTAATACACGCCGCTGACGGGATCAAAGTCAATGCCCGACAAGCCGCCCACTGTGGTGCCTTGAAATTGCAGCTTGTGCGGCAAGCGTGCTTCGCCAATCAGGCGCAGCCTGGGTACGGGTGCCGCCGCTTGGGTTGAAGCGCAGCCAGTCAGTCCTAACCCAAAAACTGCACTGGTGCTGGCCAGAAACTGGCGGCGGTTGGGCATATGTGTTGTCATGCACAGCATGTTATCTGGGGAAAGCGACTAATCAAACGGTGCGGCAATGGGTTAACCTTTCAACGATGCGCTATATCCTTGCCCTTGACCAGGGCACCACCTCATCACGGGCCATGCTGTTTGACCACGCCGGGGCGGTGGTGGCGGTTGAGCAAGCCGAATTTGCCCAGATCTTCCCGCAGCCGGGCTGGGTGGAGCACGACGCGCTTGAAATATGGCAAAGCCAGCTAAAAACGACTCAAAAATGCCTAAAAAAGGCATCAAATAAGCCTGCAGCCCAATCGATTCGGGCGCAAACAGCTATTAATTCAGTAGCGACACCATCATTGTCATTTTCGCCTGAAATTCTGGCCATCGGCATCACCAACCAGCGTGAAACAACGGTGTTGTGGCACCGCCTGACGGGGCAGCCGCTGGCCAACGCCATCGTCTGGCAAGACCGCCGCACCGCCGGGCGCTGCGACGAGCTGCGCGAACAGGGCCACGCCGAGCTGATTCAGCAAAAAACCGGGCTGGTGCTGGACGCTTACTTTTCAGCCACCAAGCTGGCCTGGCTGCTGGACAACGTGCCCGGTGCACGCGCCCAGGCTGACAAGGGTGAGCTGGCGTTTGGCACGATGGACAGCTGGCTGATCTGGAATTTGACGGGCGGCCATCGTGGGGGCGTGCATGTGACGGATGTCAGCAACGCATCGCGCACCCTGCTGTTCAATATCCACACCCTGCAATGGGACGAGTCTCTTTTGGCGCTGTTCAACATCCCTGCGTCTGTACTGGCAAAAGTGGTGGCCAGCAGCGGCGTGGTGGGCGTGACTGATGCCGCGCTGTTCGGCACGCCCATCCCGATAGCCGGCATCGCAGGCGACCAGCAAGCCGCTACCTTTGGCCAGGTTTGCCTGAAACCCGGCATGGCCAAAAACACCTATGGCACGGGCTGCTTTATGTTGATGAACACCGGTAGCCAGCCCGTCGTATCACAAAACAAGCTGCTCAGCACCGTGGGCTGGCAGCTTGATAAAGCGACGACTTATTGCCTGGAGGGCAGCGTCTTCATGGGCGGTGCCACCATCCAGTGGCTGCGCGACGGCCTGCAAATCATTCAATCTGCCGCCGAGGTGCAAACGCTGGCCCAGTCCGTGCCCGACAGCGGCGACGTGTACCTGGTACCCGCCTTTACCGGGCTGGGCACGCCGCACTGGGACCCGTATGCACGCGGCGCGATGTTGGGGCTGACTCGCGGCACAACCCGAGCCCACATTGCACGGGCCGCACTGGAAGCCATCGCCCTGCAAAGCGCCGACGTGTTTGCCGCCATGAGCAAGGACGCAGGGCTGGGCTTAAAAGAGCTGCGTGTAGACGGCGGCGCATCCGCCAACGACCTGCTGATGCAAATGCAGGCCGACTTTTCAGGCGTACCCGTGGTGCGGCCCAAAGTGCTGGAAACCACTGCTTTGGGCGCAGCCTATCTGGCGGGGCTGGCGGTAGGCTTTTGGTCAGGCACAGATGAAATAGCCAGCCAGTGGCAGGTTGACCGCCGCTTTGAACCGCACATCGGCCCAGACGAAAGAGCCGCCAAGCTGGCCCGCTGGCACAAGGCGGTGGCAAGGGCAGGGGATTGGGTTGATGGGTAATTGCTTACTATAAAAACAGGAGCTACTTGCGCCCGAATTCATTGGGCTGCAGGCCGATTAAACACCTAAAAATAGCCAATTTAGACATCAAAACCGCTTTCAAACAGGCTTGAACTGCACCGGATCATAGAAAAACGTTTCCTGCGCAATTTGCCCGCCTTCCCAGGCCAGTTCTTCAATCTGTTTTTTCTGGTTTTCTAAAGTGCGGGGCAAATTTTTCACCACGAAGGTAGAAAATAGAGCTCACATGATGAAAAACCAAATGCGCCCCGTCCACCCCGGTGAAATACTGCGTGAAGATTTTTTAAAGCCGCTGCAAATGAGCGCCAACGGGCTATCAAAAGCACTGCACGTGCCAGCAGGGCGGGTGCACGACATCGTGCTGGAGCGACGTGGCGTGACGCCGGACACTGCCCTTCGGCTGGCGCGCTATTTTGGGGGCGATGCGCAGTCGTGGCTCAACTTGCAGCAGACTTATGACTTGAAGGTGACGCAAAAGCAAAAAGCCAAGCAGATTGAAGCGGAAATTGAGCCGCTGGCGTTGGCTACCTGATGGTTGGTTGCTAATTACTACATGAACCGCGCATCACTGATTGAACAACTCGCCCGTCCCTTCACTTATGACGTAGCCGTCATCGGCGGTGGCGCGACGGGGCTGGGTGTGGCGCTGGACGCAGCCGCGCGCGGGTTTTCGGTGGTGCTGGTCGAGTCGCATGACTTTGCCAAGGGCACGTCGTCGCGCGCGACCAAGCTGGTGCATGGTGGGGTGCGCTACCTGGCGCAGGGCAATATTTCGTTGGTACGCGAGGCGCTGCATGAGCGCACGACGCTGCTGGCCAATGCGCCGCACCTGGCGCAGCCGCTGGCCTTTGTCATGCCGTCTTACAAGTTTTGGGAAGCACCGTTTTACGGCGTGGGGCTGAAAATGTATGACGCGCTGGCGGGCAAAGCCGGGCTGGGTGCGACTGAGTTTTTAAACCGCGACGAGACGCTGGCCTTACTGCCGAACAGCAAAAAAGATGGCCCTGGTGGGCGGCTCAAAGGTGGCGTGAAGTACTGGGATGGCCAGTTTGACGATGCACGGCTGGCGCTGGCATTGGCCCGCACGGCGGCAGCCAAGGGCGCGTTGCTGATTAATTATTGTGCGGCTACTGGCTTGATTCACCAGAAAGGCAAAGTGGTTGGCCTGCACGTTAAAGACGTGGAAATGGGCAAGGCTTATGACATTAAGGCCAAGTCTGTCATCAACGCTACCGGTGTGTGGGTCGATCAATTTCGTATGGAAGATGGCCAGGCCATTGGCCGCAATGTGAAAGCCATGGTGGCGCCCAGCCAGGGCGTGCACATTGTGGTGAATCGCAGTTTTTTGCCGGGCAACCACGCCATGTTGATCCCTAAAACGGCGGATGGCCGGGTGTTGTTTGCGGTGCCGTGGTTAGGTAAAACAATCTTGGGTACCACTGACACGCCGCGTGACGATCTGGCGCGGGAGCCGCTGGCGTTTAAAGAGGAAGTTGACTTTATTTTGAATGAATCGGCTCGCTACCTGACGAAAGCGCCCCGGCGCGGGGACGTTAAAAGCATTTGGGTTGGGTTGCGGCCATTGGTTAAACCTGCCGATGATGATGGCGACAGCACCAAGGGCTTGTCGCGTGAACATACGGTGCTGATGAGTAAAAGTGGGCTGGTGACGGTGACGGGCGGTAAATGGACGACTTACCGTGCGATGGCTGAAGATGTTTTGGACAAGTGTTTTGCGGCGGACTTGCTGCCCGCCAGGCCTGGTGGCGTGACAGTGGATTTGAAGCTGATCGGCGCGCAAAAGGCAACACAACCCATCAGCGATGTACCTGGCATTCATCTGTATGGCAGTGAAGCTACGGCTGTGCTGGCGCTGCCCGGCGCTGATAAGCAACTGGGAGGTGGCGTAACCGGCTTGACCGAGGCCATGGTGCGCTTTGCGGCACGGTTTGAATACGCCAGATGCGTTGAAGACGTGTTGGCGCGGCGCTCGCGCTTGCTGTTTTTGGATGCAGCGCTGGCCAAATCAATCGCTGCCGAGGTGGCAGCGCTGTTGCAGCAGGAAACCGGGGTTGACCCGGCTTTGGCCGCATTTCTGCGGCTTTGCGACCAGTATTTGCATCTGCCGGACTGATGTTTTCTGATTTTCTTGTAAATTCATAGGGTTTTTAAGTGATCTGATGTTGACAGAGCCCAAGACTTGAGTGATACTCATGGGCTTCGCTTCGAAAAAGGCGGAGATTCAGAAATTAGCCTAATGGAAGCTCTGCAAGTGGTTTGCGGGGTGGACGACAGGCCCAAGACTGATCGGTTTGCTTTAATTGGCGCTCCGGTGCAAGTTGGGAACACATTTAAATGATTCAAACGCAATCCAAACTCGATGTTGCTGACAATACGGGTGCCAAATCCGTGATGTGCATCAAAGTGCTGGGCGGTTCCAAGCGCCGGTACGCCAGCGTTGGTGACGTCATCAAAGTCAGCATCAAAGAAGCCGCTCCCCGTGGCCGCGTCAAAAAGGGCGAGGTTTACAGTGCTGTGGTCGTTCGCACCGCCAAAGGCATTCGCCGTGGCGATGGTTCGCTGGTTAAATTCGACGGCAACGCGGCAGTGTTGCTTAACGCCAAGCTGGAGCCTATCGGCACCCGCATCTTCGGACCAGTGACGCGCGAACTGCGCACTGAAAAGTTCATGAAGATCGTGTCTCTAGCTCCCGAAGTTCTGTAAAGGCACGCCATGAACAAAATTCGCAAAGGCGACGAGATCATCGTCATCACCGGCCGGGATAAAGGCAAGCGCGGCACCATCACGCTGCGCACCGATGACAGCTACGTGCTGGTTGAGGGTATTAATCTGGTGAAAAAACACACCAAGCCAAACCCACTCAAAGGCACCACGGGCGGCATCGTTCAAAAAAGCATGCCGATTCACCAGTCCAACATCGCGATTTTCAACGCGGTATCGGGTAAGGCGGATCGGGTGGGCATCAAGTTGTTGGCTGACGGCAAAAAAGTGCGCGTCTTCAAGTCCAGCGGCGACGAAATCAAGGCTGCATAAAAATGGCTAAAACAGCACCAGTACAAGTTGCTTCGCAGGCCCGCCTGCAAGCGCAGTTTCGCGAAAAAATCGCGCCTGCACTGATTGAAAAGTTCGGCTACACGACGCCTATGCAGGTGCCGCGTATCACCAAGATCACGCTCAACATGGGTGTGAGCGAAGCGGTTGCCGACAAGAAAGTCATGGACAGCGCCGTCGGCGACATGAGCAAAATCGCTGGCCAAAAACCAGTGGTGACCAAGGCTAAAAAGGCTATCGCCGGTTTCAAAATCCGCGAAGACTTGCCAATCGGTTGCATGGTGACCCTGCGCGGCGTCAAGATGTATGAGTTCCTGGATCGTTTCGTGACCGTGGCTCTGCCTCGCGTTCGTGACTTTCGTGGTATTTCTGGTCGCGCCTTTGATGGCCGTGGCAACTACAACATCGGCGTGAAAGAGCAGATCATTTTTCCTGAAATTGAATACGACAAGGTCGATGCCTTGCGCGGACTCAACATCAGCATTACCACAACGGCCAAGACCGATGACGAGTGCAAAGCTCTTCTGACTGCTTTCCGTTTTCCGTTCAAGAACTGAGGCTCTCGCATGTCAAAACAAGCATTGCTGCAACGCGAAATCAAGCGCGACAAGTTGGTCGCCAAGTTCGCCAAGAAACACGCAGAACTCAAAAAGACGTCTAACGACTTCAAGCGCACTGACGACGAGCGCGCCCTGGCTCGCTTGGAGTTACAAAAGTTGCCACGCAACGCAAACCCTACCCGCCAGCGCAACCGCTGCGCGATCACGGGTCGTCCGCGTGGTACGTTCCGTCAATTCGGCTTGGCTCGCGCCAAGATTCGTGAGTTGGCATTTGCTGGTGATATCCCTGGTATCACCAAGGCAAGCTGGTAAGCATAGGAGAACCGCAAAATGAGTATGAGTGATCCTATCGCCGACATGCTGACACGCATTCGGAACGCGCAAATGGTTGAAAAAGCTGTTGTGCTGGTGCCTTCTTCCAAAGTCAAGGTTGCCATTGCGCAAGTTTTGAAAGACGAAGGCTACATTGATGGCTTTTCGGTCAAAACCGATGATGGCAAATCCCAGCTGGAAATCGCCCTGAAGTATTACGCAGGCAAGCCCGTGATTGAGCGCATTGAGCGCGTCAGCCGCCCAGGCCTTCGCGTGTACAAAGGCCATGGCGCTATTCCTCAAGTCATGAATGGCTTGGGTGTGGCAATTGTCACGACGCCGCAGGGTGTCATGACTGATCGCAAAGCGCGCGCTACCGGTATCGGTGGTGAAGTTCTTAGCTACGTGGCCTAACGGCGACATTGAGGAGAAACAAAATGTCTCGTGTAGGAAAAATGCCAGTGTCCGTACCCCAAGGTGTGGATGTCGCTATCAAAGAAGACCAAATCAACGTGAAGGGTGCGCTGGGCACCCTGGCCTTGACGCAAAACGCGCTTGTCACCATCGTCAATGATGCAGGCAAGCTGACCTTTGCGCCGGCCAATGAGTCGCGTGAAGCCAATGCCATGAGCGGGACGATGCGTCAGCTCGTGAACAACATGGTGACCGGTGTCACCAAGGGTTTTGAAAAGAAGCTTAGTCTCGTTGGTGTGGGTTTCAAGGCCCAGGCGCAGGGTGCCAAGCTGAACCTGACCGTGGGTTACTCCCACCCCGTGGTGATGGATATGCCTGCCGGAATCACCGTGGCCACCCCGACCCCCACAGAAGTGGTGATCAAAGGCTCGGACCGTCAACGTGTCGGCCAGATTGCTGCTGAAGTTCGTGCTGTTCGTCCTCC
>JAYWBS010000253.1:0-9665 GCA_043781295.1 Polaromonas sp.
ACGCCGCTCCCAACGCACTGTAATGCCTGTTGCGCATCGCAAGGAGCAGGGCATGGCTCTGCTCCTTGGCATGCGGCTTGGCTTATGGGATAGCCGCGCATTCACTGCCTGACTATCCCATTGACAAGTGCACTCCCCCCTCGCTCAGCGCTACCCGCGTGCTGCACAGCAAACCCAGCGGCATCAGCAGCGTTGACACCAGCCCGATACACAGCACCCAAGCCCAGGGCGCAGACGGGGGCTTGTTCAGGAGCAATAAGAGTGCCCGCCGCGTATGCAAATGCGCCGTCAACCAGATTAAGAGGCCGCTTTATTCCATTTTCACATCATTCGTGAACGCGAAGGCGAAGCGACGACAGTACAAGCGTACGGCTAGCGAAGCCGACAAAGTGCACGGATGATTTGGAAATGGAATTACAAGCGCTTTTATGGCTCGGGTATATTGGCCATTCACTGAAAGACCCCATGCACCCACACAGCCGCCGCCACGTCGCCACGCTTGCCTTGGCCTTCACCCTGGGCGCGCTGGGTGCATTGATCGGCACGTCAGTACGCGCGCAAGCCGCCCCTGGAGCCACGCCAAAAGTCATAGACATCCCCACCCGCCCCGGCGTTACCCAGCGCTTTCTTTACATCGCACCAGCCAACGCCAAGGGCAGCATCATCCTGATGGCAGGCGGCCATGGCGGCTTGCAGATCTTCCCCGGCGGCAGCCTGGGCTGGGGCAACGGCAACTTTCTGGTGCGCACACGCCAGCTGTTTGCAGATGCAGGTTTTGCAGTCGCGGTAATTGATGCGCCGTCAGACAGGCAGGCCGCGCCTTTCCTGTCCGGTTTTCGGCAAACGCCCGAGCATGCGGCAGACGTCAAGGCCGTGATTGCCTGGCTCAAGCAGCAAGCGCCCGGGCCGGTGTGGCTGGTGGGCACCAGCCGGGGCACGCAGTCTGCCGCCTACATTGCCACCGAGCACAGCCCCGCTCAGGGCGGGCCTGACGGCGTGGTGCTGACGAGCAGCATCCTCACCGACCCAGCAGGCCGCGCCGTGCCGCGCATGCCGCTAGAACAAATCACCGTGCCGGTGCTGGTGGCCCACCACGAGCAAGACGGCTGCCGCCTGTGCGCCTTCAGCTATACGCCGCAGCTCATGAGCCGGCTCACCAAAACCCCCAAGGCCGAACTCATCAGCTTTACTGGCGGCCAAAGTACGGGCGACCCGTGCGAGGCAATGGCCTACCACGGCTTCAACGGGCTGGAGGTAGACGTGGTCAGCAAAATCACCAGCTGGATGCTGGCGGCAAAACCTTGACGGCAGTTAGCATGCTATAAATAACATAGCTGCTTGTGCCCGAATCTCTTGGGCTACAGGCCTGATATGCTGTCAAAAAGCTATTCAAGGCACCCGCACAAACCTCTGCGCCCGCTTGCCGGTATCCACCTCGGCCGTGTACACGCTGCCTTGCGCATCCACCGCAATGTTGTGCACCCAATGAAAGTCCCCCGCCTGCCGGCCCGGCCTGCCAAAGCGGCCTATCACCTCGCCGGTTTCACGCACGGTAATGCGCACCTCGTTGTTGGTGCCATCGGCCACCAGCAGGTAGCGCTGGCTTGGGTCTTCAGACGGCACCAGGTCCCACACCGAACCCGAGCCGCGCGTGTCCGGCTCATACACAAACTGGCGCACAAACTCACCGTTCTTTTTAAACACCTGAATGCGGTTGTTCATGCGGTCACACACGTACACCAGGCCGTCTTGCGTGATGCGCACGCAATGCACCGGGTTGGCAAACTGCGGTGACTGCGGGTTGTAGTCGGCAATTTTTGCGTCATCAGGCTTGTTGCCATACGCGCCCCAGTGCCGCTTGTACGCCCCGGTAGCCGCGTCAAACACAATCACGCGGCGGTTGCCATAGCCGTCGGCCACATACAGCTCGTTGGCCCCTAGATCCAGTTCCATGTGGGCGGGCCGGCCCAGCTGGTCAGGCGCGTTGCTGCCCTTGCTTTGCCCCGGCTTGCCAATCTGCATGAGGAATTTGCCGCTAGAGGTGAACTTGATCAGCATGTGGTCCGTGGTCGCATTGCCGCCCACCCACACATCGCCTTTCGGGTCCACATAAATGCCATGCTCATTGGCTGGCCAGTCATAGCCATCGCCCTTGCCACCCCACGATTGCAGCAGGTTGCCCTGGCGGTCAAACTGCAACACCGGCGGCGCAGCCACGCAGCAGTTAGAACGCTTCGGGCTCAAGCCCGCGCCCCGCTCGTCGTCTGTCAAAGACAAAGACCGGTGAATCATCCAGATGCTGCCGTCGCTTGATGTCGCAATGCCCGCCACCTGGCCCAGTATCCAGTTGTTCGGCAACGGCTTCGGCCAGCTCGCATCCACCGCATAACGCGGCCCACCACTGCCGCTAGCCGCGCCCTCTACCCGCTGCGCACCCGCGCCGGGCGCCAAAGCCGTACAGGCGCACAGCGCAGTCAATGCAGCCAGCGCCGCTAGTCTAGAGGCCAAAAATGTTGCTCGAATGACTTGCATCAGTGACCCCTGTTAAGCCCAAAAATAGCAGTTGAAAGGCCGTTGAATGCGCTCGAGTGTGCCGCGCCAGGTGCAGAGGCGTGAGCGGGTTTACCTTGGCTGATGCGGGAGCGCAAGGCGCAGCAAAACATATTTAAAACGCTACTTTTTTAATAGCTGATTGCGCCCGAGTCTATTGGGCTACAGGCCTTAATTATGCTTGAAAACGCCTCAAAAACCGGCAAAATCGCCTCAAAACCCTTCCCCTGTAATTTGCAGCCAAACTCAGTCTATAAAATAAACAATAGCTGCATTTATGTTCAAGATATGCATTATTGGGTATTGCCAAAACCCACATATGTCTATAATATAAGCATAAATATTAATTTTGTTCAATCTATAGCCATGCCCCGTATTCACCTCCCCCTGTCGCCGAATCTCGCCAAGCTGTCTGGCTCGCTGGGGCTGAGGCTACAGCTCGCACGATGCCGGCGCGACTTGACCGCTATCGTCTTCGCTGAAAGAGTGGGCATCTCGCGCAACACCCTCAAGCGGCTTGAAGGCGGTGACCCCAACGTTTCTCTGGGCACCTACCTGCGTGCGTTGCGGGTGCTGGGGCTAGAGGCAGACATCGACAGCATCGCGTCTGACGACGTGCTGGGCCGCAAGCTGCAAGACCTGAAGTCACTAGGCAAGCGCGCAGCCACGGCCCAGCGAGCGCCAGAATAAGAGACGCTCAGCATGCCCACAAAGCAAAACACACGGCCCGCCATCGAGGTACACATCGACGCACCCGAGCTAGGCCCATCTGTACAGGTCGGCACCCTGTACCCGGCAGACGTGCGCATCAACCTGGCACCGTCGTTCGAGTACACACAAGAATGGCTCAATAACCCCCAACGGTTTTTGCTCGACCCGCGCCTGGACCTGTACGGCGGCGAGCAGCATGCCAGTCAGGCACGCGGCTTCGGCATCTTTTTAGATTCAGCGCCTGACCGTTGGGGCCGCGTGCTGATGGAGCGGCGTGAGGCCAGCCAGGCCAAACAACAAGCACGCCAGATGAAGCGCCTGACCGACTTGGACTTTATGCTCGGCGTACACGACCTGACCAGAGGCGGCGCACTGCGCTACCGGCGCGGGCCGCAAGAGCCATTCATCGACAACCACGAATTACCCGCACCCCCCGTGACAGACTTGCGCGAGCTGGCCGCCATTGCCCACAAGCTCGACGAACCCGACGTAGAACGCCACCACACCTTCTGCGTGAAACGGTTTGACCGTGGCGTGAACGACGCCCCACAAGCCCGGCGCATGTACGCATCCGCCATGACGCTACTGGAGCAAACCGACGGAGCGCCTGACGCCAGCTACCTGGACCTGGTTGGATTTTTAGAAACCGAAGGCGGCGCAGGCCTGACGCAAGACCTGTCGCAATTGTTCCGGCGCGCGGTGTTTAACCTGCTGGTCGGCAACCGCGACGACCACCTGCGCAACCACGGCTTCATTCGGCTACCCACCGGCTGGCGCTTAAGCCCCGCCTTCGACATGAACCCCAACCGAGACAAACGCCAACACGCCCTGACCTGGAACGGCCACACCGCCGAACCCGACTTGGATGTACTGAAAGAAACCGCGCCCTACTACCGCATCAACAAGCCGCAAGACGCACAGGCCATCATCGACGACATCATGACAGTGGTGGCCAACTGGCGCAGCAAAGCCAAGGCCCTGCAACTGCCAAGTACTGAGGTGCAGATGATGGAAACGGTTTTTGGCGTTTGAGTAATCGCTATTAATAGCGTAGCTGCTTGCGCCCGAGTCTATTGGGCTACAAGCCTAGATGATGCCTGAAAACGGCTCAAACCGACTCCAAATCAACCAAAACACGCCCAACGCCAGACGCACACACTTTCAAATACACTTCGGCTATGACCGTATCGCTCAATCAGCTTGAAAAAGCACACGCAGCCCTGCAACGCGCGATTGCCGTGTATGACCGTGTGTTGCCAGGTTCAGATATTGATTTGATCGAGACCACCCGCTCTGGCGTTATTCAAAACTTTGAAGTCGTCTACGAGCAAAGCTGGAAGGTACTGCGCCGCTGGATGATGCATTACCTCGCCATTCAAGAATCCGACATCATGCAGCGCCGCCAGCTTTACCGACTGGCCGCAAAGCATGGCCTGCTGGGTGATGTAGAGGCGTGGTGGGACTTTCATGAGGCGCGCAACATGACCTCCCACACCTACAGCCCGCCCATAGCGCTGGAGGTAGCCGCAAAAGCCCGCCTGTTTGATGCCGCCTGCGGCCAATTGATCAGCCAACTCAAGGCTCAGTCCATCGATGAATAATTCGGCGCCGCTCAACACCAGCCTTCATCTCGCGCCGGCACACTTGAGTCTGGTGCAAGCCATCCTTGCCGATCACCTTCCACAGGCGCGCGTGCTGGCTTTTGGCTCACGCGCTGCGGGCACGCCCAGAAAGTATTCCGACCTGGACCTGGCCATCATCCAGCCAGAGCCACTGACTCTGCGCACCATCAGCCGCCTGAAAATCGCCTTCGAAGATTCAGACCTGCCCATATGCGTAGACGTGGTCGACTGGAACCAGGCCGACAGCGAGTTCAAGGCCATGGTGGCCAAGCAAGGCATGGTTGAGCTGCAACACTGAGGGCATCAATCGCTATTAAATCAGTAGCTGCTTACGCCCGAATCCATTGGGCTAGAGGCCTAAATGATGCCTTAAAATGGCTTGAAAATGGACAAAAACGTCCTAAACAACCCCAAAACCCGCTATCGCGCACCCGCCTCAGCCTCCGGCCACAAATTAGGAAAGTAAAACCGCAGCGCGTGCTGCGGCACACCCAGGCGCAGCTTGCCGTGCGGGCTGTCAGTGGCCAGCAAGCCCCGCTTGAGCAGCGCCGAAACCTGCGCGGTGCCCAACCTGTCGCCCAAGCCGCCAGCGCTCAGCAGCGCCTTGAACTCGCTGCGCTCCAACTCCGCCTGCGTGGCAAACAGGTAATGCAGCCCGCGCAATGACTCCGTCCGCACCCCCAGCTTCACCACGTTTTCTTCATAGGCCAGGCATGCCGCCATCCGGTCAAGCATGCCGTCAAGCCGTAGCGATTTCTCCATAAACTGGACCTGGTCCAGGCAGGTTTGCAGCGCATAGGCTATCCAGCTGATCAAGCCCTTCTCTGTCAAATTGCCCCGTCCGTCTAAGTCACCAGTGCGCTGCTCATCAGCCGCAGCAAGCCGTTCGTAATAAGCCGCCTGCGTGCGCGCAAAGCCCCGCAACGGCGACCACAACCCGTTCGTCAGCCCCAGCTTGCCCAGCACCAGGTGTGTGTACAGCCGCGCCACCCGGCCATTGCCATCCCGAAAAGGGTGGATCCACGCCAGCCGCTGGTGCGCCGCCAGCGCTGCCAGCACCTGCAGCTCACCACGCCGCACGCCGCCATAGTAAGCGCCCCAACGCGCCAGCATGGGCGCAATTGCCCCAAATGCAGGCGCTGCATGCTTGCCAACCGACACATCGCGCGACCGCAAGACACCGGGTTCCAGCGTGTAACCGTCATCCATCAGGCGGTCAGCCACAGGCAGGCGCGCAAACAGGTCCTGGTGAATGTCGGCCACCATCTGCGGCGCCCACACTTGCGTAGCAGACCAGCCAGCCCAACGCGCCTCAAGCTGCTGTTCGCAAGCCATGTGCGCAACGGCCAGCCGCTGGCGCCGCGCCTTGTCAGCATCGTTTGAAAAGTCACCGCCAAGCGCCTGCGCAATTTCCAGCGGCAGCGTGTGTTGGCCTTCAATCTTGTTGGTGTAATACGAGTTCATGGCGCGCAGCAGCGTGCGCAAGTCCTTCAGCGCATCAGGCGCACAAAACCCGCCCAGCCGGTAGGCGGCACCCTGCAGCTCATGCGCCTGCTCCAGCAGCGGCCCCAGCGCATGCTCACTGGGCAGCAGCGGCTCCATCTGGCTGAGCTGGTCATAAAGCGTAAATTTTTGCGACTTAGGCATAGGGGCTAAGTCTATGTCGGCATTGGGTTTATTGCAATATGTGCGGGAGTTTTTGCGACTTTGATTGCGACTTGGTTTGCGACATTGAAAAGGTGGGGTATTGTTGGGTGTCGACACAAAAGGAGGATTGAATGAGCAAGACAAATCAAGAAGACATCAAAACAACTGGCCGTGACCGGCCGTTCAGCCCGCCTCCAGAAAGCTCAGTTGCAAACTGGCTCCTCAAGATATTGATCTTTGTAGCTGTCTTGTACTTGGGATTTAAGTTGGTTAATTGGCTGGAAAACAGCAGACAGCCAAGCAGAGCCATTGAGACCGTCTACCCAAAGGCTGAACAACCGCCCAGCAGAGCAACCGGCGCTCCACCAGCTCAAAGCCGCCCCGTCGAGTCAAACGTCGTCACCAAATGCGTTGTACAAGGCAAGGTCAGTTACGGCGACGGCGGTTGCCCGGCCGGCGCAATAGCAAGCAAAGTGGCAACCAACACCAATCAAAACCTGATGGCCGCCGTCAAAGTGCCAGTTGCCGCTGAAGCCACAAACCCAGAACAACCTTTGCCATTGCCAATGACAGCGCAAGTCAGCCCCGGCGCAGCTTACGCCGCCCTAAAAGCTGAATGTGCGGAGCTTGAAACGCGCATCAAATACCTAGACAGCATGGCGCGGCAACCGCAAAGCGCACAAACACAGGATTGGATACGAGAGGAGCGTAAGAAAGCGCGTGATCGACAAGTTCGGACTCCATGCACTTAAGCCTAACTTTGGCGACTGAATCTACCAATCACGACAACCTGTGACCCCAGGCAAAGCCCTGGGTTACAACGGCGCTCTTCACGACTACTCTTATCAAGTCGTCATTAAACTGGCAGCATCATTGATCTACTCACGGGGACAACAAAATGGCGATTGGTCTTTGGACAAAAGAACAAGTCAAACTTGCTTTTCATCTGTATTGCCAATTGCCCTATGGCCGAATTTACGGGCGCAATCCAGAAATCATCGCATTGGCAAAAATAATCGGTCGAACTGCTGATGCCGTGGCCATGAAGATGCTGAACATCGCAAGTATTGACCCAGCCGTTACAGGCGCTGGTAAGGCGGGTCTTGGAAATGCCTCTGCACTAGACCGTGTTGTGTGGGACGAATTTCACGCAGACTGGGAA
Organism: Polaromonas sp.; assembly: GCA_043781295.1. GTDB lineage: Bacteria > Pseudomonadota > Gammaproteobacteria > Burkholderiales > Burkholderiaceae_C > Polaromonas. The sequence continues at coordinate 7,693 of JAYWBS010000253.1, forward strand.
CGGCTTGCATTGGAATGCCATCAGCTGATGTTGCAGCACAGCGCGCAAGATCAAGAGGATGTGGAGTTACAACCTGAAAGCGATGTCTTGTTACCTGAAGACTTTACCGGCGAGACAAGGCAAGTTTTGACGGCTCAAAGAATCAAGCAACACTTTTTTCGCCGCGCGGTGTTGAGCAGTTACCGCGGCCGCTGCTGCATGTCTGGCTTATCTGAACCGCGACTGCTGATCGCCAGTCATATCGTTCCTTGGAGCCGCGACAAAACGAATCGTCTCAACCCAAGCAACGGACTGTGCTTATCCGCGATACACGACAGGGCTTTTGACAAAGGGCTAATTTCATTGACCGATGATTTGCGTGTTGTGCTGTCAAGTGCGCTTGTCGCTAGAGACGAATCCTTTATAAAAACAACATTTCTTCCCCTAGACGGACATCAGATCGAGATGCCTGAGCGCTTTCGGCCCGAACCCGCATTTTTAGCGCGTCACCGGGCAGAGGTTTTTTTAGGCGCTAGTTCTGTCTAAGCAAAACAAATGCTTAAGTTCAGCGTTTTTAGCTATTTGTACAGAGACGGAGCTAATTTCAAAGCGTGGGGGCAGCTATTGCTCAAAGGCATTGCTTCAACAGCCGACCTTGAAATTGTGAGAAGCCGCTTCGAGTCCGGTGAGTTTTTTATCGCAGAACAGCTTGGAATCCCCGCGCTTTATGCAGAGCTGTGGGCATTCAGCGACGGGGCCACCGAGGACGACCACGTATGGCACACCTTTGACGAACTAAGAGCCGCAACTTCGGCCGACATGACCTTGCCGACTTTTGATTCGATTGAAAGCTTCATTGAAAAAATCAAGCTCGTGGAAGAGTGGAATGCGCAGCTGTCGCCGCACTGCGATATCTAAATGATGTCCCCGATTATTTTTCACGAAGACGTTTTCTACGAGCACTTTCGCCCGTTTCGGCACGACAAGTCCGAGTTCGATATTTGGGGTGGCCTTGGCTTAGAGACCTTCGGCCATGATTTACAGCTGGTTAGAAGTTACCCGACTGAGTACGTCTGGTCAGTACTTGATGGAGGCGAAGGGCCTGACCAATGGATAGCGCCCGGCATTCATTTTGTGAACCGTGTGTGCTACATGCTGACGGAGGTGCCACATGATTGGGCTGATGTGCAATTCCGGGTTCATCACGACCTGAAGTCTTTAACGGGTATTGGCCTTAAGCGCCGTCTCGGTACGCTTCGCAAAATTTTGCAAACTCACCGAGCTGATTCCAAGGCGCAACTTGAAGCAAGCCAGCATCAATGAACTGTTACCTGGCGGCATGTCACGCTTCTCCCACGATGCGCTGGTCAACATCGCCGCGCACCTAGGCCAGCGGGTGCATGTGAAGCTGCAAGCAGCTTGAAGGGCATCAAAAAGGCTGTTTTAGCCTGTTTTCAGATATGTTTTAGGCCTGTAGCCCAATAGATTCGGGCGCAAACAGCTCCTAAGTTCATAGCGCCGTGCGAGTGTTTGGACTTTATTCAACCGACGCCAGCAAAAACTTTGCCATGAAATTCGAATATGCGATGTTCGAATTTCATGGCAAGTTGGCTGACAGCCTACTTATAAAACGCCTCAACCTTGCCCTTGAGCTTGATCGTCAGCGGAAAGCCTTTGCGGTCAACTTTTTTGCCGACAGGCACTTTGATCCAGCCTTCGCTGATGCAGTATTCCTCGACGTCTACGCGCTCTTTGTCGTTAAAGCGAATGCCGATGTTGTGCTCAAAAATAGCCGCAACATGGTGCTTGCTGCGCACGTCGGTTGAGAGCTGGTCAGGCAGCGCTGGGCGCTCGGTGGGCGCGGGTGGGGCTTGTGTCGTATCGTTCATAACAGTCATATCAAACGTCAATGTTGGCAGCGCGCAGCGCGTTGGTTTCAATGAAGATGCGGCGCGGCTCTACCTCGTCGCCCATCAGCATGGTAAACACGCGGT
>JAYWBS010000254.1:0-26376 GCA_043781295.1 Polaromonas sp.
CGGTTAAGGTGATATGACGGAGGCAAACATGAAATCACTGACCGGGCTTGACGCCACTTTTCTCTACCTTGAAACCCCCGAGATGCCGATGCATGTCGGTTCGTTTAACCTCTGCGAACTACCTGCAGATTTCAAAGGCAGCTTTCACAAAGCCGTGATGGCGCACATTGGCAAGCGCATGCACCTGGCCCCAGTGTTTAGCCGAAAACTGGTGTTTATGCCGCTGGACTTGGGGCACCCCCTGTGGGTAGAAGCTGACAGCGTTGACATCAGCTTTCATATTCGCCGGGCTGATTCAGCCAAAAAAGGGGCTGCGCCCATGACCTTGGCTGAAGCCCACAGGCTGTGCGCGCAACTGCATGGCGAGCTGATTGACCGCAACTTCCCGCTCTGGGAGTTTTATGTGTTTGACCGTATTCAACTCCCCGCATCACAAGGCGGGAAAATAGTTGGCGGCTTTTTCTCAAAAATTCACCATGCAGCACTCGACGGCAAAGGTGGCGTGATGCTGGCCAATGCGCTGCTGGACTTGACGCCTTCCCCGCGCGAGGTGCCGCCGCCTGATCTCAGCAAAAAACCTCTGCGCGAATCTGATTTAAAAATCGGCAAGATGATTGGCTCGGTGTTTTCAAGCTCATTGGGCCAGTTGATGAAAGCGGCTAAATCGCTGCCCACCGCAGCAGCCACCTTTGGCAGCACGTTGGTCAAGCAATCAACGGGCAGCAGCGCAACGGGCATGAAAGCAAAAATGTCGATAAAGCTGGCACCCGCCACACCGTTTAATGCAGGTATCACCACCGAGCGCGTGTTTGTCACCGCGACCATCCCGTTAGTTGAATGTAAGGCCATGGGCAAAGTGGTGGGAGGTTCATTCAATGATATTGTGCTGTGGATTTGCGCGACGGCCCTGCGCAACTACCTGACGCAGCACCACAGCCTGCCCCAAAAATCGCTTGTCGCGGCCATGCCAGTATCACTGCGCGATGCCGGGGAGGAAGGCTCTAAGGATGCCACCAACCTCGGTAACCAGGTCAGCATGACGCTGGTGGAGTTGGGTACGCACCTGGCGCATCCGCTCAAGCGCATGAACGCCATCATGGCATCAACCGCCAAAGTCAAAATGTCGATGCAGAGCTTGAAAGGCTTGCTACCGACCGACTACCCTTCCCTGCTAGCGCCGTGGCTGGTTGGCGGCGCAGCCAGGATGGCTTTAAACGCCTATGGCAAATTGGGCAATGGCGGCCTCGCCAGCAAATTGCCGATGGTGGCCAATCTGGTGATATCCAACGTGCCCGGCACCCCTGTTCCCCTGTATTTGGCGGGCGCTCGGTTTTTAAGCTTCCACCCACTGTCAATCATCATGCACGGGCTGGCGTTGAACATCACGATCCAAACTTATGCGGGTCATGTTGACTTTGGCATCATTGCTGACAAAAAAGCCTTGCCACACGCGAATGACCTGGCCAAGGCGATTGAGGCTGCTTTTGAAGAAGCACAAGCGCTGCTGCAAACTGCGCCAGAACCCCTCAAGAAATCAGTCGCCAAGGTGATCACAGGCGCGAAGTTAGGCAAGCCACCCTCCACAAAAGCGCTGCCACGCCGCGATACTCTTTTGAAGCCTAAAACAACCTCAAAATCCAATGCATCCAGCCATGGCAAGTCAGTCGCTCAAAACATCACCAAACACAAAGTTGCCAAACGCAAAACCGCCAAAACCTAGTTCCGCTACGCCGCACAACCAGCCACCCAGCGCTTGGCTGATGGCGCTTGAGTTACGCGCGTTTTGGGAGTTTTCATCGCTGCTACCCGCATGGCCCTTGCTGGCACGCGCGCCCAAGGGGGATGGCCATGCCGTCATGGTGTTCCCTGGCCTGTCTGCCAACGATGCTTCTACCGTACCGCTGCGCCACTACCTGCAGTCACTCAATTACAAGCCCTGGGGATGGGAGCAAGGCTTTAATTTTGGCCCGCGCGCTGGTGTGATCGATGAAGCCAAAAGCAACCTGGAGCGCACATTCAAAAGCACGGGCTGTAAAGTCAGCCTGATTGGCTGGAGCCTGGGCGGCGTGTACGCGCGGGAATTGGCCAAAGAGATGCCGAATATAGTGCGTAGCGTCATCACGCTCGGCACACCGTTTGCAGGTTCACCTAAATCGACCAACGCCTGGCGCGTGTACCAACTCGCCAGTGGCCGCCAGATTGAACACGAGTCTGAAAATTACGACTTGCCCACCGCACCGCCAGTACCTACCACCAGCATTTACTCGCGTACCGATGGCGTGGTTGCATGGCAAGCGAGTATTCAGGCGCCATGCCAAACCAACCCGCAGACTGAAAACATCGAGGTGCTGGCCAGCCACATTGGCATGGGGCTGAACCCCAGCGCCTGGTGGGCTGTGGCTGACCGGCTGGCACAAGCGGAAGGCACCTGGCAGCCTTTTCCACGGCAAGACAAAGGCCGGATTCACGGCCTGATTTATCCTGATCCGCAGCGCGACAGTTAGGAGCCTAGGCCTTGCCGGAGGCCGCGTAGTTTGCAATGCCGTCGGTAATTTCCTTTTTGGCAGCGTCAGGGCCTTCCCAGCCGCTTATCTTGACCCACTTGCCTTCTTCCAGATCTTTGTAATGTTCAAAAAAGTGGGCAATGGTTTTAAGGCGCAACGGATTCATGTCTTCTGGCTTTTTCCAGTGGCTGTAGAGCGAGCATTTTTTATCAATCGGCACCGCCAGCACCTTGCCGTCTTCACCGGCTTCATCTGTCATTTTTAAAATACCGATGGCACGGCACGTCACAACGACGCCGGGTATCAAAGGCACAGGCGTGATGACCAGCACGTCCACCGGGTCACCATCACCACTCAATGTTTGCGGCACGTAGCCGTAATTGGTCGGGTAATGCATCGATGTGCTCATGAAGCGGTCCACAAAAATCGCGCCCGACTCTTTGTCCACCTCGTACTTCACCGGGTCAGCATTCATCGGGATTTCAATGATGACGTTGAAGGACTCGGGCGCGTTTTTACCGGGGGTGACTTTATCTAATGACATGGTGGGTTGTTGTTAGTGAGTAAAAAAAATGAAACCGTGAAATTGCAGACTAGGATTTACCCTCATTTTACTGATTCAGGCCTGACGAATCGCGAAGTTGTCATGTTTTCGCGGTAAATTTCGAGGGTTGGCCAATCGTCTCAAGCATGAGCAACGAGGAAGCAGCGCAGCGGGTTGAAACGCATGCGTTTCAACTCTCCAAGCAAAAAGACCGTAGGAGATTTCAATATGACAGGTAACTCAGCGCTCATTTTGGCGCTCGTGTGTGGGCTCATCGCCGTAGGTTACGGCATCTGGGCACGCAGCTGGATTCTTTCCCAAGACGCAGGCAATGCGCGCATGCAAGAGATTGCAGCCGCCATTCAAACTGGTGCCGCCGCCTATTTGGCTCGGCAATACAAAACCATCGCCATCGTCGGTGTGGTTCTGGCCGTGCTGATAGGTTTTTTTCTTGACGGTAAAACCGCCATCGGCTTTGTTGTCGGCGCGGTGCTGTCAGGCGCTTGTGGCTTTATTGGCATGAATGTGTCGGTCCGCGCCAATGTGCGCACTGCGCAAGCCGCTACCAAAGGCATTGGCCCTGCGCTTGATGTCGCCTTCAGGGGTGGCGCGATTACCGGCATGCTGGTGGTGGGCCTGGGCCTGCTGGGCGTGACGGCTTTTTTCTGGTTTTTGGTCGGCAACGGCAACTACACGCCTGATAAAAAATTAGCTGACCTGCTCAACCCGCTGATTGGTTTTGCGTTCGGCTCATCGCTGATCTCCATCTTTGCGCGCCTGGGCGGCGGTATTTTCACCAAAGGTGCCGACGTAGGCGCTGACCTGGTGGGCAAGGTTGAAGCAGGCATTCCAGAAGACGACCCACGCAACCCGGCCGTGATTGCCGACAACGTGGGTGACAACGTCGGTGACTGCGCCGGTATGGCTGCTGACTTGTTTGAAACCTATGCCGTGACGCTGATCGCCACCATGGTGCTGGGTGCGCTGCTGGTAGCAGCCAGCCCGGTTAACGCGGTGCTTTACCCACTGGCCCTTGGTGCGGTATCGATCGTTGCGTCCATCATTGGCTGCTTTTTCGTCAAGGCTTCGCCCGGTATGAAAAACGTGATGCCTGCGCTGTACAAAGGCCTGGCAATTGCGGGCATTCTTTCTTTGATAGCGTTTTACTTTGTCACGATGTGGCTGATACCTGACAACGCCATCACGGCTACAGGCAGCCAGATGAAATTGTTCGGTGCCTGCGCCGTTGGCCTGGTGCTGACTGCTGCCTTAGTGTGGGTGACGGAGTACTACACCGGCACACAATACGCGCCCGTCAAGCACATTGCGCAAGCATCTACCACTGGCCACGGCACCAACATCATTGCGGGCCTTGGCGTGTCAATGCGTTCTACCGCATGGCCTGTGGTGTTTGTTTGTATCGCTATTTTGGTGTCGTACAAACTAGCGGGCCTGTTTGGCATCGCCATTGCCGCAACGTCCATGCTGAGCATGGCCGGTATTGTGGTTGCGCTGGATGCCTATGGCCCGATTACCGACAACGCTGGCGGCATTGCCGAGATGGCTGACATGCCGCCTGAAGTGCGCGCCGTCACTGACCCACTCGACGCAGTAGGCAACACCACCAAGGCCGTGACCAAGGGCTACGCGATTGGCTCTGCCGGCCTGGCAGCACTGGTGCTGTTTGCAGACTACACCCACAAACTTGAGAGCTATGGCCGCGCCATCAGCTTTGACTTGAGCGACCCAATGGTCATCGTCGGTTTGTTTATTGGTGGCTTGATTCCTTATTTGTTTGGTGCCATGGCCATGGAAGCCGTGGGACGCGCAGCGGGCTCGGTGGTGGTTGAGGTGCGCCGCCAATTTGCTGATGGTCTGATCATGGCCGGCAAACGCAAGCCTGACTACAGCGCTGCGGTTGACATGTTGACCACATCAGCCATCAAGGAAATGATCATCCCGTCTCTGCTGCCAGTGATCGTGCCGATTTTGGTCGGTTTGCTGCTCGGCCCCAAGGCACTGGGCGGTATGCTGATGGGCACCATCGTGACCGGCCTGTTTGTGGCTATTTCGATGTGTACTGGTGGCGGTGCCTGGGACAACGCCAAGAAGTACATTGAAGACGGCAACCACGGCGGTAAAGGCTCTGAGGCGCACAAAGCCGCAGTGACTGGCGACACTGTGGGTGACCCGTACAAAGACACCGCAGGCCCAGCAATTAACCCACTGATCAAGATCATCAACATCGTGGCACTGCTGATTGTGCCGCTGGTAGTGAAGGTTCATGGTGGTGAGGCGGTTGCCGCACCGGCAGCCCCGATGGCAGCACCTGCGGCCATCAGTGCGCCAGCCGCTGTGCCCGGTATGCCAAAGGTCGCTGCACCCGTGTCGTCCATGCCCGACCCGGCAAACTCCACGCCTACAACCGCAGCAAAGTAAGCTGACAGGTAGCCCCTAAAAAGCCCGCTACAGCGGGCTTTTTTACGCCCTGTAGCGCCAATGCACCTTAACCGCAAGCCATTTGACGCAAAATAGTTGGCATGCAATTCAACTACATCGCCAACACCTCCGTTGCCTCTTCTTCGGGCAAAACCATCGCCGTGCTTGACCCCTCAGATGGTCAGACGTTTGACGAAATTCAGCGCAGCAATGCGGCGGATATTCACAACGCCACCACCGCCGCGCGAGATTGCTTTGATCTGGTGTGGCAACACATCACTGCTGCCGAGCGAGGGCGGCTCTTGATGAAGCTGTCAAACAAAATCGCCAAGCATGCGGACGAGCTGGCTCTGCTGGAGCAGCGCGACTGCGGTAAACCCGCGAAGCAAGCGCGTGCCGATGTGGCGGCTTTGGCCCGCTGCTTTGAGTTTTACGCAGGCGCGTGCGACAAGTTGCACGGCGACACCATCCCTTACCAAAACGGCTACAGCGTGATGACCTGGCGCGAACCGCACGGCGTCACAGGTCACATCATCCCGTGGAACTACCCGATGCAGATTTTTGGCCGCAGCGTCGGCGGGGCGCTGGCGGCGGGCAATGTGTGCGTCGTCAAGCCGAGTGAAGATGCGTGTTTGTCACTCATTCGAGTGGCGCAGTTAGCAGCAGAGGTGGGCTTTCCGGCGGGGGCGATCAACATCGTGACTGGCTACGGCTACGAGGTGGGCGATGCTCTGGCACGGCATGCGGCTATTTCCCACATCAGCTTTACCGGCAGCCCCAGCGTCGGCACATTGATTCAACAAGTCGCAGCCGTGCGCCACTGCCCGGTGACGCTGGAGCTGGGCGGCAAAAGCCCGCAAATCGTTTTCGCCGATGCCAATCTAGACGAGGCCATCCCCACCATCATCAACGCCATAGCTCAAAACGCCGGACAAACTTGTTCGGCAGGCTCACGGCTTTTAGTTGAGCAAAGCATTTACGAGCCGTTGTTGGAGCGGCTAGGCGCAGCTTTTGAAGCACTGCGCGTCGGCCCCGCCGCGATGGACCTGGACGTGGGCCCGCTCATCCGCCAAAGCCAGCAGCAGCGCGTGTGGGACTTTTTAAGCGACGCACAGGTAGCAGGCATCCCCATGGTGGCGCAGGGCCAGATTGTTGACGAAGCGCCAGACACAGGCTTTTACCAGGCGCCCACCCTGCTGCGCGACGTGCCCGTGATGCATCGCCTGGCACAAGAAGAAGTCTTTGGCCCAATCCTCTGTGCCATGCCCTTCAAAGACGAAGCGCATGCCATTGAGCTGGCCAACGCCACCCCCTTCGGTTTGGTAGCCGGCGTGTGGACGCAAGACGGCGCACGCCAATTCCGAATGGCCAAAAAAGTCCGTGCTGGCCAGGTTTTCATCAACAACTACGGTGCAGGCGGCGGGGTGGAACTGCCATTTGGCGGCGTGAAATCGTCTGGGTATGGGCGGGAGAAGGGGTTTGAGGCTTTGCTTGGGTTTACTGTTTTGAAGACTGTGGCGGTGAAGCATGGGTAAGTGGCGGTATCGCATCACGTGACTGGTTTTTACCGTCACGCTGTCTGGATACATGTTTTTCGATGAGACAGATCGTTGCCTCGACTCTGGCGGGCGCTGGGATGCGAAAACTAAATCGTGCGAGAAGTAAAGATATTTCCAAAACCGCCAGAAGATCTCGATTTACCCTATTATATTGACCTGCAGCCCAATAAATACGGGCACAAGCAGCTCCTAATTAAATAGCAAATAAAACAACCATGAGACTAAAAAACAAATCCATCATCGTTACAGGCTCCGGCGGCGGCATTGGCGATGGCATTGCCCGACGATTGGCGGCGGAGGGAGCTAGCATCATCGTCAATGACATCAACGCTGCCATGGGCGAGGCGGTGGTGGCGGCGATTGTTAAAACGGGCGGTGTGGCTTCGTTCTTTCAGGCTGACGTAACCAATTCAGCGCAGGTCAAAGCGCTGGTAGAGGCGGCGATTGCACGCCACGGCAAGCTGGACGTGATGGTCAACAACGCTGGCTGGACGCACCGCAACCAGCCTGCCCTTAGCGTGAGTGAAGACGACTTTGACAAGTGCTATGCCATCAATGTCAAAAGTATTTACCTCAGCACCATCCACGCCGTGCCCTACTTCAAGGCCAATGGCGGCGGCAGTTTTATCAACATTGCCTCCACCGCAGGCGTGCGCCCGCGCCCGGGCCTGACCTGGTACAACGGCAGCAAGGGTGCGGTCATCACCACATCCAAGTCCCTGGCCGCTGAGCTGGGGCCTGACAACATTCGCGTGAACTGTATCAACCCGGTGTTTAACCCCGACACGGGTTTGTCAGCCGAGTTTGCAGGCGGGCCGCTGGACGAGGAGCGCAAAGCCAGGTTCAGAAGCAGCATCCCGCTGGGGCGCTTTTCAACGGCGCTGGACGTGGCCAACGCGGCGCTGTACCTGGCCAGCGACGAGGCGGACTTTATTAGCGGTGTGTGTATTGAAGTTGATGGCGCGCGCTGCGTTTGATTGTTTTAGACTCACAGCGTGACTACAAAAACCATTCCTCTGACGGACATACGCCATGCGAGCAGCGTGCCGCATATACCCGAGCTACTTCCCTTACCCACAGGCCTGCTCAGCGACACCTTGGCGCGGCCACTGCGCGACCTGCGCATCAGTGTTACTGACCGCTGCAATTTCAGGTGCAGCTACTGCATGCCGAGCGAGGTGTTCAACAAGGACTATGCGTTTTTGCCGCAAACAGCGCTGCTCAGTTTTGAAGAGATTGCACGGCTGGCCCGCATTTTTGTAGCGCATGGGGTCGAGAAAATCCGCCTGACGGGCGGTGAGCCGCTGCTACGCAAAAACCTGGAAGTGCTGATCGAGATGCTGGCCCGCATGACCACGGTGGCTGGCAAGCCACTGGACATCACGCTGACGACCAATGCTTCGCTGCTGGCTAAAAAAGCCCAGACCCTGAAAGACGCAGGCTTGCAGCGCGTGACGGTTAGCCTGGACGCGATGGACGACGCAATTTTCAGGCGCATGAATGATGTGGACTTTCCGGTGGCCGATGTGTTGCGCGGCATTGAAGTGGCCAACAAGGTTGGTTTGCTGCCGATCAAGATCAACATGGTCGTCAAACGTGGTACGAACGATCAAGAAATTTTGCCGATGGCTAAGCACTTTCGCCATTCAGGCAATGTGCTGCGCTTTATTGAATACATGGACGTAGGCGCGACCAACGGATGGCGCATGGACGAGGTACTGGCATCAGCCCAAGTGATTGAGCGCATCAACGCTGAGTTTCCCGTTGCTGCGATTGAAGCGAACTACCTGGGCGAGACGGCTGAGCGCTGGCGCTATGCGGATGGCGGTGGCGAGATTGGTGTGATTAGCAGCGTCACCCAAGCATTTTGCAGCGACTGCAACCGCGCACGCCTGTCGACTGAAGGCAAGCTGTTTTTATGCCTGTTTGCCAGCCAGGGGCATGACCTGCGCGCCCTGCTACGCGGCGACTACAGCGACGATCAAATCTCAAGCGCTGTCGGCCATATTTGGCACAAGCGTGATGACCGTTACTCAGAACTGCGTGCCGCGCTGCCCGCTGATCAAAGCCTGCCCACAGACGGGAAAAAGCGCGTCGAGATGAGCTATATCGGAGGTTAGATGTTAAACGAAGACTTCACTGCACCCATGCACATCGAAGCCATCACCGCCGTCATTCTGGCCGGGGGCCGCGGCTCGCGCATGGGCGGGGTTGACAAGGGCCTGCAAAACTTCAATGGCGTGCCGCTGGCGCTGCACACACTGCTGCGCTTGAGCCCGCAGGTGGGTGACGTGATGATCAACGCGAATCGCAACCTGGCAGCGTATGAATCGTTTGGTGTACCCGTGTGGCCAGACAGTACCAGCATGGGCGACTATGCTGGGCCGCTGGCGGGTTTTATGACCGGGCTGGAGCGCTGCGAAACGCCTTACTTGCTGACCGTGCCTTGCGACACGCCACTCTTCCCACATGATCTGGTCGCGCGACTGGCTGATGCTTTTACTTTGCAGGGTGCTGACTTTGCAGTCGCCAGCGCCCCTGAAGAAGACGGCCAAATCAGAGCGCAACCTGTCTTCTGCCTGATGGGCACGCACATGCTCGAAAGCCTGCACCACTTTACCCAGGGCGGTGGCCGAAAAATTGATGCCTGGACGGCGCAGCACAAAGTAGCGCATGTGCCGTTCAACCTGCCGGGTGATGACGTGAAAGCATTTTTCAATGCCAACACCCTGGCTGAATTGCATCAACTCGAATCACGTACGTCTTGATGAAAACGCTGGCTGAAATCGCTACAGAACTACAGGGCTACGACCCGCAGGCGCTGTCTGCGAGCGACGTTTTGGTGTTCTTGTCAAAGCTGGTTACGCCAGTTCAAGAAACACATCAGCTGCCTTTGTTTGAAGCACTGGGGCGGGTACTGGCCGCTGATGTGGTGTCCCCATTTGATGTGCCCCCGCACGACAATTCAGCCATGGATGGTTATGCGTTTGACGGGCAGCAACTTAATGCCGAGTCTTTGACGTTGCAAGTCATAGGCACTGCGTTTGCAGGCAAGGCGTGGCAAGGCACAGTGGGTACCGGACAGTGCGTCAAGATCATGACCGGTGCCATCATGCCGGTGGGCCAGGACACGGTAGTGCCGCAAGAGTTTGTGTCCGTCGATCACCAAAACATCACTATCCCACCCAAACTGTTGAAACCCGGTGACAACCGCCGCCACCGGGGCGAAGACTTGATGCAAGGCAAGTCAGCGCTCTTGAAAGGTGAGCTGCTCACGCCCGCAAGGCTTGGGCTGGCAGCCTCTTTGGGTCTTAAAACCGTACCTTGCTATCGCAAGTTGAGAGTCGCTTATTTTTCAACAGGCGATGAGATTTTGTCCCTGGGCGAGGCACCGCGTGAAGGTGCGGTGTACGACAGCAACCGCTACACCGTTTACGGCCTCTTGAGCCGCATGGGTTGCCAAGTGATCGACATGGGGGTGGTGCGCGATGACCCTGCTGCACTTGAAGCAGCATTTACGCAAGCCGCAGCACAAGCCGACGCCATCATCACCTCGGGCGGCGTGAGTGTTGGTGAGGCCGACCACACCAAGGCGATGATGAAAAAACTGGGCGATGTGGCTTTCTGGCGGATTGCCATGCGGCCAGGCAGGCCTATGGCTGTTGGGCGCATCAAAAAAGCTGTTTTAGAGTCTTTTTTAGATATTAAATTGGCCTCTAGCCCAATGGATTCGGGCGCAAGAAGCTATGAAAATAATAGTACCCAAAACAACGCTATTTTGTTCGGGCTACCTGGCAACCCGGTCGCGGTAATGGTGACTTTTCTGGCGTTTGTACGCCCTGCACTGCTACAGATGATGGGCGCAACGGATGCGCCGCAACCACTTCTAAAAGCGCGCAGCCTGGAGGCGATGCGCAAAAAACCAGGCCGGACTGAATACCAGCGCGGCTGGGTGTCTACTGCGGCTGACGGCACGCTTCAGGTCAAAACCACAGGCAACCAGGGCTCAGGCGTTTTAAGCTCGATGGCCCAGGCCAATGGGCTAATTGTTTTGCATCACGCGCAGGATAATGTGGCGCTTGGTGATGCAATCGACGTGTTAATGTTCGACGGCATCATTTAGCTACATACTCGGGGTGAACCAAAGGCGCATCCGGCTCTTCTTTAGCTACCGCCTTGTTCTCGCCCGGTATCGCTTTGCGGGCAAACAGCGTGTACATGGTGGGTACCACAAAGATGGTTAGCAGCGTGCCCAGCGACATGCCACCCACAATCACCCAGCCAATTTGCGTGCGGCTTTCAGCACCTGCGCCGTGGGCAAAGGCCAGAGGCACCGCGCCAAGCACCATCGCGCCAGTAGTCATCAAAATTGGGCGCAGCCGCTGCGACGCGGCCTTGACCAGTGCGTCGGTCATCTCCATGCCGGCCTCGCGCAACTGGTTGGTAAATTCAACAATCAAAATACCGTGTTTGGTAATCAGGCCCACCAGGGTGATAAGACCAATTTGTGAATACACATTGAGCGAGCCGCCTGACCACTTGAGTGCCAACAGCGCGCCAATCATCGACAGCGGCACAGACAGCATGATCACCAGCGGGTCAATGAAGCTTTCAAACTGCGCGGCCAGCACCAAAAAGATAAACAGCAGCGACAAGCCAAACACGATGATGAGCGAGCCTTGCGAGTTTTTGAATTCACGTGACGTGCCATTCAAGTCGGTGGTGTAGCCGGGCTTGAGCAGTTTGGTGGCTGTGCCATCCAAAAAGTCCAGCGCTTGGCCCAGTGAATAATCAGCCGCCAGATTGGCCGTGATGGACACCGAACGGCGCTGGCTGAAGTGGTTCAACTCACGCGGTGCAACCGACTCACGCACCTTGACCAGGCTGGCCAGCGGAATCATGGCCTCGTTGCGGCCACGTACAAAAATCTTCTCCACATCGTCAGGCGTATTGCGTCCCGATTCAGCAGTTTGCACAATCACGTCAAACTGGTCCCCATCGCGCTTGTAACGCGTGACCTGCCTGCCGCCCAGCATGGTTTCAACGGCTCTGGCTATCACCTCGACACTGACACCGAGGTCAGCGGCTTTGTCGCGGTCCACGTCAATTTTGAGTTCAGGTTTGTTCAGTCGCAGGTCAATGTCAGCGCTCAAAATACCAGGATTTTTGGCAATCTCGTCCATGAACTGGCGCGTGACAGCGGCCAGGTTTTGGTAGCTGTCAGTCGTCACAATCACAAAGTTAACGGGCCGCTCGCGAAAGCCCTGGCCCAATGATGGCGGCGTGATCGGGAAGGCTGTGACGCCGGGCAAGCCAGCGAGCTTGGGTTGCAGCTCGCGCGCTATTTCCAGCGTGGTACGCTTGCGCAAGTCCCAGTCAATAGCCCTGAAAAATACGTTGGCTTGCGACACAGTGGGATTGCCGGACGAGACAAAAATCCGGTCAAACTCCTTGTACGGCTCGCCCAAACGCTCAATCGCCGCCACATAGCGGTTGGTGTAGCCCAGTGTGGCACCATCGGGCGCCGTAACAACAGCCAGCACCTGGCCACGATCTTCAAGGGGCGACAGCTCGCGCTTCATGCCGGGCAGCACCCAGGCAATCGCACCTGCGCACACAAACATGATGGCCACCACAATCCAGCGCGTGTTCAGAAAAACACGTTTGAACGCGTTGCCAAACCCGCGCTGCTGGTGGTGGCGGTCATAGCCGGTGGTCACCAGCCAGTTCAGCACGGCCTGGTAGTCTGACGTGAGCTTGTTCAGCAGCTTTTCCATGGTGCGGTCAAACCAGCTTGGCTTGGCGTTATGTTTGAGCAGCAGCGAGCACATCATGGGCGACAAGGTCAAGGCAATAAAGCCAGACACCACCACAGCACCCGCCAGTGCCAGGGCAAACTCAATGAACAAACGGCCCGTGCGGCCCGGCGTAAACGCCAGCGGTGCGTACACGGCGGCGAGCGTCAAGGTCATCGCGACAACCGCAAAACCCACCTCACGCACGCCTTTGATGGAGGCTGAAAAAGGATCCAGTCCTTCTTCAATATGCCGAAATATATTCTCCAGAACCACAATCGCATCGTCCACTACCAAACCAATTGCCAGCACCAACGCCAGCAGTGTCAGCGTATTGATACTAAAGCCCGCCAACGCCATCAATGCAAACGTACCAATCAAACACACTGGAATCGTGACAATGGGAATGATGGACGCGCGCAGCGTGCGCAAGAAAACAAAAATCACCAGCGCCACCAGCACAATGGCTTCAATGATGGTTCTGAAAACGCTGTCAATCGACTTGGCAATGAACACCGAGTTGTCGTTGGCAATGTCAATCGACACGCCCGGCGGCAAGTCAGCTTTGAGCTTGGGAATCATCGCTCGCACACCATTGCTCAAGTCCAGCGGATTGGCCGTCGCCTGACGAATCACACCAGCAGTAATAGCCACCTTGCCGTTCAAACGCGAGCCGCTGCGCTCATCGGCGGCGGCTTCTTCTACCCGGCCAATATCGCGAATGCGCACCGGAAAACCGTTGGCGTTTTTAATGATGATGTCTGAGAACTGGGATGGCCGCGACAAATCGGTTTGCGACGTGACGCTGAACTCGCGCTGGGTCGATTCAATGCGGCCCGCAGGCACTTCCAGATTGCTGCGGCGAATGGCGTCTTCAGCGTCTTGCGTGGTCAGCTTGTAAGCAGCGAGTTTGTCGGGGTCCAGCCAGACGCGCATGGCGTATTTGCGTTCACCAAAAATACGAACGTCAGCAGCGCCAGTGACGGTTTGCAAGCGCGGTTTGACAATGCGGTTGACCAAATCGTTGATTTGCAAGCCATTCATGCTGTCGCTGGTAAAAGACAACCAGATCACCGGGAAGGCATCGGCCTCAACCTTGGCAATCACGGGCTCTTCGACAGCCTGTGGCAGTTTATTTCGCACGCGGGATGTACGGTCGCGCACCTCGGCAGCGGCGGTGTCGGCGTCTTTTTCAAGCCGAAAGCGCACGGTGATTTGGGTTTGCTCGGCGCGGCTGATGGAGGTGATGACATCGACCGCATCAATACCGGCAATCGAGTCTTCCAAAGGCTTGGTGACTTGTGACTCCATCACCTCGGCCGACGCACCGGCGTACTTCACGCTGACCGTGACGACAGGTTCATCAATTTTCGGGTACTCACGCACAGACAGCTTGGTCAAGCTCACTGCGCCTATCAGCAACACAAGCAGTGACAAAACGGTGGCAAATACCGGGCGACGAATGGAGATTTCAGCGAGTTGCATGATGTGCCTTTACAGACTTGGCTTGACGACTTGTTTAAATCAACGAGTTAGGCTTTTCCGGTTTTTTGTGCAGGTTTTGCAGATTCCGGCTTGACATCGCCGCAGGGGTTAGGCCCCATCGGCAATGCTGGTTTGACAGCGGCCACCATACTAGGTGCTGATGCGGCAGGTTTTGACGCAACAGGTGCCGATGCAGCGGTTGCTGCTGGCGCAGCAGTTCCGTCCGCTCCGGCTCTTGCCCCACGCGCTGACATGTCCAGCACGGTAACGACAGTTCCGTCTTTTTGCACGCGCTGCTGGCCACTTGCCACCACGCTGTCATCGGCCTCCAGGCCTTCAAGAATTTCCACCTTGCCAGGCCGGCGCAGACCTACTTTGACCTCCATGCGCTGGGTGGTTCGGGTCTGCGCGCTAGGCCCAGGCAGCAGTCTGATGACAAACTGTTTTCCGCCTAGCGGAATGATGGCTTCTTCAGGAATCACCCGCGCCGTTTCGCGCACGCCAAAAACGGCATTGACACGTGCAAACATGCCGGGACGCAGCTGCAATTGGCGGTTGTCAATACAGCCGCGCACACCTACTGAGCGACCGTTTGCGTCAATCAGGGGGTCAATGGCTTCGACCAGCGCCGTATATTTTCGGCCCGGCAGTGCGTCAATATCAAGCGCGGCCGTTTGGCCACGTTTGACCTTGGACTGAAAACGCTCGGGCAACCTGAAGTCCACAAAAATTGCGTCAATGTCTTCGATGTTGACGATGTCGGCACCATCCTTGAGGTAGTCACCCACATTCACCTGGCGGATACCCACAATGCCATCGAACGGTGCAATGATTTTCAAGCGGTCAGCAGTGGCTTTGGACAGCGCCAGTTTGGCCTGTGCTACTTGCAGATTAGCAGCGCTTTCGTCAAGCGAGCGTTGGCTGATAAAATTTTGCGACACCAGTTCCTGGTTGCGCTTCTGGTTGGCTTGGGCGATTGATAGTTCTGCCTGGCTTTGCTGCACTTGCGCTTGCGTCAACTGATCGTCAAACTGCACCAGCAATTGCCCTTTGCGTACCCGCTGGCCATCGGTAAAGTTGAGCTGCGTGATGCGCCCACTCACCTCGGGCCGGAGCACAACACCCCGGCGTGAGCGAAGGCTGCCGACTGCCTGCGTATCGTCGGTAAGCCGCATGATTTCAACCTTGGCAATCTCCACCGATGGCGGCTTGCCGCTGGCACTGGCTGCACCTTGTGCCGGTACGGCAGCAGCGCCCGAGCTGGGCACGCCTGTTGCAGCCAGAGAAACGCTATCGCCGCCTGAAGATGCCTGAGGTTTTTGATACCACCATGCGGCGCCGGATGCCACTGCAATACCGACAATTGCGACCACTGTGTAAATTACCTTTGATGCCATGGGATTCGTAAGTTGTTAACAAATGAAACAAACTTCCAATATATCAGGACAGCCTCGTATTTTCAGTGTTGAAGGGTCTCTGTTACCTGAGGTGTGCAGCAGCTTTACAACGGCTTTACGCGCGGCCGCGGCAGGCGTTCAGGCTTGATGCTATGCATACTCATAGTGCGTGCAGCTCAAGCACGAATCAATGGCAGGGCGGCATTAAATCCGTCCCAATGCCCGTTCAACGCCTTTGTTCGCCAGGCCGTCCGCGCGTTCGTTGCCAGGGTCACCCGCATGGCCTTTGACCCAGCGCCAGTCAATCTTGTGGCCACTGCTGGCCACCAGCGCATCCAGTCGCTGCCACAAATCAACATTTTTAACCGGTGCCTTGGCCGCCGTGCGCCAGCCCCTGGCTTTCCAGCCATGAATCCATTCGGTGATGCCTTTGCGCACATACTCGCTGTCGAGGTACAGGGTCACCTGACAAGGCCGCTTCAAAGCCGTCAGCGCCTCAATCACGGCTGAGAGCTCCATGCGGTTATTGGTGGTGCCCAGCTCACCACCAAAGATTTCTTTCTCAACACATCCTTGGGTAAGTACTGCGCCCCAGCCGCCGGGGCCTGGGTTGCCTTTGCAGGCACCATCGGTGTAGATGACAACAGGCTGTGTTGGTGTGTTTTGTTGCGTGTCAAGCATTCGTTAATTTTCAGGCTTAGTCAATAAATAAGTTGAGATTCGGTTCTTTATTGGCCACCACAGCGGGTGCAGGAGCCACTGTTTTGCGTGTCTTCCAGGCGGGTTCCAGCAGGCGCATGCCGCGTACACGCTTGACAGCCACCAGAAAGTACACGGCACCAAAAATGGGCCACCAGCGTGTGCCAGCCCTGTCCATCCATTCAAACCGTGACAACCACTTGTCAGTCGCAAACGCTGGGCGGTAGCAGCCAAACCGGGCTGACTCTACCTCAAAGCTAAGCAATCGCAGCCAATCCCGCAGCCGCCAGTAGCCAATGAACTCCCCGGCTTCGGGCAAGAACAAATCAGCATAGCCAAAGCGCTGGTAAAAGTGCGCACGCCGCTGCCGCAGGCCCCACAGACTCGCTGGGTTCAAACCGCTGATCACCACGCGGCCTTCAGGTACCAGCACGCGCTCTACCTCACGCAATGTGGCGTGCGGGTCGTCGCTGAGTTCAAGCGTATGCGGCAGCACCAGCAGGTCCAGGCTGTTGGCTGGGAAAGGCAAAGCGCCTGAATCCGTCACCAGCGCAGCCCGCAGCCGGGAACTCGGGGCGGCGATGGAAGTCCCAGCGTCAGGTGCGCACGGCAAACTGGTGGCTGCCAGCCACTGGTGCGGCATGCGGTTGGCCCGCAAGGCATTCAATTCAGCAAAGCCCAATTGAAGCGCGTGGTAACCAAAAATATCACTGACAGCCAGATCAAACTGCCCGCTCTCCCACGCCAGCATATATTGCCCCGGTGAGGTTTTAAGCCAGCGAGTCAAACCTATAATTTCAGAGTTCATCTGGACCACTGCATGTTGAAACTAATTCCCATCCCTGCCTTTGCTGATAACTACCTCTGGCTGCTGCATGATGGCCAGCGCGCCCTGGTGGTTGACCCCGGCGATGCCGCGCCTGTGCAACGCGTGCTGCAAGAAAACGCCTTGCAGCTAACGTCAATTCTAGTCACGCACCACCATGCTGACCATACGGGTGGCGTAGATGCGTTGCGCAACGTAACAGGTGCCAAAGTGTACGGGCCTGCCAGTGAAAGCATTCCCGGGCCTTATCTACCGCTGAAGGGTGGCGACATCGCCACGGCAATGGATCTGGATTTTCAAATCATTGATGTACCCGGCCATACTTCAGGCCACATTGCTTTTTACACGCCAGACGTGAATGGCAAACCCTTGCTGTTTTGTGGCGACACTTTATTTTCAGGCGGATGCGGCAGACTGTTTGAAGGCACGCCCGCGCAGATGCTGGCATCCCTTGACAAATTGGCCGCGCTGCCCGGCAACACGATGGTCTGCTGCACCCACGAATACACGCTCAGCAATCTGCGCTTTGCCCTGGCGGTAGATCCTGACAACAGTGCGCTGACCACCTACCATGCGCAATGCGTAAAATTGCGCGAAGCCGATCATCCCACGCTACCGACTTCAATTGCCCAGGAACTGCTGATCAACCCGTTTTTGCGCACCCGGCAAGCCGCGCTCAAGACTTCTGCCAGGCATTTTGATGCAGCAGCCCATGATGACATTTCAGTATTTGCCGCCATCAGGCAATGGAAAAACCAATTCAAATGAAGCTTCATCACTTACCCGCCACCTTGCTTTGTGCTTTACTTCTGGCGGGTTGCGCGAGCAAGCCGGGCATGCCGGGCGACCCGGTTTTAACCTCTTCGACAGCCACCACAACTGCCCCGCAAATCCCTGGGGGGCCACTAAAAAACATCACGCCAGGTCAGGTCGGCGGCTTAAAAATAACATCTGCCGAGCCGCCCAAAGAACTGTGGGACCGCATACGCCGTGGCTTTGCCATGCCTGACTTGCAAGACCCGCTGGTCACTGACCGCGAGCAGTGGTATGCCAGCCGTCCCGACTACATCCAGCGCATGACCGAGCGCTCCAGCAAGTACCTGTTTCATATTGTTGAAGAGCTGGAGCGGCGCCAAATGCCAACCGAGCTGGCCCTGCTGCCGTTCATTGAAAGCGCCTTTAACCCGCAAGCCGTGTCGAGCGCCAAAGCCGCTGGCATGTGGCAGTTCATGCCCGCCACCGGCAAATACTTTTCCCTCAAACAAAATGCTTTTCGCGATGACCGCCGCGACGTGCTGGCATCAACCCGTGCAGCGCTTGACTACCTGCAAAAACTCTACGGCATGTTTGGCGACTGGCACCTGGCTCTGGCCGCTTACAACTGGGGTGAAGGCAGCGTCGGCCGCGCCATTGCGCGCAACCAGAAAGCCGGGCTGGGTGTCGGTTATTTAGACCTCAACATGCCTCTAGAGACGCGGCTGTATGTGCCCAAGCTGCAAGCCGTTAAAAACATCGTAGCCAACCCACAAGGCTTTCGGGCTGAGCTGCCGCTGATTGAAAACCACCCCTACTTTCAACAAGTGCAACTTGGCCGGGACATTGATGTGGCGCTTGCTGCCAAACTCGCTGACGTGAAGGTAGAGGATTTCAAGGCGCTCAACCCTTCTGCGCATAGGCCCGTCATCATTGCATCAGGTACGCCACAAATTTTGCTGCCCTGGGACAACGCCGTCATTTTTCAGCGCAACTTTGATGCCTACAGCCAGGGCCAGTACGCGAGCTGGACCGCCTGGACTGCGCCGTCTACCTTGAGCGTCAGCGATGCAGCCAAGCGTGTTGGCATGAGCGAGCATGACTTGCGCGCCGTTAACAACATTCCGCCACGCATGCTGATCAAAGCCGGCTCCACCTTGCTGGTGCCGCGCTCCGCAAAAATGGAAACAGACGTTGCCAGCCAGGTGGCCGACAACGCCCAAATGTCGCTGGCACCGGAAATCGTCACCCGCCGTACCACCGTCAAAGCCCGCAAAGGCGAAACAGTGGCAACCATCGCCAAACGCTACGGTTTAAGCGCAGCCAGCGTGGCGGAATGGAACAGCGTCAGCGCCACCAGCGCTTTCAAGCTGGGGCATCAGGTGGTGGTGTTTTTGCCTGTGAAAAGCCAGTCGGGCAAGCGCAGCACCGGCAAAAGTAAAAGCAGTAGCAAAAGCACTGGCAAGGCCATTGTGAAAAGCAAACGGCGCTAATTTTTGTTGTCTTTAGTTTTTAGCGTTTGACGTTTAGCGTTTCAAAGTTTTTCAGTCACGCCACTGCGCGGTTGCCACTTCATGAGGCGCTTTTCAACCCGACCAACCATGCCGTCCAGCAACAGCGCAAAGGCGGTAAGAACCACGATACCCGCAAACACGGTGTTCACGTCAAACGTGCCTTCCGCCTGCAAAATCAGGTAACCCACACCGCGTGCAGAACCCAGGTACTCACCGACTACAGCCCCCACAAAAGCCAGGCCCACGGACGTATGCAGGCTTGAAAACACCCAGCTCGTTGCGCTCGGCAAATACACGGTACGCAGCAGTTGCCGCTGGTTGGCTCCCAGCATGCGGGCATTGTTCAATATGGTGGGGCTGACTTCCTTGACGCCCTGATAGACATTGAAGAACACGATAAAGAACACCAGCGTCACAGCCAGCGCCACCTTGCTCCAGATACCCAGCCCAAACCACAGTGCAAAGATGGGGGCCAAAATCACGCGCGGCATGGCGTTGGCGGCTTTGATGTAGGGGTCCAAAATCGCACTGGCAGTGGGCGCAAGCGCCAGCCACAAACCGCAAACCAGGCCCAGCAGCGTGCCAATGCAGAAAGCCAAAACCGTCTCAAGCAGCGTTGTACCCAAGTGCAGATAAATGTCTGCCCTGCCCGGCAAGCCATCAGGAAACAGGCGGCTTTCAGCAAAACCGAAAGGCATGAACCAGCTCCACACGCGGCCAGCGACCACAACCGGCTCCCCCAGGAAAAACGCGATTTGCTGGTCTCGCGAAGCCAGTTGCCAGGCGGCCAGTATGACGACCAGCAAGCCCAACTGCCAGATCCGCATATTGCTTTCAGAAGGTTTGATATAGCGCCACATATCAAGCCATATCAAGTCATAGCTTGCAACATCAGGCAACTTTCAGTTGTTGTGCGTAGCCCTTCAACACCTCATCGCGCAAGACATGCCAGATTTGCGTATGCAGCTCGATAAAACGGGGGTTGCTGCGTACCTCGGCAACGTCACGCGGGCGCGCCAGGTCGACGGCAAACTCGCCAATCGGGTGGGTTGCCGGCCCAGCGGACAGAACCACCACGCGGTCGCTCATGGCAATGGCTTCGTCCAGGTCATGGGTAATAAAAAGCACAGCTTTCTTTTTGGCAGCCCACAGCGCGAGCACTTCGTTTTCCATCAGTTGGCGCGTCTGAATGTCCAGCGCGCTGAAGGGCTCGTCCATCAAAATAATGTCTGGGTCCAACGCCAGCACCTGCGCCAGGGCGGTGCGTTTGCGCATGCCGCCCGACAACTCGTGCGGATAACGACTGCCAAAGCCGCCCAGCCCAACCCGCCCGCAGCCAGGCATGCGCCTGGCTGCGGGCATCAGGCTCGGGTACGCCCCGGTACTGTAGCCCAACCATCACGTTGTCAATCGCGCTGCGCCAGGGCATCAGCGCATCGGACTGAAACATATAGCCTGCCCGCTTGTTGATGCCTTCAAGCGGCTGACCAAACACCTTGACACTGCCCAACGACGGTGCAAGCAGCCCCGCAGCAATATTGAGCAAAGTCGATTTGCCGCAGCCCGTGGGCCCAACAACAGATACAAACTCGCCTGCGCGAATGCGCAGTGTGGTGTTGCCAACGGCGGTGTAAGCTGCCCCAAGTTTGTCTTGCGAGCGAAAGCTGCAGGTGATGCCTTCCAGCTCTAAAGCGAATGTGGCCCCCACGCTTGTCGCTTCGCGTACTGCGCTGCCCCCCGAGGGGGCTGTTCCGCCTAAGGGCGGCCTGTAGTCGGAACCACTCATGCGTTAACCTAATCAAGCCTTGAAGCGGTCCTTGGCACGGCGCGCAAACTCGTTGGTATAGGTTTTTGACAAATCAATCTTGTCTGCCTTGATGGTGGGGTCAAAGCTGCTCAGTGCCCTGAGCGCGGTACGCGGGCCGTCTTCGGGAATCAACCCATCGGGTGAAATGGATTCGCGCACCTTGTTGAAGGACGCCAGGTACAGCGCCCGGTCGCCTAGCAGGTAGCTTTCAGGCACGGTCTTGATGATGTCACCCGGCCCCGCCGTTTGCAGCCATTTCAGGCCGTGCACGATGGCGTTGGCCAGCGCCTGGCAGGTGTTCGGGTGCTTCTGAATGAACTCCACCGGCGCGTACAAACAGGCAGCGGGCATGGTGCCGCCAAACACGTCGAGCGTGCCCTTCAGGGTACGGGTGTCGCTGATGATTTTGACCTCGCCTTTTTGCTCCAGCATGGTCATGACAGGGTCGGTATTGCTCATGGCATCAATCTGGCCCGAGCGCATCGCGCTCAGGGCACCTGCTGCTGTACCCACACCAATAAAGCTCACATCACTGGCCTGCAGACCACCACGCGACAGCACCAGATTGGCCATCATGTTGGTCGATGAGCCGGGTGCGGACACACCAATTCTTTTACCTTTGAGGTCTTTAATAGATTTGTAGTTGGGCAGGTTTTTGGTAGACACGCCAAACGCAATTTGTGGCGCCCTGCCCTGCAAGACAAAGGCGCGAAACATCTGGTTTTTGGCTTGCAGGTTGATGGTGTGCTCGAACGCACCCGAGCACACATCCGCAGAGCCGCCAACCACAGCCTGGAGCGCGCGCGCACCACCTGAAAAGTCACTGATTTCAAGGTCCAGTCCTTCGGCCTTGAAGTACCCCAGTTGCTCGGAGATCGTGAGCGGTAAATAGTAAAACGCGGCCTTGCCACCCACAGCCAATGCAATTTTGGTTTTTTCGAGCTTGCCCTCTGCATGCAAAACCGGAAACGCCAGACTTGCAGCGCTTAGCACCGTGCCTGTGGCGAAGGTTCTGCGGGAGATGCTGGCTCGGGTCATCATGTCGAAAATCCTTGTTTTTTTTAGCTTCTCATGAGCTTAACAAGGCATAAAAAAACCCGCATCGGTATCATCCCGTGCGGGTTTGTACCGTAAAACGGCAGGTACTTACGAATCGTTACTGAGGCATGCGTGTTGTATCAGCGAAACCCTATGAAGAGGATGGCAATGTTGATAGCCAGTGCGCTGACCCACAGTGCGCTTCGGGTGGTGGCCATATCGGCCACGTACATCACGATGTAGGCGATGCGCAGCACCACAAACATGAACGCAAAAATATCCACCAGCGCCTGTCGTGCTTGCAGCTGGTGCGCGATGATCACCGCTGCAAAGAAAAACGGCAAGGCCTCAAAGGTATTGGCCTGCGCGGCATTGGCTCTGGCGCGCCAGTCGGCTTGTTTGGCCAGCCAGGTGCGCGGGTTGTTGTTGTCATAACCACCATCGCGCCTGGACTTGCCAAACATGCCGTACTTGGCAATACCGGCACAGACAATCGGCAAAATAGCCGCTACCAGAACGCACCAGTAAGCGATGGTAAAACGGGTAAAAGTCATTTTCAAAGGCCTTTTTGATATGTGTTTATGCCTGCAGCCCTTATTTTACGGGCGTAAGCAGCTATTGAAATTATAGTAAATTAAATATCATTTTCTATCGCCTGTCTACCAGGGCATGGGCAATGGTGCCCAGGTCTACGTACTCCAGCTCACTGCCCACCGGCACGCCGCGCGCCAGGCGAGTGACTTGAACACCACGCGCCTTCAAGGCCTGGGCAATCACGTGGGCTGTGGCCTCGCCTTCGGCAGTGAAGTTGGTCGCCAAAATCACTTCTTGAACTTCTCGCTCGTCAACGGGCACAATCTGGCCCTCAGCGTTTTTGGGCACCACGCGGTCAAACAGCTTTTGCAGGCCAATGTCGTGCGGGCCAATGCCATCTAGTGGGCTCAGCTTGCCCATCAACACAAAATACAAACCTTTGTAGGCCAGCGTTCGTTCAAGTGCGGCTTGGTCGGCGGGCGTTTCAACCACGCACAATTTACTTCGGTCGCGCTGTGGGCTGGCACAGGTGCTGCACACATCCAGCTCGGTCAGGGTATTGCACAGCGTGCAGTGCTTGATGCTGGCCACCGCATATTCGAGTGCCTTGGCAATTTGCAAGGCAGCGCTCTTGTCGTGCTGCAGCAAATGAAACGCCATGCGCGCCGCTGACTTGGCACCCACGCCAGGCAACTTGCGCAGGGCTTGGGTCAGGCCTTCCAGAGCATTTGTTTGCATTTGTGGTTGCCGCGTGTGGAGAATTCGGGGATATCTGATCAGTTGGGGACAGAGCAACCGGGCACTGCGTGCGTCGGTTGGTCTTTCCCGCAAAGCATCAGGCGGTCAGAAGGGCATCTTCATGCCACCAGGCAGGCTTGGCATGCCAGCGGTAATTTTGCCCATCTTTTCGGCGGCAAGCTCTTCAGCCTTTCGAACGGCAGCGTTGAAAGCTGCGGCCACCAGGTCTTCAATCATGTCTTTGTCATCAGTCAGCAAACTGGGAGCAATCTCCACCCGTTTGACCTCATGCTTGCAGGTCATGGTGACCTTGACCAGGCCTGAGCCTGATTCAGCCGTGACCTCCATGAATGCCAGCTCGTCTTGAGCTTTTTTCATATTGTCTTGCATGGCCTGCGCCTGCTTCATGAGTCCGGCGAGTTGCCCTTTGTTAAACATGTTTTTTCCTTTAAAAATGAGTTTTTAATATGCGCTGATCATATCGGCTGGGCGGTACCAGCTACGGTTGCGTGGACAGTGTGTTTGATGCTCCCAGACACGACTTTGCCGCCCCAGTTGCGCACCATGTCTTGCACAAACGGGTCGTTGTTGATCAGCGCTTCGGCTTGGCTCAGACGTTCTTTGGCCAGGGCCTGGTTGCGGCGCACGGGGGTGTCAGTCACGGGGCCGATTTCTACCGTCAGTTGAACGGCGGGCTCTCCCTGCTGCTCTGCGTTGATGGCGGCTTGCAGCTTGTCAATATTGGCTGGGCTGTTGAGCGACGGGCTTTCAACCCGCAGCAACCACACCGCGCCATCGTTGGCCATCAGCTGTGACTGCAATGCCAGCTCACGGACCATGGTTTTGACGACATCGCTGGCGATAAGCTGAGTGACCAGAACGGCCCAAAAATCGCCCAGCTCGGTTTTAGCAGGGGCTGATGGTTCAACTGCCGTCGTTTGTAGCGCTACTAATTCAGGAGCTGCTTGCGCCCGAATTGATTGGGCTAAAGGCTGATTTGATGCTGAAAAAACGCTATTTTCAGGTGTTTTTAGTGTCGTTTCAGGCTTTTCAACCGCTACTGGCAATGCAGCAGGCTGCGCTACAACCCGAGCAGGCTCAGGCAAGCTCTGAGGCTTTTTTCCAGGCTCGGCGGCGCTCCCCGTTTTGGGTGTTGCTGATGCAGCAGCAGAGCCCGCGGGCTTAAACGCCAGCAAACGCAGCAGCACCATCGTCAGCGCCGCATACTCATCAGGCGCCAGGCCCAGCTCACCGCGCCCATGCAGGCACAAGCTGTAGAGCAACTGGGTTTCGTCAGGCGGCAGGGTTTGCGCCAGCCGGGCCGTCTCGGTCGCTTCAGGGTCGGTGTCCTCATCAGATTCAAGCGACTTGGCCATCACGTCAGGCACGGCTTGCAGCACCGCCATGCGTTGCAGCACGGTGGTCATTTCCTCCAAGGTAGATGCAGCGCTCAGGCCATTGACACGCAATGCCTCAGACGTTTCCACCACCGTTTTGCCATCGCCCCGCGCCAGCGCATCGAGCAGCTTGAAAACATAGCTGCGATCCACACTGCCCAGCATCAGGCGCACGCTGGCTTCTCCCAGCGCGCCCGAGCCGAAGGCAATCGCCTGGTCAGTCAATGACAGCGCATCGCGCATCGAGCCGCGCGCGGCCCGGGCCAGCAAGCGCAGCGCTTGCGGCTCTGACGGCACGTTTTCAATACCCAGCACATGGCCCAGATGCTCCAGAATCGTCTCAGGCGCCATGGGCCGCAGGTTGAATTGCAGGCAACGTGACAGCACAGTTGCAGGCACTTTTTGTGGGTCGGTCGTGGCCAGTACAAATTTCAGGTATTCAGGCGGCTCTTCCAGCGTTTTGAGCATGGCGTTGAACGCCGTGTTCGTCAGCATGTGCACCTCGTCAATCATGAAGACCTTGAAGCGCCCCACCACGGGTTTGTAAACGGCTTGCTCCAGCAACTGCGCAATTTCGTCCACGCCCCGGTTGGACGCAGCGTCCAGCTCGGTATAGTCCACAAACCGCCCGCTATCAATATCAGTGCAGGCCTGGCACACCCCGCAAGGCGTAGCGGTAATGCCGCCCTGCCCATCGGTGTCAATGCAGTTCAGCGACTTGGCCAAAATGCGCGAAATGGTGGTCTTGCCCACGCCCCGTGTGCCCGTAAACAGGTAAGCATGGTGCAAACGCTGGGTTCTCAAGGCATTGCCAAGGGCTTGCACCACATGCGACTGCCCCACCATCTCAGAGAAGTTTTTCGGGCGGTATTTGCGGGCTAGTACTAGATACGACATGCCCTTGATTCTAAGGGCGAAGCTTTTGACTGAAGGCCACATATTGCCCCCGCACACGGTGCAGGCAACATGGACCATCAACGCATGAAGTTACTTCTTCATTGCGTCTTTTTTCATCATTTCTTCCTTCTTCATCATTTCCTCTTTTTTCATCATCTCTTCTTTTTTCATTTGCTCATCGTTCATGCCAGCACAGCCAGCCAAAACACCCACGCAAACGGCTACAAGAGCCAAAATAATTTTCATAGTAATTACCCTAGTGATATTGGACAAAATTGCCCAATATTTATAGGTCGATTTCAAGTGAGTGTTCTTACACGGAAACTAAAAAAAACAGTCCAGTACAATCAGAAGTGACGAGCCTTCCCGCATGGTAAAGCGGCCAACCGGGTCAGGTGGGGAACCAAGCAGCCCTAACTGTGGAGTCAGTGCCGGGGTCAAGGCTCGTCA
>JAYWBS010000255.1:0-3183 GCA_043781295.1 Polaromonas sp.
GGATGAACTCGAAGAAGATCGGGCCGAGCTGGTTTTCGCTGAAGATCTGCAGCAGCAGTGCGCCTTTTTTGCCGTCCACCAGCACCTTGCGTCTGTGCAACTCGACCACGTTCTCGCCGTGGCCGGGGATGCGCTTGTCGATCAGCTCATAGTAGGTGTCGATTGTGTCCAGCAGCTTCACGCCTCTGCTTCGCATCTGGTCAACGGTGGCCATCAAGTCGCCGCTGCCCATGGCGATATGCTGAATGCCTTCACCGTGGTATTTGTCCAGGTACTCCTGAATTTGCCCGGCTTTCTCGTTGCCTTCTTCATTGATGGGGATGCGGATTTTGCCGCACGGGCTGGTCATGGCTTTGCTTTTCACGCCAGTCACCTGGCCTTCAATGTCAAAGTAACGAATCTCGCGAAAGTTGAACAGCCGCTCGTAAAAGCCCGCCCACTCGTTCATGCGGCCCCGGTGCACGTTGTGGGTCAGGTGGTCGATGTAGGTCAGGCCGTGGCCTTCTGGATTCAATGCGTCGGCGCTGATGCCTGGAAGAGGCTCAAAGTCCACGTCATAAAACCCGATGTTGCCAATCGCGCCCGGCTGCGCGCCGCCTTTACCTCGCCACTTATCAATAAAGTAAATGATCGAATCGCCAATGCCTTTGATGGCCGGGATGTTCAGCTCGCCTGGCCCGGCTGCCCCCGCATAGCCCCAGGCACCCAGGGAAATGGCGCGTTCGTATGCGGCTTTGGCGTCCTGCACCCTGAAGGCAATCGCGCACACGCTGGGCCCGTGCTGGCGCGCAAAGCGCTGCGCAAACGAATCCGGCTCGGCGTTGATGATGAAGTTGATGCCGCCCTGGCGGTAGAGCAGCACGTTCTTGTGGCGGTGTTTGGCAATCGGCGTGAAACCCATGCGTTCAAACACCGCACCCATGGCCTGCGGGTCGGGCGCGGCGTATTCAATGAACTCAAAACCGTCGGTGCCCATGGGGTTGGGCCAGGCTGCGCCAGATTCGAAAAACAGGTTCGCGTTCATGCGTTTCTCCAGAGTGATGGCTCAACTTTAACGGCGCGACTGAACAATTTTCATGCAAGTTAATGCTTGAATTTGTTTAAAACGCAATATTCCTGCAAAATAACAAGCATGGAAACACTAGACAAGCTAGACAGGCACATTTTGCGCAGCCTGCAACTAGACGGCCGCGCCACCTACGACCAACTGGCCGAGCAGGTCAGCCTGTCGCCCAGCGCAGTGCTGCGGCGCGTCAAGCGGCTTGAAGAGTCTGGGGTGATTGACCGCTATGTAGCCCTCGTCAAGCCCGAAAGCGTGGGCCTGAGCCTGACGGCGCACCTCAATGTGCGGCTGGAAAAGCACACCGAGAGCCACAAGCGCAACCCGATGGACCTCTTTCGCGCCAGCGTGCAGGCCTGGCCCGAGGTGGTGGAATGCGTGGCGCTGACGGGCGAGATGGACTACTTTTTACGCGTCGTGGTGCAAGACATGGCGCACTACAGCCGCTTTGTGATGGACACGCTGCTCAAGCACCCCAGCGTGCAAGACTGCAAAACCAGCTTTGTGCTGGACAGGGTGAAGGCCACGACGGCGGTGCCCCTTTAGGCTGGGGTGCTGATGCTGGCTTGCCGCTCGGCTTGCGTGGCCAGCAAGCTCGGTATGCCCGCATCAAACGACAGCAGCTTCATCCCGTTTTTGATGGCTGCTGTCAGCAGATAAGCATCGGTGATCTGCCGATGCCCATACAGCCCACCCGTACACGTGGCCATGACATCGGCAAAGCCAAAGTCAAGGTTCAAAAAGCTGTGCTGGGCATGGCTGGTGTTGCGCAGCAGCAGCTCGGCTGCATCGCTGACCGCAATTTTTGCTGCTGTCGGACCTGAAAACGCAGGCTGCATCACGACCCGAATAAAAGCGCTTTGGGTCAGCGCGCAGCTTGCCCAGCCCTGTGTCGCGTGGGCTTTAAACCAAGCCAGCATGCGCCGGTGGTGCTCATGCGCAGGCCAGCAAAGCGCAATCAGGGCGTTGGCGTCAAGCAGGTGAACATTTGTTGCACTCAAGACGCATCTTCCAGCAGCTCTTTGACCTGGGCCTCGGTGGCTCTGGGGGTATCCGCAGGCAAGTCAAATACCCAGACACCGCCCGTTTGTTTGAAGGGCATTTTTTCAACACTACTGCGTCGTATCAGCTCTGACACGGCTTGCCCAAGCTTGATGGCGCGGGCTTTTGCGTAGGCTTGTGCGGTGGCAAATGCATCGTCTTCTAAGGTGAGGGTGGTACGCATATGATGCTTGATTGGTTAAGTGATGCAATTTTATGATTTTTGCATCAGTTAAGCAAATAGGTATCCACATCAAATTTTTGCAACCGCTCATTTTTTAATAGCTGCTTACGCCCGAATCCATAGGGCTACAGGCTTAAATGATCCTCGAAATGGCCGTTTTTTAGCCCTATTCCGGCATAAATTGGCCTCAAACTCGGTCAAGCTCCCTATTCAGCCCGGTTTCAGAGGATTTAAAAGCCCATCAAGCGCGCGTGCGAGCAATTTGCGGATTCATCACAGCAAGCCTGTCAAGGCTTGGGCAGCCGAGTGGATCGACCAAATGGAGCTGTTTTTATTTGCCGCGCTACAGCCCCCAGCTCAACCTCGAGGAAAAGAGAACGGTCACTTTCCTAACCTGATTCCCGCATCAACAACGATGTGTGTACCGGTGATGAGCCTTGCGCCTTGTGCGAGCCAAACAATGGTTTCCGCGATGTCGTCCGGTGAGGCCACTTTATTTAGTGGCGATTTTTCGCGCGCACCGTTAAGGATTTTCTCAGCTGCATCTACGCCTACGCCTTCACTAAGCCAGCGACCGGAAATGTAATCCGGACAAACGGCGTTGACGCGGATTTCCGGCGCAAGGGCACGAGCTAAAGATAATGTCATTGTGTTCAAGGCGCCTTTTGAAGCAGCGTATGGAATGGAGCTGCCATCACCTGTCGAACCAGATATTGACGAAACGTTGATGATGGCCCCGTCACCCGATCGCTTCAAATGCGCTTGCGCTGCGCGCGACATCTGAAATGCGCCCACCACATTAACCGCAAAAATGCGCTGAAAATCAGTTGCATCGACGCCCTCCAGATCGCGATGAGCAACAAATTTCGTGATGCCCGCAGAATTCACGAGGATATCG
>JAYWBS010000256.1:0-3183 GCA_043781295.1 Polaromonas sp.
CGATACTGGAAGCCGTGATGCGCACGCGGCGCAAAGCCGACTGGCTGGCCGCGCTTGAAGCTGCCAAGGTGCCATGCGGCGCGATCAATAATTTGGCCGAGGTGTTTGCCGACCCGCACATTGCGACTAGAGGCATGGTGACGCACTGGCAGCACCCACACCAAAGCGATTTACGCCTGGTGTCCAGCCCCATCAAACTGAGTGCCACACCTGTGCGGTGTGACCTGCCGCCGCCGCTGCTGGGCCAGCACACCGACGAGGTACTGCGCAGCGTGTTGAACTACCCGGACGCAAAGTTGTCTGAACTTAAAGGCAACCAGGTGATTTGACATGCAACGCAGCAGGCGGCAATTCTCAAAAACTTTTGCAAAAACGTTAGCGATTAGCTGTGCCCTGCCCACTGCGTGGACATACGCCAAAGACACCGCCTTGCCCGTCCCCACATCATTACCGCAAGCAGCTCTTGCCGCCAAGGCCAAGGGCGAGCCACTGGTGATATTGATCAGCTTGCCCGGCTGCGTGTACTGCGAGTTGGTGCGCCGCAGCTACCTGTTGCCCGCGCGGCTGAGCGATGGCCTGCAAGCCTGGCAACTCGACGTGACAGACAAAAGCACGCCCCTGACCGGCTTTGACGGCCAGCCCACCACAGCCGGTAGCCAAGCCAAAGCCTGGAAAGCCAGCTTCACCCCCACCGTGCTGTTTTTGGGCAGCCAGGGCCAGGAGCTGGCCGAGCGGCTGGTTGGCATTGCCGTGCCCGATTTTTACGGCGCCTACCTGGAGCAGCGCCTGGTCACGGCGCGCAAGGCGTTGTAAAGTTACTATTAATTTAGGAGCTGCTCGCGCCCGAATTTATTGGTCTGCCGGACAGAACGGCTTCGCCGACTTTTTCGTCGCACCCATGAAAACCCAGCACC
Organism: Polaromonas sp.; assembly: GCA_043781295.1. Taxonomy (GTDB): domain Bacteria; phylum Pseudomonadota; class Gammaproteobacteria; order Burkholderiales; family Burkholderiaceae_C; genus Polaromonas. The sequence goes on from JAYWBS010000256.1 coordinate 915, forward strand.
AAGCCTGGAAGGCGCTGATAAATATCCTGGAATTCCAACGGTCAGCTCAAGCGTAGCGTGCTGAGACGTTGCCTTTAGGCGTCAGGTAACCGACTCGCTCCATGAAACGCCGAGCTGCTTCCGGGTCTTTAGATAGCTCTTTTTTCAGCTTCTCTACTCTCGGCTTGATGGCAGGGTCAGAGATACGAACAAATGTGCCACTAGAAGCATTTCGCCCGACCAAGAGCAACTTTCCATTCGCAGATTTTGTCGGCGCGTTTTTGGGTGTGTTAATGGTTGTCATGTTCAGGCTCCGTCTATTGATGAAACAGCGCTTGTAGTCACTGTCTATTCACTGTGAATTACAGTTTAAACCTTATTCAAAGTCCGACCAATTCAAAATATAAACCTGTCCAATTCAAATTTAAAGGTCATAGTCGTAGTTGTAGGTCGGGTTAGCAAAGCGTAACCCGACACCAGATCTAAACCCGTGCATCTGTCGGGTTACGCCCCTTGGGTTAATCCGACCTGCTACTATTAATTTAGGAGCTGCTTGCGCCCGTATCTATTGGGCTGTAGGCTGATTATGCATCTGAAAACAGCTACTTTCAATTCAAAATCACTTCAAAACATCCGTCATCCCTGCACTGGCGGGAATCTGGTTCACAAAATTCAGGGCACACTTTGCATACCAACCCGCCGACCACGCTCACCCCTTCAACAAAAACAGCATGACAACAAAGCCTACCCATCATCGACAGATCGTTGCAGCCTTGGTTTTATGTTTGACCGGATTTTTTATGACCGACAGCCACGCTCAGACGAAGCCGATTTTGGACAGGCGCGTCGATGCCTTTAAAACGGGCCTGCAGGACCTGGGTTTTTCTTATTGGGTCGATGACAACCAATATGTGATGACCACTTTGCAAGAGGGTGCCAGCGCCGAGCTGGGCGAATATAACAGTCCATCGCGTGTGGCCTTGGTCAACTTCAAAAACAAAACGATCAAATCCATCGCCAACGATGCGGGCATCTGGGGTTTTGACCGACGTAAAGGCACGTTCATCATTGCGCACACTCACTTAACCGAACCCAATGGCCCAAATGGTGGCATAAAAATTCTGTATTCAAACATGCGCGAGGTTCGTATTGAGCCGAATGGTGATGTCATAGAGGTCAAGCGATTCGAGCCGGGTGCCGAGCCACCGGCTAGTTATTTGAAGCCACCTGAGGATGAGAATTACCCGAGGGGCGTATCCTATGAGTCGCTCAATGACGGATGGGATGGCTTTCTGATCAATTATTTGGAGCCGGGCGACACCTACCGCAAGCAGTTTGAGCGGATTGATAAGACTGGCGAAGGCTACCCGACCATGTGGATACGGCCCGGGCAACCGCCCCTGCCTTTGTCCGTCCGTTACGATGAAATTTTTAGTCCCGTTTATTTAAAGTATCTGGACAAGTTTCTTCTGAACAATGGTGATACCAGCATGTCATCAAGTACTAACTCAAACATTGCGGTGCGACCATGGAACCGTCACTATGAGTACACGCCATTCAGGTTGCTGGCACGGGATGGAACCGTCGAGGACATACCCTATCCGGATTTTATTTTTGACTGTGGCATAGCGAGCCGAAAATGGCAGAACGGTGTCGGCAGGAATTTCAGCATATTTTTACCAACACGGGCCGGGATTCTCATCAGCAAGGATCGTGAAAACGGCTCCAGTCTTTACCTATTTCAAAATAACCAGCTTTATCAGATCGCTGGCGGCAAGATGCTGCTAGGCGTTAATCTTGCCCACCTGTCGGCTGAACGCATATCTCTAAATCAACTCTCCCCCGGCGGCTGCAAGTTCGCTTACAGCCACTTGGGCACGGATCGGTCGTATAGAGCGCCGAAATTTTTAACAATTCTGGACCTGTGCAAGGCTGCCCAATGATAGACATCAACGCATCGTGGATTTTTGCCAACAATGGCGCTGTGCTGGATGCCGCGTGGACGGCCATGGATCAAACGTATGGCTTGCCGTTTGCTAGCGTTGAATCGAAACTGGCATGGACTGACAACACAGGCCATAACGGCGATAACCCTTTCTTGCCTTTGGATGCAGGTTGGACGGTTGTTGGTCAGCCTATCAAAGGTGAATATGGCGGGAAGTTTGTGATATGACCACACCCCCAATCAAGCAAACCCTTTCACCAACAGCCACGGGCAAACGTTTGCTGCTTGGCTCCCTCGCAACCGGCGCTAGCGCTGTGTTTTCTAGTAACGTTTTGGGAGTCAGTT